>NZ_JANURN010000005.1:0-175535 GCF_030249855.1 Helicobacter zhangjianzhongii
AGACGAAGCTAGCAGGATTCTACTATATGGCTGATGTCAATGGTGGCTATAGTGATATATCTGTAGGACAAGATATGAATGGTATGCGATTTAGTGCCAATGTAGGGAATATCAACTTTGGCTCATCATTGAGACTAGGCTCATCTGTGTATATGTATGGGGCTAAGTCTATCCTCTTCCCATCAATTGGAGTAGGAGTAGAGGGCGGCTATCTAGGAGACTTTGAGATGAGGACAAATCGCTCTGGTGAGCTACGCTATGGCGGACTAAGCCAAGGCTATGCAGTTACCTATGCCCAAGCCAACTTAAACTACTACCAAGAGTATGGCAAGAGGATTTCTACCACACTAGGTGGGGGCTTTAGGTATCTAATGAATGCAGATGTAGGCATTACCCCTACGCTGAATGGCAAGGCTTATACCATAGAGGAGACCACAGGCAGAGCAGCAGCAGTGCATTTAGCTCCATTTTTCTACCAAGGCACCTTTATGGTGAACTACCACACAGACAAAGCTGGGAACTTCTCTGCTGGGTATGTGGCAGTAGGGGGATTGCTAGGCATTACGCATAATGCCTCTATGCGCTGGCATTACTTTTTTTAGCCCATAGCGATTCAGCTTTGGGTATCCATAGTGGGGCTTTTTAAGGATTTTAGGGGAACCGCAGACCTCTAGTCTAGCTCCCCCCTAAAATCCTTAAAAAGCCCCACTAGCAACACCGCAATTCTTAGAATCGTTTTGCCCTCAAACTAACTTCAATCCTAGAATCCACTTTTTACATTTTTGGCGTTTAGCCCTAGAATCCACTTTTTGTAATCCTACCGCCCGCGACTCTCTTTAGTTTTTCAGGTTTTTTAATTTTCAGCCTTTTTTCGTCATTGCGAGAAAATCCGCAAGGATTTTCGTGGCAATCCATAAAAAATAAAGCGCAATTCTTTAGCAATCCACAAAAAACACAAACACAACTCCTAGAATCCTTGTTTGCTAGGGGAAGTAGTCGCTGGATAAGCGTGTGCTTGTGGATAGGATCCACTACTCTAGAATCTGGTCTGCTAGAATCTAGAAAATCTATGTGTTTATATATAAATAAACTTGATAGTAAATGACTAAATTTATATAATGCCTAGTGTATAAAACTTAGCGATATTACATTGCTTTGGATTATATAAGTGCTATTTCAAGGAGTAAGAAATGTTTGAGAAATTAACCAATCAAAGCAGAGAAGCCCTAGATTCTGCGGCATCTTTGGCATTACACGCCAATAATCAAGAAATCACTTCAGCCCACTTGCTTTGGGCAATGCTTACTGATACCCAAAGTATCCTAAACCAAGCCCTAACGATGATGAACGCCGATAAAGCCGCTATCACCCTAGAGGCAAAAAGTGTGGTAGAAAATCTCCCCAAAACTTCCCACATAAACAAAGATAGCTTGCGATTATCCCAAGAGCTTGCTACCGCCCTGCACAACGCACAAGGACACGCCACGCAAAATGGCGATAGCTATATCGCTCTTGATAGCATTATCATCGCAAATAGCAAAAGCGAGATGTTTGTAAAGATTCTAGGCAAGCATATCGATATGCACGAGCTGATAAAAACCCTAGAATCTATGCGTAAAGGAGCGAAAATCAGCAATCAAAATGATGATAGCACCTTGCAATCTTTGGCGAAATTTGGGATCGATCTAACGGCAAAGGCGTTGGAAAACAGCCTTGATCCAGTCATCGGCAGAGATGAAGAAATTATGCGAATGATGCAAATCCTTATCCGCAAGAGCAAAAATAATCCCATCTTGCTAGGCGAGCCGGGTGTGGGCAAAACAGCCGTGGTAGAGGGGCTAGCCCAAAGGATCGTGCGTAAAGAAGTCCCCCTAAGCTTGCAGCACAAACGCGTCATCGCGCTTGATATGAGCGCGCTTGTGGCGGGGGCGAAGTATCGCGGGGAGTTTGAGGAGCGGCTAAAGGCAGTGGTCGATGAAGTCAAAAAGGCTGGGAATGTGATTTTGTTTATCGATGAGATCCACACGATCGTGGGGGCTGGGGCAGCTGAAGGCAGTATGGATGCGGCAAATATCTTAAAGCCAGCCCTAGCGCGAGGTGAGCTACATACCATTGGCGCAACTACGCTTAAGGAATATCGCAAATATTTTGAAAAAGATGCCGCGCTTACGCGTAGATTTCAGCCTATCGCGCTTGATGAGCCAAGCGTGAGTGAGTCGCTGCATATTTTGCGCGGGATAAAAGAGCGGCTTGAAGCTCACCATAAAGTGAGCATTACAGACTCTGCGCTAGTGGCAGCGGCGAAGCTTTCAGCTCGCTATATCACAGATCGATTTTTGCCTGATAAGGCGATTGATCTCATCGATGAAGCCGCCGCGGAGCTAAAAATGCAGATAGAATCCCAGCCAAACGCACTTGCTTCTATCAAGCGGATAATTGAGAATCTCACCATCGAGCAAGAAGCGATCAAAATGGAGGCAAATAGCGCGGAAAAGGGTGCCAAAAAGGGCGCGAATGCCGATAGGCTTGCAGAGATAGAGCAAGAGCTAGGCAATGCCAAAGAGGAGCAACGCCGGCTTGAAGCGCGCTTTGAGAATGAAAAGCAAGTCTTCCAAGAAATCGCCCAAAGCAAGGATAAAATCGATGCGTTGCGAAGCGAGGGTGAGATCGCCAAGCGAGAGGGGAACTTGCAAAGGGCAGCAGAGATCGAATACGGGCTTTTGCCAGCGGAGAAAGAAGCCTTGCAGGCATTAGAGCAAAAATGGGCGAGTATGCAAGAAGGCGGGACATTGCTAAAGAATGCTGTAACACAAGAGAGTATCGCAGAGATCGTGAGCCGCTGGACACAAATCCCTGTGCGCAAAATGCTTCAAAGTGAGAAAGATAGGATTCTAGGCATAGAGCAAGAGCTAGCCCAAAGTGTGGTGGGGCAAGATGAAGCGTTAAAAGCCATAGCGCGCGCGATAAAGCGCAATAAAGCGGGGCTAAGTGATAGCAATCGCCCCATTGGCAGCTTTTTGTTCCTAGGACCCACGGGCGTGGGCAAGACAGAATCTGCTAAAGCGTTGGCGCGCTTTTTGTTTGATAGTGAGAAAAACCTTATCCGCTTTGATATGAGCGAGTATATGCAAAAGCACGAGGTGAGTCGGCTAGTGGGCGCGGCTCCGGGCTATGTGGGCTATGAAGAGGGCGGGCAGCTCACAGAAGCTCTGCGCAGGAAGCCTTATAGCGTGGTGCTGTTTGATGAGATTGAGAAAGCGCACCCAGATGTGTTTAATCTGCTTTTACAAGTGCTTGATGATGGGCGGATCACGGATAACAAGGGCGTAACGATTGACTGCAAAAATACCATTATCATTTTGACAAGCAATATTGGCAGCCAAAAGATTATGGATATAGCTGATACAAAAGAGCGCGAAGCAGCGGTGCGAGATGAGCTGAAGGCTTACTTCAAGCCGGAGTTTATCAATCGGCTTGATGATATTGTAATATTCAATCCGCTCTCACTTGAGAATATCACAAAAATTGTTGAGAATCTACTTGCTAATATCGCTACAAAGCTTGGTGATAGAGGGATTGGTATTGAGCTGACACAAGCTGCCAAAGCCTTTATCGCGGAAGTGGGCTTTGACCCTGTCTTTGGCGCACGACCGCTAAAAAGGGCGATGTATGAAGAGGTAGAAGACAGGCTAGCGGAGCTGATTTTAGAAGCAAAGGTGCAAGAGGGCGATAGGGTGGTGTTTGATGTAAAGGATTCTGCGCTGTCTGTGGAAGTCGTGCAGAATAAAGGGTAAAAGCTTTAAGAATCTATCCCGCTAATAAAGCTTACTAAAAGCAAAAATCCGCTAGAATCGCGACATTTTTCATAAAGGCGATAGAATGTTGAAAGTTTTGGATGATACAGAGGATAATGGCGAATTTGCAAGAATGCTTGCGGAGCGAGAGCGACAAGAAGAGCTAGGACAGGTGAAGACAGGCAAGGTGATCGCTATCCAAGATAACGGCTTGCTTGTTGATGTGGGTGAGAAGCTAGAAGGGTTTTTGGGGCTGGCAGAAGTTGCAGATAAAGATGGCAAGATCCCCTTTAATGTGGGCGATGAGATTGTGGTGTTTGTCTCTGCTGGGAGAGGTGAGCGACCTAGTGTTTCACATAAAAAGGCTATCAAGCTTGCCAATGTGGAGCAAAAGATCAAAGAGCTTGGCAGTGATTTTAAAGACAAGGTTGTTGAGGGAAAAATTATCCGCAAGAACAAGGGCGGCTATGTGCTAGAAGCTGATGGTGTGGATTACTTTATGCCTCGTGCAGCGGCTGCACTCAAGGATTCTGCGAAGAATATTGGACAAAGGGTGAAAGCGTGCATTATCGATGTGCGTCCAGATGAGCGATCGATCATCGTTTCTCGCAAGAGATTTTTTGAGATTGATGATGTGAGACAGGCAGAGGGAGTTAAAAAACTCTTAGAAGAAGATGGCAGGGTGTTTGAAGGGGTTGTAAAGAGTATCACAAGCTTTGGAATGTTTGTGGAAGTTGATGGTATCAAGGGGCTTGTGCATTACACAGAGATTAGCCATAAGGGTCCTGTGAATACCGCTAAACTCTACAAAGAGGGTGATGTCGTATCGCTTAAAGTTGTGGGCTATGATGAAGAGAAAAAGCGATTGTCATTCTCTATCAAGGCTGTTACGCAAGATCCTTGGCAGGAGGTGCAAAAAGAGCTGCAAAAGGGCTATACGATCAAGGTGGTTGTAAGCAATATTGAGGCGTATGGGGCTTTTGTGGATATTGGCAATGATGTGGAGGGCTTCTTGCATATTTCTGAAATTTCTTGGGATAAGGATATTAAACACCCAAGCGATGTGTTGAAAGTAGGTGATGAGATTGATGTGGAAGTGATAGAAATTGATCCAACTAGTCGCAGACTACGCGTATCGTTGAAAAATCTTTTAGAAAAGCCTTTTGATAGCTTTATGAAAGCATATAAACTTAATGATGTAGTGAAAGGCAAGGTTGCTACTTTGACAGATTTTGGGGCGTTTATCAATTTGGGGCAAGTAGATGGACTACTGCACAATGAAGATGCGTTTTGGGAGAAGGGCAATAAATGTAAAGATGCGTTCAAGGTTGGAGAAGAAGTTGAAGTAAGGATTGTCAAGATAGATGGCACAAACCAAAGAATCTCCCTTAGCAGAAAGGCTTTAAAAGAGTCCCCAGCAGAAGTGTTTAGCAAGACATATAAAGTCGATGATATTGTCAAAGGCAAGGTGATAGACATCAAGGATTTCGGCGTGTTTGTAGAAATTGATGGTATGGATGCTCTTATACGCAATGAAGACTTGTATCCACTAGAAAAAGAAGCGATAGAAGTTGGGAGTGAGATTGAGGGTGTGGTCGCTTCCATTGATAAGCAAAATAACCGCGTGCGCGTATCTGTAAAGCGACTAGAGCGACAAAAGCAAAAAGAAGAAATTCGCGCTATCAACAATACCGATAAAATGACGCTTGGAGATAAGCTAAAAAATAAAATTCAGCACTCATAAATTGGGGCTATATGAAAACAAAGGCTATTATACTTGTCTTGTTTGCTTGTGTGCTTATAGGGGGGAGTATTGGATGGCTTTTCTACTATGAATCAAAAGTAAAAGCTACACATATTGGGTTTGAGTTTGCCACAGAAGCCCCCGTCGCTACAATGCCAAATCCCACAAAAGACAATTGGCTTGATAACCTTAAACATTTCAACAAAGCCTATTCATATCCAGCGCAGGAGTTTGAGATTTTCGTGGATTTTGTGGATCCAGAGATTAAAGCTATACCGCAAAAGATTTTTATTTCTGCTGTGGATCAGTATTTATTTTTTTGTTTAAATGAGTTGTTTAAGCAAAGGAATATAGAGTTTGCTTATAGCAAAAATACGAACTCTATAGATTTGGTTGTATATATTCCAAAGGAATATATCAAGGCACAGCAGCTTATAAAGGAGTTGCAGTATTATGAAGTTCCATACACCTATCAGTAAGGAGATGCAATGTATAAAATAGCCGTATGTGATCATATCCACCAAAAAGGTTTAGATATGCTTGCTTCCCAAAGCGACATAACTTTACTCAATCTAGCTAGCTTGCCTAAAGATGAATTACTGCAGTCATTGCAAGAGGTTGATGTGGCAATCACTCGTAGCTCCACGGCGATTGGGGATAAGTTTCTTGCCAATGTCCCTGCTCTTAAGGCGATCGTGCGTGCTGGCGTGGGTGTGGATAATGTCGATATTGATGCTTGTTCTAAGCAAGGGATTGTGGTGATGAATGTCCCAACAGCAAATACCATTGCTGCAGTAGAACTTACGATGACGCATATTTTGAGCGCGATACGGAATTTTCCGGGGGCTAATGCCCAGCTCAAAGATGAGCGCAAATGGAAAAGAGAGGACTGGTATGGCACAGAGCTTAAAGGCAAGAGAGTAGGAGTGATTGGCTTTGGAAATATCGGCTCTAGGGTTGGTATCCGCTGCAAAGCTTTTGAGGCAGAAGTTTTGACATACGATCCATATATCTTGCCATCTAAGGCAATCAATGCTGGCGTATCGTATGTAAAGGATTTTGATGAGATTTTATCGTGCGATATTATCACGATCCACACTCCTAAAAATACTGAAACAAAAAATATGATCACCGCCAAAGAAATTGCTAAGATGAAAGATGGTGTGATTTTGATCAACTGCGCTCGTGGTGGGCTATATAATGAAGAGGATTTATACCAAAGCCTGCAAAGTGGCAAGGTGCGCTGGGCTGGGATTGATGTTTTTGACAAAGAGCCAGGGACTAGCTGCAAGCTTTTGGATTTGCCAAATGTCTATGTTACTCCGCATATTGGTGCAAACACACTAGAATCCCAAGAAGAAATCGCCAAGCAAGCAGCACAAGCCGCGATGGAGGCAGCTCGTGGTATCGCCTATCCAAATGCGCTCAATCTTCCATCAAATGCCACGCAGCTCCCTGATTTTGTGGGGCATTACACCGAGCTTGCGCAAAAGCTAGGCTTCCTTTGCTCGCAGCTTGATAAAAGCGTGCTAACTTCACTTGAGATTGCAACTCAAGGTGAGATTAGTCAATATATTGATTCTCTTGAAATTTATGCGATAGTCGGCGCATTGAAGCCTTCTCTTGGCGATAAGATCAATTATGTCAATGCGCCATTTCTTGCCAAAGAGCGTGGTATAGAGATTAAGAAAAAAGCAAGCGAGAGTTCTACTTCTTATAAAAATCTCATTACTTTAACTGCTTATACAAACAATGGTAGCCTAAGTGTATCTGGAACAGTGTTTGATGACAATATTATCCGCTTAAGTGCGATCAATGAGTTTGAAGCATTGATTGAGCCAAAGGGGCGAATGATTTTGTTTAAAAATACTGATGTCCCGGGTGTTATAGGGAGTGTTGGTCAAATCCTAGGCAAGCACCAAATCAATATCGCGGATTTTAGGCTTGCGCGCAATGCCAAAAATGAAGCACTTGCGGTGATTTTGGTGGATAATGCAGTCTCTAACGCAGTGCTACAAGAGCTATCGCAAATAGATGCTTGCATTTCCTTGCATATGGTAGTTATCTAGGGGCGCAATGGGGTTAAGCTCATATAATATTAAACTTTTGTGGTGTATAATCGATCTTATTTTGATTGGCGTAAGGGTGTGTGATGACGCAAGAAGAGCTAGATGCATTGATGAATGAAGGGGATTCTGGCTTGCAGGGTATTGATGGGGTAGAATCCACTCAAGAGCAGGCTACAAGTGAAGATGTTGTCGCAAATGAAGGCTTTGATCCTAATAACTTCCGTGTCCATGCCTCAAAGCATTGGCCCCCTCCACCGCCAGACAAAGATCACAAGGTTGTCCATCAGCTTGATGATGTTACGCGTGATACAGAGGTAAAAGCTGGGGAGGTATTTGACCAGCTTGATATTATTAGCTCAAATGCGGAAGAAATTATCAAATCCTCTAAGAAGATTAAGTCCTATCTCACAGCCCAAGAAGAGCTCTTTAGTAAGCTTGTGGAGCATTTTCCTAATGTGGAGAGCTTTAAGAGTGCGTTAGAATCCACTCGATCTATACTTGATGAAGTAGCTTTAGTCAGCGAAAGTGCAAACAACTGCTCTGATGCGATTTTGCAGGCTATGGATATTATGCAGTTTCAAGACATCAACCGCCAGCGCATTGAGCGTGTGATCAATGTGATGCGTGCTTTAGCGCAGTATATGAACTCACTCTTTGAGAGCAAGATTGATGATACTAAAAGAGTCGCTTCAGCAGTGTATATCACAGGCGATGATAATCCCAATATCGCCGATGCGCAAGATATTGAGAATCTAATCGCATCATTTGGGCAAAAGAAATAGACCTACAAGCCTTAGCGATGACTGACACAACAATGTATCCACCAAGTCCAGCAAATCACGCGCTAGATTCTAGTGCCTCTAAGCCCATAGAATCTAAAGTAGAATCTAAAAAGGTGCAGCTTCTCTCTCCTGCGGGGAATTTGCATAAGCTAAAAATCGCCCTTGCGTATGGTGCGGATGCGGTGTATGGAGGGGTGAGCCACTTCTCCCTACGCACAAGAGCAGGCAAGGAATTTAGCTATGAAGATTTTGCTAAAGGCGTGGAATACGCCCATAGACTAGGCAAAAAGGTGTTTGTTGCCATCAATGGCTTTCCTTTTAACTCCCAACTCAAGCTCCTAGAATCTCACATCGCCAAAATGGCTGATTTATCCCCTGATGCGTTTATTATGGCAGCTCCGGGAGTTGTGCGTTTGAGTAAAAGGATTGCCCCACAAATCCCTATCCACCTATCCACTCAAGCTAATGTCTTAAATGTGCTTGATGCCGAAGTTTTTTATGAAATGGGCGTTAAACGCATTGTCGCTGCAAGAGAGATTAGCCTAAAAGATGCAATGGAGATTAAAAAGCATTTGCCGGATTTGGAGATTGAAATTTTTGTGCATGGGAGTATGTGCTTTGCCTTTTCTGGGCGATGTCTTATCTCTGCGTTGCAAAGTGGGCGCGTGCCAAACCGCGGAAGCTGTGCGAATGACTGCCGATTTGATTATGAATATTTTGTGCGAAATGTGGAGAATGACGAGCTTGTGAAGTTTAATGGCAAAGAATTGTATGTCAAAAATCCCGATAATGGCGTGATGATGAGGCTAGAAGAGGAAGATGGCTTAGGGACGCATATTTTTAACTCTAAAGATTTGAATCTTAGCGGGCATATTAAGGAGATTTTGGATTCTGGGGCGATTGATGCGCTAAAGATTGAGGGCAGGACAAAGTCAAATTACTATGCTGGGATTACTGCTAGGGCGTATCGTGCGGGTATTGATGGGTATTATAGTAGCGATGTAAAAGTGGATTCTAGCTTTGCTGCAAATGAGCTGCAAACGCTGAAAAATCGCGGCTTTACTGATGGCTATATTATCCATCGCCCTTATGAAAAGACAAATACCCAAAATCACCAAACTGCCATAAGTGAAGGTAGCTACCAAGTCAATGCTGAAGTTGATGAAAGTGGGCAATGGGCGGTGTGTAAGCACACCATAAGAGTAGGTGAGGCAAAGGAGATTGTCGCACCTTTTGGGTGTAAAGTGGCGTGTGGCAAAAGTGAGCTAGGTGAGATTTTTACAGAAAATGGCGTGTGGTATATGCGTTTTGATAAAATCTGCTTGCAGGATAATAAAGAGCTAGATTCTATCCATAGTGGCAATACCAATGCCTTTAAGCTCCCTTTGCCTTTGCCGCCATTTAGCTTCTTGCGCGAGAGGGTCGCAGGGGTTGCTATCGATTAGCGATTCAGTCTTGGGCAAGCGATGCGGCAGTGTTGGGCGAGCGATGCGGCAGTGTTGCGAAGTTTCTTTAGAAAACAAGTAAAACGCTCGCCGCTAGGCGATGTTTCTTTAGAAAACAAGGGATACCGCTCGGCGCAAGCCGATGTTTCTTTAGAAAACAAGCGAAGCGGTGCAAGGCGAAGCCGAAGCAGGTTTCTTTAGAAAATCCGCAAAGCTACCACAGCCCCACCGCAATCCTTAGAATCGTTTTACTCTAAAACTAACTTCAATCCTAGAATCCACTTTTTCACATAACACCCTTTTTTGTCATTGCGAGCCGATGAAATCGGCGTGGCAATCCATAGTGTTTGTGGGAGTATAGCGGTGTTGTGAAAAATCCTAGAATCCACTTTTTCACATAACGCTGCCAACACACAAAAACTGCAAAAAGTGGATTCTAGCCTTAAGCCCAAGAGACTTAGAGAGTGCCTAGAAATGATACTCCACATAGCCGCGGAAGATCATATAGCTCCCAAGATTTTGCCCAAATTTTGATGGAGCTTGCGTGGGGTTGCTTACGCCAAGTGCGCTAATCCCCATACGCACATTTTGGATAGGGGTTATATCCATTCTTGCCTCCCAGTTTAAGACACTTTGGGCATTTATGATACTTGTCCTAAATGCTCCATATACACTCACATACTTCCATAAATCCGAAGAGACAAATACATAAGGAGTCGTGGCATTGTAGTAAAATATCCCATCGGCTCGCTCAAAGGGCGTGTTTTGCCCAAAGCCATCGATGTAGATTGCCCCACCTTTTGGGGTGTTGATGATACCAGCACCTATGCGTATCCACGACATATCAACCCCGCCTTCTGCCCAGATGATCCCACCACCACCACTATTTAGGACTTTACGCTGGTCGTTTAGCTCTACATAAGAGGTCAAATGCACCATACCTTTAAAAAGAACCTTTTGCGTGATAGGGAGATCAAGCTCTCCTTTAAGCCCCGGTGCTACAAAGAAGTCTGGCACAAGATAGATATAGGGCGTGAGTTTGATTGGAGCTTGAGGGATAGAGAGTGTCGCGCGTAGATAAAATGCCCCTCCTGTCCATTTCCCGACTTTACCGCTTTGATACTCGCCAAATACCTTGTAGTTTTGTGAGAAGTGTGGAGTGATGTAGGCGTTTCTCAAAGACCACATAAATGCTAGAGAGAGATTGGGGATTTGATCGTAGCTTAAAGCTAAGCCTTCGTTAAAATGCGTGATCCACTCTTCATTAGCGCGGAATCTCCCTATCGTCCCACCAAATCGCTCGTATTGATTATAGTAGTCTGCATAGATTTGCGACATTTCAAAGTAGGTTTGGCTTTTTCTAAAGTCATTAGGAGATCCTTCGTAAAGCTTAGGGATTAGCCATAGTTCTGCGCCAAATTTATAGCCCATAAATCGCCTAGACTCATAGCCAAGGCTTAGATTGATGTCGCCATAAGTTGGGGCTTTGTCAATGGACTGCTGAAAAAGCAATCCCGCGTGCCCATAAATCAGCCCGCGTTCAAAGGCATCTTGAAAGGAGTTTGCCGGAGCATCGTTTAGCTTAATATCCGCGCCTTGCAGAAGCCCAACACTCAAGCAAACAAACACTAGCTTCCTTAGCTTCATCGCCATTCCTTGTAGTGGTTGAAAAGTCTTATGCAACTACTAGCAAAAATAATGCCAAGTTTTAGATTCTAGTGTGTGGTGGTATAAATTAGCAGAGTCTTTGGTGCTCTAGCTTAATGCAGCTATTTTCTTCATAAGCAATCCCGGCGCGTGTGAGCATATCTTTTGCCTGCGCATTGTGTAGCCCTAGCTGCACCCATACACATTGTGGCTTGATCCCTAGATCGATGATGTCTTGTGCGATTTGGGGTAGGGCTTGGCTTTTGCGAAAGATGTTGATAATGTCTATATGTATGCCTTGCGCATATATGGCGTGGATACACTCTTGCAGCGTGCTAAAGGCTTTTTGCCCTAGGATCTCACCACCCTTTGGATAGATGGGGATAATTGTGTAGCCTTGTGCTTGCAAATATGCTGCAACTTTGTGGCTAGGCTTTGTGGGATCAGGTGAAAGCCCAATGATGATGATTGTCTTGCTCTGGACTAGAATCTGGACTTTTTGTGTGTCATTGAGTGGTGGCATAGCTACTATTCTCGACCTATTTCTTCAATAGTGTGTCCATTGAGCAATTCGGCATCTTCTTTTGAAGGTGTGGTGATTTTACACTTTTCTAGCGATATGATGATATTGCTTGTTGGCGTGTCTCTCTTGCCTATGAGTGTGTAGGTCTGGCTAATGAGATTAAAGTCGTTTTTATGCACCAAAAACCCTTCGCAATCAAGCGTTTCTCCGGAGCCAAACGCTTCTTCCAAAAGCGTGGTGATACTTGTGCGCTTTGATTGTATATAGTTGTATCCACCAAGTGATATGAGTAGCACTAGTAGCACAGAGCCTAGCAGAAGTTTTCTAGATATAGCAAGGCTTGATTGATAGAGTAGCACAGCAGCAAGCGCACCAAGTAGGCAAAAAATCCCAATCACAGAGAGCGGTCCCATCACTTTGCACCTCGCAATTGATAAGTAATATCCCCTGCGCCAAAGCCTATGGCGATACCTTGCGCGAGTGTGGCAAGCAAAGTGTCATTATGATATATTTCTAGAGTGTTGGCATTGCGCTGGGTTCGCGTGGCAAGCAGGGGGTTGCAATGTGCAAAAAGCTGCCCTAAATCTAGCTCTCTTTTCTCTTCTCCAGCACGCCACACAGGCAAAATCACAAGTTTTCCGCCCATTGATAGAAGATCATTAAAGCATTCTTGAAATGCGCTTAGGTTGTCAAAAAGCCGTGAATACTTATGCGGCTGCCATATTGCTGTAATGCTTGTAATACCTCGTAGCTTGGCATAGATGCGCAAGGCTTGGATAGTGACTTTGATTTCTGTGGGGTGGTGGGCGTAGTCATCGATGATTGTAAGAGGAGAAGTGCAGAGAATATCAAAACGCTTTTTGATCCCGGCAAAATGTTTGAGATTCTCGCGCACTTGCTGGATATGACTAGCAGAGTAGCAAATATCATCTAGTGTCTTTGCCTCTTGCATAGCTCTAGAATCCGCTTTTTTAAACTCTAGGGCAGCAAGTATTGCTAGGGCTGCATTTTGAGCTGTATGCTCGCCTAGCCCCCATACAGCAAACTCCCCTACATTTCTCAAGAAAAATCGCGTATAAGGCATAGAATCTTCTAAAAAGTAGTCAATATCTGTGATGTCTTTGGCTGGGTTTAGGTGCAGACTGGGCACCGGAGTGCTACGCAAAAACTCATCGCTATCGTTGATACAGCGCAGAGAGGCTTTGCTTAAGAATTGTGTATATGCGGTGTGGAGCTCTTGTATATTGTGGTTGTAGGTCTCCATATGCTCTGGCTCGGCGTTTGGGATTATGGCTAGGTAGGGGTTGGAGTTTAAGAAGCTTTTGTCTGATTCATCAGCTTCAAAGATAATGCACTCGCTTTGGGCTTCGCGGACATTAGAGTGAAACTCCTTGCTCTCTGCCCCAATAATCGCGCCAAAATCCGGCAGTATGCTGCTGAGCATAGCACTAATGCTTGATTTGCCGTGCGCCCCACACACGCTAAAGACACGCTTAGAATCTAAAATGAGCTTCAAGGCTTGCTCGCGCGATAGGACGGGGATATTGCTAGCTTTTGCTTGAATAATCTCTGGATTATCGTGCTTGATTATGGCGGAGTGGATTACTAGATCTTGATCTTGTATCGCGTCTTTGTCGTGAGGGATATGGATTTGCACGCCAAGAGAGCGGAGATAGTGGGTTGTAGGAGAGTGAGCGATGTCGCTACCGCTAATGATCGCACCTTGCGCACGGAGGTATTTGGCAAGCCCAGAGATCCCAATACCCCCAATGCCGATAAAGTGGATTCTAGTTTTTGGCGTTGGCTTTTTGCGAAAAAGCGAGGAGTTTGCCTTTTGCTTGTGCGATAGACCATCAGTCTTATCTCCGCGCAAAAGGCTGCACAACCCCGCTTTTTCATTAAAAATCCTGCCGCCTGCGGCTTGGCTATCAAACACGCTTTCTGTCGGTGTTTTTAGCGTTGGCTGCTCGTTGGTGGATTTTAGCCCACAAGCCGAATCCCTAGATGACGCATAATAAAACTTCGCTAAATCTTCTAGGATTTCTTGCATTTGCTCTGTTGGATACACCAGAGCTATGCGCACGAAGCCTTGCCCAGCATTGTCTCGACCTAGGAATCGCCCCGGTAGCACTGCAATGCCTGTGTGCTTGTAGAGCTCTTGTGTGAAAGCTAGGTCATCGCCCACAGGTAGCCAGATATAAAAGCTATATGGCTCTATGGGGATATGTGGGAATAATTGTCGTGCGAGCTTTAGATTTTGGCTGTAGATTTTGCGTATTTCTAGTGCGCTTTCCTCATCGCTCCACGCTACCGCACTAGCACGCGCTAGTGGCATAGGCTGGGCTAGCCCGGCATAAGTGCGATAAGTCATATAGCCTTGGAGGATCTCTCTATCTCCAGCGACAAAGCCGCTTCGCAAGCCCGGCGCGCTACTGCGCTTAGAGATGGAATTGAGTGCTAAGATGTTTTTAAAGTTTGCATTACCAACTGCAAGGCTTGCTTGCAAAATCCCCGCTGGAGCATTGCTATGTAAAAAAGTGGATTCTAGGCTATCTGGTAGCTCATAAATCTCGCTATAACACTCATCGCACACAAGTAAAAAGTCGTATTTAAGGGCTTTTTGCACCCATTCTGCCAGCTCTTCTAGGCTTAGGGTAGAGCCTGTGGGATTATTGGGGGAGTTTAGGATCACAAGATTGACACGCTTGCATTGCTCATCGCTTAAGTGCGGTTTAAAGCTATTGTCTTGTGTGAGTGGCATATAGATTGTTGTAGCCGAGCTCGCAATCGCCGCACCCTCATAGATTTGATAGAAAGGATTTGGGTGGGCGATAACAGGACTTTTGATATGTGCTAGATAGAATTGCGGGAGATTAAATAGCACTTCTCTTGTGCCAAAGGTGGGGATAATTTGATCGTGACTAAGTGTAATGCCATAGCGAGATTTGATAAAGCCTAGCATAGCATCTTTGAGATAGGGCATCCCAGCTGATGGGGGATAGTAGCGTAGCTCCTTGGCATAATCTTGCAGAGCAGTGATGATAGATAGTGGTGTGGGTAGCTGTGGCTCGCCTATGGTGAGTTTGCGGATAGGAGCATTTGGGGTGATGTCAGCTAGGAGTGTTTGTAGTCGTTCAAATGGGTAAGGTTCAAAATGCATAAAATTCCTTTGAGAGTCTAGCTGTGTAGGTGCTAGTATATGGCGTATTGTAGGCAAAAAATACTAAAAAATAGTTTTATATCTTGATTTTTTTCTCAAGCATTGCTAGAATTACGGCTTTACAACGCGGGAATAGCTCAGTGGTAGAGCACAACCTTGCCAAGGTTGGGGTCGCGGGTTCGATCCCCGTTTCCCGCTCCACTTTTATATATCCATATTCTTAAAGTTTTTTGCATTTGATATATCGCCCGGGTGGTGGAATGGTAGACACAAGGGACTTAAAATCCCTCGGACATTGCGTCCGTGCCGGTTCAAGTCCGGCTCCGGGCACCACCTGGGATAAGGGCGACATAGCCAAGTGGTAAGGCAGGAGCCTGCAAAGCTCTGATTCCCCAGTTCGAATCTGGGTGTCGCCTCCAAATTTCATAAGTCTTTCATATGTATATCGGGAGATGGCTGAGTGGTTGAAAGCGGCGGTCTTGAAAACCGTTGAGGGTAACACCTCCGGGGGTTCGAATCCCTCTCTCCCGGCCACTTGTTTTATTTCCACAAAAATTACAGCGATGATTATTGAAGTGATATTGTAGATTCTAGTTGCTAATTGTTCATTGTTGCACAACTTCCTTATTGCTTTATTTGTCGCCAAGTAGCCACAGACTTTGTGAGATTCTTGTAGAGATTACTCAAGACTTATATTTTCTAGTAATTCAATATTATCACCCCAAATCAGTAGCGCATCGACACAATATTGGCAATTTTGCGGATCAATATGCAGGGCTTGGAGGGTGCGTATAATTGCATAAGTATCGTGCTTGCATTTAGGGATAGTGGATTCTGTGGCTAGCCAGAGATCACGACAAGTAAAAAGCAGCACATCAATGCTGGCATAGATTTTTTCTAGCTTTTTAGTCGTGATAGCATAGCGCGGAGAGAGTGAATCTGCTGCAAAAGTCTTTACTTCAATAAAGTGCAAAAGATTATCACGCAAGGCGATGATGTCGATCTCGCCAAATTGTGTGCAATAATTACGCGCTAGAATCTTAAAGCCTTTAGATTCTAGCCATTTGCACGCTTTCTCTTCTCCCGCCACTCCCTTAGATCGACTTTGGTTGCGTGGGGTGTGTGTGGGCATTGGCTTTGGGGGGTGCTATTCTTCTATGCGTATGATGATGGGTTTTTCGCGCACGACTTCTAAGGATTGCAAGCCTGCAATGGCATTTTGTATGGCAAATTCAGAGGTTGTGTGTGTGGCAAGCAGGATTTTGGCATAAGTTTGCGCACTACTAGAATCCTGCGCGCTTGGCTTTTGCAAAAATGTGCTAATGGAGATTTGATTGTGGCTAAGGATTGCGGCGATTTTTTCTAAAACGCCGTGTTTGTCATCGGCTAGGATTCGTAGATAGTATTTGCTTGTGATGTCTTGCTTGGGGATTATTGTGTGTTTTTGCTCATTTATAAAGCCTAGCATTGGTTCGGTATGGGCTTGCTTCCCTAGGCTTCGCGCGATCGTGATAAGATCGCTTATGACAGAGCTAGCAGTGGCATATCCCCCAGCCCCAGCTCCATAATACACACTCTCCCCAGCGCAATCCCCCACGACACTCACAGCATTCATCACGCCATCAACCTTTGCTAGGAGCTTTTCTTCATCGATCATTGTGGGATGCACGCGTAGCTCTATGGCATTATCGTGCTTTTTGGCAATGCCAAGGAGCTTTATGCAGTAGCCAAACTCCTTGGCAAACTCAATATCCTCGCACGCTATATGCTCTATCCCCTCTATGAGAACATCTTCTGGACGCACATCAATCCCATAGGCAATGCTAGCAAGGATTGAGAGTTTATGGGCTGCATCAAGTCCATTTATATCAAGGCTTGGATCTGCTTCAGCATAGCCTAGCTCTTGCGCTTTTTTCAATGCTTGGGCAAAGTCCCAGCCATCTTGTGCCATTTTGGTTAAGATATAGTTGCTGGTGCCATTTAAGATCCCCCTTATTGCTAAAATCTCATTAGCACTTAAGCCCACTTTTAGCGCATTGATAATGGGGATACCCCCGCATACGCTCGCTTCAAATCCTATCGGTGTGCGTGCAAGACTCGCTAGCTCATAGCGGTGGTAAGCAAGCATAGCTTTATTAGCAGTGATAAAAGCTTTGCCTTGTGATATGGCGGTTTTGGCGATGTAGTAAGGTAGGTCTTTGCCCCCCATAAGTTCTATTATCACATCAATTTCATCATCATACAGCACTTCATCAATATTGGTTGTAAGGGCAATAGAGCAGTTTCTGGCTTTGTGCATATCGCGCACCACGCCTTTTGTAACGACAATTTCTACGCCTGTGCGTGCAGTGATGATATGCTTGTTTTGTTCTAGGATAGATACGACACTGCTGCCCACCACACCAATGCCTATAATCCCCACTTTGAGCTGTTTTGTCATCTGTGGATTTTGCATCTTATGCCTTTGTCTCTAGGATAAAAAATTCCAACACTGCCATACGCACTGCCACGCCATTTCGCACTTGTTGCAAAACCTTGCAGCGAGGATCTTTTAATAGCTCATCTTCGATGTCGATATTGTGATGCACAGGACCCGGATGCATAATGACAATATCTCTGTTGCCTATGAGTTGCTTTGTTAGGCAGAATTGATTGGCATAGTCGCGTAAAGAGCCGTAGTTTTGCTTGCTGTGCCTTTCAGTTTGTGTGCGTAGAGAAATAATAGCATCAAGGGAGTCAATGACTTCTGCAATATTATGCACACAAGGCAGCTTGCTATGTAGTGGGAGAAAGTGGGGTGGGGCTATGAGTGTGAGATCTACACCATAGCGACAGAGTAGCTCGATATTACTATTGGCTACGCGCGAAGTTTTAATATCACCGATAATACCTACCTTTTTGCCCGCGAGATTTTGTCCTAGGCATTGCTTTAGCGTGAGTAAATCAAGCAAGGCTTGCGTAGGGTGAGCGTGCGCACCATCGCCGCCATTGATGATGGGGCAGGAGACAGATTTGGTAAGATGCACAGGTGCGCCTGAGCTTTGATGGCGGATAATGATGGCGTGTGGGCTCATAGCGTTGAGATTTGCGGCGGTATCGCTGATTGTCTCGCCTTTTGAAGTGGAGGAGCGCGAGACATCAAGTCTAGTGATAGAGCCGCCCAAGTTTTTTACCGCGCATTCAAAGCTGCTTAGCGTGCGGGTGGAGTTCTCAAAAAATATGGTAATGATATTGGTGTGGGCTAGGCTTTGTGAGGGGCGATGAGTAGAATCTAAAGTTGTGGATTCTAGCATAGGGAGAAATTGCGTGGCTTTGTGTAAGATGTGTTCAATCTCATCGGTAGATAGGTCGCTTGTCTCTATAAGGTGGCGCATAGGCTTCCTTGTGTTTGGGGGTGCGTTTGGTAAAAATGGATATAATCATAGCGTTTTTTTCACAAGAAAAATCTAAAGGATTATTTTGGGGATTTGGAGAATATGCCTAGTGATGATAGCTGCTTTGGTGCTTGTGTCTTGCACAAATTATTTTGAAAAAGGCTACCACCCGCAAATGCTAGAAGAAAAAAAAATCCAAGCCACAAGAAAACTCCAAACCATACGCAATGATAAAATCGATCTTGTTATATTCGCGACTTATTTGAATGACATCGAGCGGACATATTATAAGAATTTGGAGTATTTTTTCATAGAGATTTATGCTCCAAGCCAAGAGCCTATTATTTTACAGCGGTTGCATATACAAATCGCCACTCGTGATGGCAAAACTTGGCTAGATCCACAATATATGCGCCTGCTTGGCAAAGATGAGTATGATGCAGTGTTGCACCCTATCAATAAATGGTCAAATTGCTATCTAGTGGCATTTGTAAAATCACCTCTCATTGATACAGATAATATGCTTTTGCGCATTATGGTAGATGAGCAAGTAAGCATACTTGATTATGGGTTTAAAGTCATACCATTTCAAGCATTTTAGGGGCATTATGCGATTGGATCAGTATTTGGTTGATATAGGGAGGTTTGATTCTAGGCAAAAGGCGCAAGAGGCGATTAAAGAAGGTAGGGTGATAATTAGTGGCAAGGTGGTGCGGAAAGCGGCATTTCAGGTGGATTTCGGGGAGATGGGTAAAAAAGTGGATTCTAGGGAAGTGGATTCTGGGGTAAGTGATAAAAAAGTGGATTCTAGGATCGCGGTGTGTGGGGATGAGTATGTCTCTCGCGCCGGAAAGAAGCTGCAAGGATTTTTAGAAGAATGCAAAGGGCAGGGGATTTTTAAGGCGTGGGGCAGTGCTATTGATGTGGGGGCTGCTAGGGGTGGCTTTACTCAAGTGCTGCTGCGCTATGGTGTGCAGCGTGTTTGCTGTGTCGATGTGGGGAGCAATCAGCTACACCCAAAAATCGCTCAAGATTCTCGCGTAGAGGTGTTTGAGCAGTGTGATATACGAGATTTTACGCGTAAATATGGTAGGCGTTTTGATGTGGTGGTGTGTGATGTGAGCTTTATTGGCATTGGGTGTATTGTTGATGATTTATGTGGATTAGGCGATGAGGTGATCGTGCTTTTTAAGCCGCAGTTTGAAGTGGGCAGAGGGATTAAGCGGAGTAGAAGGGGTGTCGTGCAAGATCAAGAAGCGGTCCAAAGAGCATTGCAAGAGTGTATCGCTACTATTTGTGCGCGTGGATTTGCTGTGAGCTTAGTGGCAGAATCTAGCGTGAAAGGAAAGGAAGGAAATGCAGAGTTTTTCATCTATGCTTGCAGAGAATCTAGCATCTAAGCAGATCACAAGTCTGGCGATTGGGAAATTTGATGGGCTGCATTTGGGGCATAAGAAATTGCTTGATTTGCTGGGCGATCGCGGTGCTGTGCTAATCATTGACAAAGCCATCAAATGCGACAATCACAATGGCATAAACAATGAGCAAAATCCACATATACAGAGTGATCAAAATCCGCCACATCAAGGTTTCCTTACTTCATTGCAAGATCGGCTAGATCGCTTGCCAAATGCTTATGTCGTGGAGTTTGCGAGTGTGGCGCAGATGAGTGGAGAAGAGTTTGTCGCTACACTGCTAGAATCCTTGCCAAGTTTAGAGACAATCATTGTAGGCTATGACTTTCGTTTTGGCAAGGATAGGCTTTATGGGGCAGATGATTTACGGCATTTGTGCGGGCTTAGGCAAAGAAGATGGAGACAGGCAGTGCAAGTAGTCATTGTCCCTAAAGTCTGCTATGGTGAGATCCCACTGCACGCAAGCGTGATCAAAAGCTTTGTGCAGCACGGGGATATTGCTGTGGCAAATGCAATGCTAGGCTGGCACTATACGATAACAGGCGATGTGATACGCGGGCAGGGGATAGCAAGCAAGGAGCTTTTCCCCACGATAAATATCCGCACTCAAGGCTATGTGCTTCCAGCAAATGGTGTCTATGCTGCGCGTGTGTGTGAGAAAATGGCGATAAGCTTTTTTGGGCATAGGGTCAGCACAGATGGGGCATACGCGATAGAGAGTCATATTATCGATAGTGAGATTACGCAGGTGCCAGAGCAGCTAACGATACAGATGTATAAAAAAATCCGCGAAAACCGCCGCTTTGACTCGCTCCAAGAGCTTAAGGCTCAAATAGAGTGTGATATTAAACAGGCACGGGAGATTTTGAAGCAAAGATTATAAACAGCAACAATCTTTTCTGCTTGATTGTGGAGTATCTCTCAAGAAGCATTTTTGGTGCGGAACCAGATATAGAGAATCCCAAGCACTTCAACAGGAATTGCAAAAGCAAATATCATACATTTGATAAAAATTTTAATAAAAAGCATAGTCCAAAGTGGCAAAAATACCGCAGTGTTACCCATAAGCGTATCGCGCATTTCGCCCCAAATAAGTGTGGCAAATGGAAAGAATAAGAGATTGATTGTCAAGATGATAATAAGTGGTATTTGAATATCTGGCAAAATAAATACACAAGCTGCCCAAAGACAAATACCAAAAATATAGTTTCTAATCAAAAAGCTAGGCGTGAGCGATGAAAAGATATGTTTGATAACTGCATAAGAAGCCTTTATGTTTTTGGGCTTACTAGATTCTAGTGTGGATATTTAGACGCATCGCAATTTGATGGTGAGAAAGCTTTGTCTTGGAATGTGGATTGTGCGAGAAGACTCGCTGCGGATGCAGCGAGTTATACTAGTGGAGATCGCTCCATATTTTGCGCTTCCATAGGTATGCAAGAATTGTCATAACAAGGAAGAATACAATGATTTTAAATCCAAGCGCATTGCGTTCGTGTTTCTTGCTATCACCCACAGAATCCAAATACGCCACAATCTGCTTCTCGGCTTGCTCTGTAACGCCAACCCTAGGCATAGCAGTATTGGGTAGTAATCGTTGTGGATCGTTGATGAAATTGCCAAGATAATGTTCTCCGCGAGAGCGAATCATCATTGATAGATCTGGCACTTTTGTCCCAAGGTATCGCGCGAGATCTTGTGGGTTGCTTGTGCTTGCAAGATTATCATAGCTCACACTATGGCAACGCGCACACGCTTGCTCAAACACCTGTTTATCGTTTAGCGATTTTGGTGCGATAGATGTGAAGTAAGCGATAATATCAGCAATTTCTTGATCGCTAAGATATGAGTAGGGTGGCATAGGATAGGCAAGCCCTTCTTTGTGCCATAGTTTTGAAGCTAACACAGGATCTTTTAAGAAATGCGCCAAGTAAGTGTGGTCAAATACGGCGGCGATATTAGATAAATCAGGTGGGGTTACACCATAAGCAGCAGAGACCTCTGCATTACTTTGTCCGCTAGAGCGTGAAAGCTTTTGAGAATCAATCGTATGGCAGGCGAGACACTGCTCTACAAGAGCGCGTCCGGCTTGCGCATTGCCTTTGCTTAGGTCTATCACATTCCAGAAATTTTCAATCGAAGCAAGATAGGACTGATTCTTGCCAAGCTCTTTTTCTAAACGCTCAATATCAGCGGCGTTATTTGCGCTGCGTGCATTTTGCAATTCAGCTTCAATCTTTGCTATTGTATTTTTTAGCTGGGCTACATCATCGGCATTTGCTTTGATATAGTCATACTGTGCATCGGCTACTTTTGGGTGCATAATACTATGTGCCAAAGGCTCTACACCCCAATATATTACACCTACGACAACAACTAAGATTGCTAGAATTTTTAGCTCTCTCATTTTGCACCTCCTGCATTATTGCAGCCACCACGGCAGCTTGAATTTTTGCGCTCGTTGATTGTAATAAGCGGAAGCGCGACAAAGATAAGAAGCAAAAATGCAATAGAAGCAACAAAGCCAATGTAAGTGTTAATACCCTCTGGCGGTAGCTTGCCATACACAGTAAGCACGATTAGCACAACTATAAGCGACCAGAACCATACAAAGTATCCTTTGCGTTGATGGGCTGGGCGCACAACAGGGCTTCTATCAAGCCAAGGGAGAAACAAAAACACCACTTGCGCCACACCAAATGCTATAAGACCAATATCAGCAGCCTTAATTGGTCCAACATCAAAGAAAAAGCCGCGTAGCACCTCATAGCTCCATAGGAAATACCACTCTGGATAAATATGTGGCGGAGTTTTAAGAGAATCTGCTGGATCGAAATTCACTGGATCCATAGCAAAATCAAAGTGGTAGCATACAAGGTAAAAAAATAGTGCCATAAACGCACATACGACAAAAATGTCTTTCGACATAAATACTGGCCAGAATGGGATCACTTTAGCGTCTTTTTTCTTGCCTTCTTGGTATTTTTGTGCTTCTGCTTCAAAGTCTATTTCTTCGCCATCTTGATTATTAACATGTGGAAAGCGGAGAGAATAGAAGTGAAATGCAATAAGCAGCATAATCACAACAGGTAGCAAGACAACATGTAGCATAAAAAATCGCGTTAATGTCGCATCAGCCACAATGTAATTCCCACGAATCCACTCGACAACATCATTGCCGATAAAAGGAATGCCTCCAAAAAGATTGGTGATAACTGTCGCTGCCCAATAGCTCATCTGTCCCCACGGAAGCATATAGCCACTAAAGGCTTCAGCGGAAAACACGACAAAGAGTAGCATACCACCAATCCACACCATCTCGCGCCCTTTTTTGTAAGAGCCATAGTAGATAGCTACAAACATATGGATATAGATAATCACAAATACCATACTTGCAGCTACCGCGTGGATATGTCGCCATAGCCAACCATAATCAACTTCCTGCATAATAGTGTAATTCACACTATAAAACGCCATATTGACATCAGGCTTGTAATACATAAGCAAAAATAGCCCGCTCACCACAAGCAGTGTAAATAGTGTAAGGAGCAGCACACCCATAGCCCAAAGAAAATTGATATTTTTAGGCACCCAATATTCTGTCATCATTACTTGGAGGAGTTTTTTCACCCCAAGCCGTTGATCAAGCCAATCAACAAGTCCGTCTGCTTTTTTTATCTCTGCCATACTCTCTCCTTATGCAAGTGCCATCATTTTGTTGTATTCTTCGCCTGCTTCGCCTAGTGTCAAAACAGTGCCTTCAACTTTAAATGGTGGAATGTCAAATGGGCGTGGCGGTGGAGTGCCCTCAATATTGACGCCACTGATTGTGAATCTACCGCCGTGGCACGGACAGAGAAATTCTTTTTCGTTTGATTTATATAGGGGGATACAACCTAGGTGCGTGCATACTTGCAAGCCAAGTGTATAAACTTTATCACCGATTTTAAAGTCGCGCTTATCATCAAAAGCATCATTGCTAGACTTTCTTATGATAAATACCGGCTTTCCACGCCATTCGACCTGAGAAAACTCTCCTTCTTGCATATTGCCTATATCTACTGTCGTGAATCCGGCAGAAACAACACTCGGCAATGGATCCCAAGTCTTTTTCATAGCAATTAGTGAAGCGATACCACCAACCGCAGCGACACCACCGAGCGTGAGCCCTAAGAAATCGCGTCTCTTGACTTCAGCCATACTCTCTCCTTTTTTAGCTTTTTGAAACACCGATTGTAACGCTAAACACTTAAATTTTACTTTAATTTTTGGTTAAATATTTTTAAATAAACACGCCCAGATAGCGTATATTAGGGAGAGTCTAATATTGTCTATGGGCGATTGGCTATGCGAGATGCTTATGGGCTGTCGTGTGTAGTATTGGCGTTTTGGATTCTCCACGCGATAGCATAGATAAAAAGCTCATTATAAAGCTCCATAAAGTCTTTTTTGTCGTGTAGGGCGAAGCTTGTATCACGCGAATAGGTGAAGTTTTTAGCCATCTTAGCAAGTATATTGCGCCCGCCTAAACTCTTATGAGCGGTATTTGACAGGCTAAGGGCATAGAGAGTGGGGAATATATCTTTGTGTGAGCCTATGCGAGCTGGGTTATAGGTGAGATGTGTTTGATAGGCTTGTAGCACATAGAGATAAAATATCGTGCCACTACACGCAGCAAAAATGAACACACAAAGACACACGACAAGGTAGCTCCTACCCCAAAATCACGCAATCACGCGCATTGCTTGCCCAAGACTGAATCGCTAGAGATTACGACTTTTTGCGCACAATATTTGCGCCTAGCCCTTCAAGCTTTTGCTCTAAGTTCTCATAGCCGCGATCAAGGTGGTAAATCCTATGCACATTAGTGCTGCCTTGTGCCACAAGCCCAGCAAGCACCAACGCCGATGAGGCGCGCAAATCTGTCGCCATCACATCTGCACCTACAAGTGGATTGCGCTCATCGTTGCCAATGATTGTGGCAGTGTTGCCTTTTAGCGTGATATTTGCTCCAAGTCGTTGTAGCTCACTTGCGTGCATAAAGCGATTTTCAAAGAGCCGCTCTTGTATCACGCTTGTGCCTTGACACTGTGTAGCTAGGCTCATAAATTGCGCCTGCATATCGGTAGGGAAGCCGGGGTGTTCTGTGGTAATAAGCTCAAAGCCTTGTCGCTTTGTGGCTGGAAAAATACTGATAGAATCCTTTGTGGATTCTAGGGTGAAGCCGATTTGGCGGAGTTTTTCAAGCACGGCTTCAAGGTGGGTTGGATTAGCGTTTGTAAGATTTATAGGGCTATTTGTGATGGCTGCTGCGCATAGATAAGTGCCTGCTTCAATTCTATCTGGTATCACAGAAAAAGGCTTGAAGCTAAGTGGCTCCCTATCTGTGCCGCGGATATCTAGCACAGAAGTCCCCACGCCCTGTATCTCCACGCCTGCTTGCATAAGCACTTCGCAGAGCTGGACTACTTCTGGCTCTCTAGCGGCGTTAATGATTTGCGTGCGCCCTTTGGCTAGGGCTGCTGCCATAATGACATTTTCACAGCCTGTTACGGTGATTTTGTCAAAGACAATTTGTGTGCCTTGTAGCCCATTTGGTGCGCTAGCTACGATATAGCCACCTTGGATTGTGATTTGTGCGCCCATTTTTTCCATAGCAGCTATGTGGAGATCTACGGGGCGTGCGCCAATAGCACAGCCACCCGGCAGGCTTACCTCACAATGCCCCACGCGTGCAAGTAGTGGTCCAAGCACCAAAATAGAAGCGCGCATTTTGCGCACAATATCATAAATCGCTTTGGTATGGATAATGTGGCTTGCATCAATTTGCGCACTATGTGGGCTATCCCAGCTCACTATCGCACCCAAATGCTCCAAAAGTTTAGCGAGTGTTTTGACATCAGCGACATTGGGGAGGTTGTCGATTTTCATAGGTGTATTTGATAGCAGTGCGGCAGAGAGTAGTGGGAGGGCGGCGTTTTTTGCCCCAGAGATTCGCACTTGTCCGTGTAGCTTTGAGCCTCCTGTGATGCGTAGATAGTCCATAGTAGTCCTTTGTATTGGTGTGGGGTAAGCTAGTATATCCTAGCAAAGCCTTAGCAGATCAAAACACAATGGTCTTATTACCATTGATAAAGACACGATCGTGCAAGATCAGATCAAGCGCGTGAGCAAAGACACTTTTTTCGACATTGCGTCCGGCTTTTTGCATATCTTGCCAGCTAAAGGTGTGATCGATTTTAATAATATCTTGTGCAATAATAGGTCCTTCATCAAGATCTTGGGTAACAAAATGCGCGGTAGCACCGATGATTTTCACCCCTCTTTCATACGCCTGCTTGTAGGGATTAGCTCCAATAAATGCGGGGAGGAAGCTATGGTGGATATTGATCATCTTGCCTGCATAGCGTGCTACAAACATAGGAGAGAGAATCCGCATATATTTAGCAAGGGCAATTACATCTGGGCAATAGCGATCAATAATATCTGTAAGGGCTTGTTCGTGTGCTTGCCTATCATCGCTGGATTCTACGCAGTAAAATGGTATATCAAAACGGCGCACAAGCCCCTCTAGGTCGTTATGATTAGCGATGACTGCTTGGATATGGGCGTGTAGCTCGCCACTATCATAGCGCAGTAGCAAATCACCCAGGCAGTGGTTTTCTTTGGTAGCGAGAATGATTAGGGACTTTTTTGCCATAGGTTTTAGTGTGATATGAGCATCTTTGTCGAGAGCGTTTTGTAGAGTTGCTAGAATCCACTTTTCATCTAGTGCGCCAGCAATTTGCGTGCGCATAAAAAATATCATCGCATCTCTATCGACAAATTCATCATTTTTCTCGATATTTAGCCCTGCTTCGTGCAAAATCTTAGAAACTTGATAGATAAGTCCGCTTCTATCTTTAGTGCTAATAAGCAATATATGCTTCATTGCAATCCTACCCCAAGCATAGAGCCAAGCATTCTGCTTAAAGTGGATTCTACAAGAGAGTCTAAATAGCCTTGCCACGAGCTTTTTTCAAGCCATAGTGCTTCTTCTACTTGGGCGAGTTCTTTTAGTTTGTCTATGGCTTGATTACGGGAGATGACATCATCAATCAGCCCCAACTCCTTAGCTTTAGCGGCATTAAACACCCTACCTTCAGCAAACTTGCTAGAATCCTTTAGCTCTAGATTCCGTGCTTTTGCGACATCGGTGATGAAAGTTTGGTATTCTTCTTGGATAAGGTTTTGTATATAGGCGCGTTCTTTTTGTGTCCAGTCGCGGTAATACGCGTCTATTTCTTTATACTCGCCAGCTGCGATTATCTGTGGCTCATAGCCGATTTTTTTAAAGAGTTCTTGCAGATTTGCGCCGTTAAATAGCACGCCAATGCTCCCGATTAGCGCACCGCGATTGGCATAGATTTTGCTCGCATATACACCAGCATAATACGATCCACTTGCCATAATCCCTTCTGTATGCACGACCACAGGCATTGTGCTAGCGAGCTCTTTGATGAGATCAGCCATTTCCACGCTTGCCCCCACCGCTCCACCCGGAGAGTCAATCACAAGTAGCACGCCTTGCAAGCTAGGATAATTGCGTAAATCCTCGATTTGTGTGCGTAGCATAGCAGAATCCACTATCGCGCCTTTAAGGTGGATTCTAGCGAGATTTGGGTGCTGCTTAGGCTCTCTTGTGCTAAAAATTAGCACTGCTACAATGAGCAAAAAAACAAAGGCTTTGAAGTATTTAGTAATACATTCAAGTATCGCGATAAATGGCGCAAAAAACTTTTTAATCATTTGGGTTCCTTAAGAGACCTACACAGATCAAGATGTGGATCATTTCTTGTGTGTTAGGGACTATTTATTTGCTAGAATTTGGGCTTGCTTTTGTGATATGACAACAAAACGCGTGGTTTTATTGTGTTTTGAAGTCTTGGCATCTTCGACAAGCTGCTTTGGATTCCCGCGGATAAAAGGATCGATATAGCCTAGCTCAAATGATTGGGAGTTGATATGTGAGAGAAACTCTCCATCAGTTTTGGCGATAACGACACTATATTCTTTAGAAGCAGACATTATTTGAAGCTTTAGATACATCTCAAGCTTTTGGTTTGTGGTGTAGATTAAAAAAAGCTTTTCGTGCTGTTTTTTGTATTTGTGGAAGTAGTTGTAGCCTGTTTTTTCATTATCAGCAAGCTTGTTTTTGTCAAGTCGCTTGAGATACTGCCCATAGAAAGTCATTGTGCAATAGGGGTTGTTAATATCGTGCTTGAAGAAGTTGTTGTGTATGGCAGTAGATGACATACCGATTTTCCACATTTTATTATCAAGGGTGGTGGCGACAAGATTTAGCGCATCGCGTGTTTGATCGACTAAATCATTGTGCATTTTGTGGAAAGTCTCGCTAAACTCATTTAAGTAGCTTTCTCTAAAATTTTTTGTGATAGTTTCTAGCCGCTCTTGGCAGCCTGTTAGGATTTTTACTTCTTCTTCTGCTTTTGCCATAATGGTCTTTTGCGTCTCAAGCTTTGCTGGGAGCGAAGAATCTTTTTTATTGAGCTCCATTTGGTTTCTAAGTTTGCGGACTTCATTCATACAGAATTTTACTTTATTGCGTAGTTGGATGGTTTTTTCTTTGATACCCAAGATCGCCTTGATCGCGCCGCGATAGTGAAGCTGCTTTTCTAAAAACATATCTTGGTAGATGGAAGCTGGCTTTAGGTTGGCACTTTGGACTAAGGCTTTGTAGGAGTATTCTAGGTTATTGACCTTTTGTAGATCGCTAGCAAAGACATCGGGGGTAATGTTTTTATCACAATACACAAGATAATCCATAGCTTTTGAGAGAAATCGGCGGACAATGAGATAATTGAGCTGATTTTCTGGGGCGACTTCTTCGATGTCTGCAAGCGAGAATTTGATAGAGTTAGATTCTGGGGTGAAGTATTCTTTTAAGCAGTCTTCCACAGATACAGATGCTTCAATAGCTTTCATCTCCAGGTAGTTTGTCTGCTTGAAGATATTTTCTGCGATTTGGTTGCGTAAATCAGCTTCCTTTGTGCGCAGCTCTTCATCGGTATCTGTCTTCCAAAAGTCTATTTCTTTGATAAGTGAATCTGCACCAAACTCTTGATAGGCAGAGCTGTGTGCATCGACAATATGTCCGCTTTCATCAAGGCGAAACTCCACATACATTCCTGCTGCTGGTAGAAGTTTGCGATCGTGCCAATGTTCCTTGCGTAGTTCAAAGATTTTCTTTGAATAGTTGGTAACAACGCCAGATCCTGTCGCCATAGAATAGCGGCTTATTCTTCCGTGCATTTATGCCCCCTGTGTGAAATGAAAGTAGATTTTTCTATGTATGCTATAATATATTTAAAAAATTTTTGCTTAAAAGGGTTTAGCATTAAAAAAATCTACATTTTGTGTGCTTGGTGCGCGTTGTTTATTATCCTAACCTTGGCGACTATTTTTGGACAGAGCGGTGAAATGGGCGAGATGGGCAGGGCATTTGCGATGCTTAATCTATCTTGGTTTGGGTATTTGGGCTATGTGTATTTGCTCTTTTTACTCTATCCAGCGTATGCGCTTTATAAAGATTCTACACTTAGCCCAAAGCGAGTGAAAATTATCATCGCTGTTTTGCTACTAAGCTTAGGTGTGCTTTTGGTGCAGTCGCTTTGGTTGGATAAGGGCTTGCTTGGTGCGCTTCTTATCGCCAAGATTATGCCAAATTTTGGCGCATTTGGCGTGTGGATTCTAGTGATAGTGTGTGTGTATGCCGGGGTGCTTTTGCTATGTCCTACCGCTGTGATTACTGCACAAAAATCTCTGCAAAATGCCGCGCTTACGCTCACGCGCTATCTTGTGCGCAATGTAAAAGAAGCGTTTTTGTATCTTGCTCCTAGGTGTGTAGCGTATGCGCGATATTTATACAAAGCTGCTACTGCGTGGCTTGAAAGAGTGTTTGCCTCTCCATCGATCAAGGAGTTTGACTATCAAGGGCGTGCTAAAAATCCTATCCAACTAGAATCCAGCAAGATCAATGCCGAGCAAATGACAATGCACAGGGCGCATTCTACTCAAGAGTCTTTTGATCAAATGCCTAGCCTAGAATCTAGTCTCGCGGATATGCCTAATGTCACTCAGCTACAAAATCTCTCGTCGTCCTTTTCATCGCCCTTGCAAGAAGCTCCAAGGGAAGCTCCAAAGTTTGATGAGAAAAAGGTCGTAGTGCTTTACCGCGATGAGGAACGCGAGAGATATATAAAAGAGCAGGAAGAAGAGCGGCATAGGGCGATGGTCCGGCTTATTGATCCAAGCCAGATGAATAAAGATGCCGAGATGCTACATATCGATGTGGATCAGGCTATCTCTCGTGCCAAAGCCTATGAGAAAGAAGCACTGCTAAAAGATGAAGCAACCTATCGCACAAAAATCATTGACCCCACACAAGAGAAGCTAGAATCTAGCACACCACAAGAGATGATAGAGGTGGATTCTCCAGCCATTGATCGTCTCTCTCTAGATTCTTCTCAAATGCTAGAATCCCATTCTCCAAATATTGGCACAAGTAGTGCGCACGATGCGCACGATGATGGTGATACGCACAAAGACTCCAAGCAAGTATCACACCCACAAAGCCAAGATCATCTAGCAGATATGCAGTCTCTAGCACAGTCAAGCATACAATCTCCTTATGCAGGGGAATTTACTCAAGCACAATATCCCAGCCCCCAAGATACACTAGAGCAAATCAAAGATTCTAGTCCTAAGATTTTTGCGCACAAAACACAGAGTACAGAGCTTTCTAGGCGAGTGCAGCCCACAATAGTAAAAGACTTAGAATCTAGCAAGCAGCATTTAGAGAGCCTAGAGAGAGGTGAGCTTGCGCGACCTAAGGATTATGTCCTGCCACCCACGACACTTCTGCAGCCCGCACAAAGTGGAAAAATAAGCTTTGAAGAAGGTGAGATTGATCAAAAGATCCAAAATCTCCTAACCAAGCTCAAAGTGTTTAAAATTGATGGCGATGTGGCTAGAATCTACTCGGGTCCGGTTGTTACGACCTTTGAATTTCGCCCAGCTCCTAATGTCAAAGTCAGTAGAATCCAAAGCTTAAGTGATGATCTTGCTATGGCACTAAGTGCGCGATCAATCCGTATCCAAGCTCCCATACCGGGTAAAGATGTTGTAGGGATTGAGGTGCCAAACTCGCAAAAAGAGATGATTTATCTGCGCGAGATTTTAGAGAGTGAAGTCTTTCAGGGTTCTTCTTCGCCACTTGCGCTTGGGCTTGGGAAAGATATTGTAGGGAATCCATTTGTTACAGATTTGCAAAAGCTTCCGCATTTGCTTATCGCTGGGACCACAGGTAGCGGGAAGAGTGTCGGGCTTAATGCGATGATTTTATCCCTGCTTTATCGTAATTCTCCCGATAATTTGCGCTTAATAATGGTCGATCCTAAAAAGGTAGAATTTAGTCTTTATGAAGAAATCCCACATTTGCTGACACCCATCATCACTGATGCTAAAAAGGCGATAATCGCTCTCAATAATGTCGCCAGAGAAATGGAGCGCAGGTATGAGATGATGAAAGCCCTAAAGACAAAAACCATCGATGGCTATAATGCCAAAGCTGCTAGTGAGGGAAGTGAGATTTTGCCTTTTATTGTTATCATCATTGATGAGCTTGCCGATCTTATGATGACAGGGGGCAAGGAGGCGGAAGGCTCAATCATTCGCATAGCGCAGATGGGTAGGGCGGCAGGATTGCACTTAATCGTAGCCACCCAGCGACCAAGTGTCGATGTCGTAACAGGATTGATCAAGACAAATCTCCCAGCAAAAATCGCCTACAAAGTCGGCTCAAGAATGGATTCTCGCGTGATTTTGGATTCTGAAGGGGCGCAGAATCTACTAGGGCAGGGTGATATGCTGTTTTCTCTTGGTGGGGGCGGGAGTGTGTTGCGCTTGCACGCGCCTTGGGCGAGTGAAGATGAGATAGAATCCATTGTGGGCTTTATCCGTGATCAAAGAGAGGTGCAGTATGATTCTAGCTTCTTGGCTGATTCTGTCGGGGTGGCTACAAGGAGCGATGAGACACAAGGCGATAGCAGTGATCTGCTCGCTGAAGCTAAAAAGCTTATGATGCTTGATGGCAAGACTTCTATCAGCAATCTTCAGCGCAGGCTGGGTATAGGCTACAATAAAGCTGCAGTGCTTGTGGAAGAGCTAGAGAAGCAAGGCTTTTTGTCCGCGCCCAATGCCAAAGGTGTGCGCGAGATCATCGGCTAATCTAGAGTTTAGCAAAGGAGAGGTATGAAAAGGTTGTTTATATGGGGTTTAGGGCTTGGAGGAGTGCTGATTGCTGTGCTGCTTGTCGCGTTGATCGTGATAAGCTATAGGCTTAAGGATAATATGCAAAACTCCATCAACGCGCAGCTGCAGGTTTTACAAGAATATATTCCTTCTATCTCTTATGAGCCTTTTACTTGTAGTGGGGTTAAGAGTATCGCTTGTGAGTCATCTAGTATTGGGCTTGATGGTGTGGTGCTAGAGAATGTGCGCTTGGAGCTTGGGCAATTCACACAAACACAGGGAAGTGTGCGTATAACAAGCCAGAAAATATCGTTTGCTGGTGATGAGATTTTAACGCTACTTTTTGGCGTGCTGGCTCAAGATGTGGATTTCTCTACTGAGCTGCTTCCGCAATCTCTTGATTGTAAAATCAGTGGAGTGCTAGACAAGAGTGAGCAGGCACCAGATTTTGATACGATGGATACTAGTATTGCTTGTATCACAAAAGGCAAGAATCTATCATATAAGCTTGTGTGGGATATGCAGGCTGGGCTTGGTGATGTGCTGGCTCAAGCCCCCACGCATTTTAGCGATGCTCTGTCATCAATGCTAAAAGCCTATCAAGATGATAGTCAAAAGATATTATCACATACTCCAGTGTTGTTTAAGAGTGCTACATTGTCTTTAGAGCCTAAGGAATTGGCTCAAGCTATTATTACAAAACTTGCTAATGGTCAAAAACTAGATGCGCAAGCCTACCAGCAATATCGAATAAACCTAGCCCGATCTCTGCAGTCTATGAAAGCGTTTGTGATGTATATAGCACTATTAGGCGATCATAGAGGGAAAGCTCAGTATCTTGAAGTATTGGTTGATGGTGTATTGCGTATGATTTTAGGTGAGAATAATGGCGTAGTCTATGGGCTGGGATATAAAAATAAGAGTGCTAATAATGCCTTTCCACTTGGGGAGTGGTTACAAGATCCTGCGGTATCTTTGCGAAAATCTGGAGTTACATTTAGCTTTGAAGAAATTCCACTAGATTCTATAGAGTCTAAAAAGGACTGATATGGGTAAGCGCAATGCACAAAAGGGCGGGGGTGGATTGGCACGCGTGCGCAATGCATTTTTGTATTCTAGAGATGGACTTTTGGCTGCGTGGAGAGAAGAGCAGGGGTTTCGTCAGGTGGTTGTAGTAGCAAGCATTGGGCTGTGTTTGGGGCTATGGCTTGGTGATGGATTTGCGCAAAAAGTGCTTTTGGTCTTGCCTGGAATGCTTTGTGTGATTGTAGAGCTCTTTAACTCAGCGATAGAAAACGCCATTGATCACACGAGTATTGAGCCACATCCTTTTGCCAAAAAGGCGAAAGATATGAGTAGTGCAGCGCAACTTTTGAGTTTGGTATTTTTTGCGTTTGTTTGGGGAGTATTTTTGTTGGAATATTTTTAAGAAGTTTGTAATGGATAATTCAAATCGCTAGGATTCTAGATTCTATGGGAATCTAGAATCTTTCAATGTATATGTATTTGGAGTCTAGAAATCTCTCTTGAGTAGCACATCAATTTTCAGGATGGTGATTAGGTGATCTTCACGCTTTCCTACGCCATCGATCATTCCAGCTTGATTGCTCGCAAGCGTCTCTGGCACAGGGTCTATACTAGAGCTAGGAAGAGTGATGGCTGCTGTTAGTTTGTCGATGACAAATCCGGCTATTTCATCATTCTGATGCACTATAAGATAGCGAGTATCTTTATCTTGCTTGATAGCTGGGAGACCAAACTTCAAGCGTAGATTGATGAGTGGATACACATTTCCACGCATATTAAATACACCTAGAACATAAGGTGGCGTTCCGGGCACCCTTGTAAATTCTGTGGGTTTTACAATTTCTTTGACATTAAGAATAGGAACAGCAAATTCCTCATTACCCACAACGAACCCAATAACTTGCAAAATATCCTCTGGATCATCTTGTGCCTCACCAATACCACGACCCAATCCACTTGCATCCATCTTTTGCTGTTCAAAAATATCTCTAATTTTATCAGCCATTTTATTCTCCGGTTACTAGATTAATATTGCGTTTTACGACATTGACAAGATATTCTGGCGTGTAGGGTTTTGTAATATATTCTGTCATACCAGATTCTACCCCACGCATTCTGTCCGTTTTGCTTGTCCTACTTGTAACGGCAATAAGTGGTAGATTTTTAAATTTATTATACTTTCTAACTTCTGCTGCAAAAGTATATCCATCCATTTTAGGCATTTCTATATCTACCAAAACCGCATCAAGGGGCTTATCGCTATTTTTGACAATTTCTAAGCCTTCCAAACCATTGCTTGCTTCTAGCACTGTAACTCCCAATGTTTTTAGGCATTTTTTCATAATTGCTCTATCGGTATTGCTATCATCGATTGCTAGCACGATATAGTCTGATGGGGCTGTTTTGGCTTTGGAGCTTTGAGCTTCTTCCATTACTGCATTTATACTCACTTTAACCTCTTTAGCCATTTCCATCATTGCGGCTACATCGACAATCAAAGTGATTTTACCATCACCTCGCACTGTCGCTCCTGCAATACCTCTAGTGCTTTTGAGATAGTAGCCAAGCGATTTGATAACAACTTCTTCTTGTCCAATGAGATAATCCACAATTACACCAATCTTTTGCTCTGCAAGCGCAATGATAACAACATACACTTCGCTTGCTGTTTCTAGCACAGAATCCACACCAAAAATATCAGCCAAACGCACTAGGGAAAGCACTTCATCTCTTAGGCGCAAGACAGATTTGCCATCGACACTATAGATTTCATCTTGCCCAATTCTAACTGTCTCAATGACAGAAGATAAGGGGATAGCATAGTATTCTTCTTGCGCACCCACAAGCAATGCTTGGATAATGGCAAGCGTAAGTGGGATTTTTAGCTTAAATGTTGTGCCTACTCCCTTTTCAGAATCTATCTCGATAATACCATTAAGCTTTTCGACATTGGTCTTTACAACATCCATACCGACACCGCGTCCAGATACATTGGAAATAGTTTTTGCCGTAGAGAAACCGGGCTTAAAGATAATGCCAAAAGCCTCTTTATCTGTCATAGAATCTGCTTCTTTTTCAGAGATTAAGCCCTTTTCAATAGCCTTTAGCTTAAGCATTTCTGCATCAAGCCCTTTTCCATCATCGGTGATTTCAATAACAATGTGATTGCCTTCATTGTAGGCTTTGAGATCCACTCGCCTAATCTCTAGCTTGCCTAAAGCCTTTCTATCCTCTGGGGATTCCACGCCGTGATCACAAGAATTTCTAATGATATGGATAAGCGGATCACCTATTTCTTCCACGATAGACTTATCAAGCTCTGTTTCTTCACCGGTGATGACAAGATCAATACTCTTTTTAAGTTCTCTGGATAAATCTCGCACCATTCTTGGGAATTTATTAAACACCTTGCCTACAGGTTGCATTCTTGTCTTCATTACCGCAAGTTGCAAGTCTGTCGTTACGCTAGAGATAGATGATACAACTTGGTTGAGTTCTTCTAAGAATTTTTCACCATCATAGCGCTCTTCCACATCGCCATAGATTTTAATCAATCTGTTTTTGCCTAACACAAGCTCGCCGATGAGATTCATAAGGTTATCAAGTCGCCTAACATCAACGCGGACCGTTTGTTCTACGCTTGTTGCCACCTTGCCTTCATCTTTTCCGGCTGCAGGTTTGCCTTCAGTTTTGGGACTTGGTTTAGCCGGTGTAGTAGCAGTGGGTGCTGGAGCTTCTGCTGGTGCTTTGGGTGCTTGGACATCGCTAGCTTGACCGCTTGCTCTTTTTTGCGCACGCATTTGTTTATCCGCTTCTTGGCGTTTTTGGAGCAGTCGCTCAATTTCTGCTTCTACTTCATCAGAACTCATATGCGCATAGTCCTTATCTGGCTCATCTGCAAGTGGATTGCTAGGGTCGCTCTGTGGTGTAGTCTCCTGCGGTTTGGCTGGTTTGGCTGAAGGCTCTGGAGCCTCTGCGACAGGGCTACTACCTTGAGATATTGCTTGAAGTTTAGTAACAGCATCGCTAATATCAATACCGCTATTGGCATCTGTCCCAGAGTCTCTAATTGCTTGCAAGAGTGCTTTCATAAGGTCAATGGAGAGCAAGACCACATCCATCACATCAGGTGTGATTTTAAGCTCATCTCGCCTAGCTTTGTTTAGGACATCTTCCATATTGTGTGTCAAGCTTGTAAGAATGTCAAAATTCAAGAATGAGCTAGAACCCTTAATAGTGTGGGCTACTCTAAAAATACGATTCAGTAGCTCTAGATCTTCTGGGTTGCTTTCTAGCTCGACTAAGTCTTGGTCGAGCTGATCGACCATCTCAAAGGCTTCGATCAAAAAGTCTTCCATTATTTCTTGCATATCATCCATCTACAATACCTCATCTCGTTAATTTGGGGGCTATTCTACCAAAAAAATGCCAAAATCACACAGAAGTTAGAAGTTTTTTGACTTCTTGGTAGAAAATGTTGGGGTCAAATTTCACAATATAGCCATCACCTCCTGCTTTTTTGCCTTTTTCCATACTATTTGGATCGCAGATAGAGGAGTTAAATACAAGCGGGATCTTAGAAAATCTTGGGTCGTTTTTGATTTCGTTGGCAAAGTGGAAGCCATCGATTTTTGGCATTTCTACATCAGATACGATGATTTTAAGATGTTCAGATAGTTTATCGCCATATTGTTGATAAAGGGATTCTATCTTTTCTTTGCCCTCTTCTCCATCGATTGCCTCTACAACCTCAAAGCCCATAGCTACGAGATTTTTCACCACGCGTTTGCGGGCTATGGAGCTATCTTCTAGCACAAGTGCTAGTCCATTAAACCGCTCCTGCTCTTCTACAATACTGATAATATCATCAGCCTTTTTCTCATAGAAATTTAGCTCATCAATAATGCTCTCTAAATCCAAAATTAGCATAGTTCGATCATCTTCTTCGATGCGCGTTGTGCCGGTGATCTTGCCTCGCTCGATTGTGCTAGATGAGCTAAATTGCGCGGATTCTACTTGCTTCCAATTTACGCGCCGTATGCGCTTAACTTCATCGACTACAAATCCTATTTGGACATTATTAAACTCAGATACGATGATTTTGTGTTTGCGGGGGGTGTCGTCTGCTTTGATATTCAGCCATTTGGAGAGATCGACAAGCGGGATTATCGTCCCACGCAAGTCAAAAAGCCCTAGCACATAATCTGGACTTGCCGGTATGTCAAAAAGCTCATCTGGCTGCTCGATGATACTCTGCACTTTTGCGACATTGACCCCATAAATCCCCTCATATACTTCATCATCTCGTAGCTCGAAAATACGGAAGTCAATCAACGCTATCTCGTTATAGCCTTCAATTTGAGAGTCTAAAATATTGCCTGCCATAGTTGTCTCCAAATCTAAATCAATGGTCTTAGTTTGTGTGGGTAATATCGGCAGGATTATAAAACAAGAATCCTTTTTTCGCAATAAAAAGATGGCAGGGCAAAAAAGCTCTGCAATCTTCTGCCTATGTGGAAATGCCCCTCTATCACGCCATATTGCGCGTTAAGCTCATAGTCTTTAGCCTGCTTTGCGGTGCCTTGGGGGTCTGTGTCGCTGGGCTTGGCTAGATTGCACGCGCGGGCTAGGTTATTTGCACGCATATAGTGCGTGTATGCTGCTAGTCTCTTAAGCGCAAATGTGTAGAATCCACTTTCATCTAGGTGAAGTGGCGCAATGCGCTTGGCATTGACTAGGGATTGTGCATAGGTATAGATATAGCCTAGGCTTAGTGTATCAAGCAGCTTTAGCGCACTAAGTGTGAGCGGTGCGCTTAGTGCGCGGATATAGCATTCATAGCTTTTGTTGATAAAAAGATCCCCGTGTGCGAGTAAAAATGGCGTATTTTGATAGCTAAAAATAGCTGGCTGGAGACTCCTAGGGTAGATTCTCACTCGTGGCAAAAGCCTAGAATCTATCCCAAAGTCGTGATTGCCTTCAAAGTAGAAGATCTCTGTGTGCTGCGATAGGGCATTGAGTAGGGCGATAAAATCGCGGTGATTATCTGCGCTATGGGAGATATGCGGGATAAACAAATGCGCAATATCCCCCATAAGAAAAATCTGTGCGGGGGGATTGCCCATCAATGCTTGCAAAAGCCCCATTAAGCCATCTTCGCCGATGTAGCGCGGATAGGGCAAGCTAGAATCCAAAAATGAAAAGCTAGATTCTAGTGGGCTAGCGGACTTGCTAGAATCTAGCTTAGCAGGGCTGGGCTCTAGTGCTTGCTCAAATGCCTGTGTGCAAGTGTGGGTAGGGCTTGGGATATAGTGTGCATCAGCGATAAACACCGCAGGGGAGATGATTTCTTGGATAGGTGTATGATCAATATGGACAGAGCAAGCAGTAGTCATAAAAATCCTAGGTGATATAAGGTGTGTGAAATTGTGCCTTATTCTACCAAATCGCTTCATAATCCTAGAATCCACTTTTTCACTTATGGCAGTTTTCCGTCATCGCAAGCTGCGTTATCGGCGTGGCGATCCATTTCAAAAGTGGATTCTAGTGTGGATCACTAAAGAAGCTACGCTTTGCCACGCGGTGTAAGGCTCGCAATGATGAGAAAAATGAGTGTTTTTAAAAAATCTGTGTTGTGTAAAAAGTGGATTCTAGGATAAACAAGAAGTGTAAAAGCTAGAATCCACTTTTGGATTGTGGATCACCGCACGCTTTACAAAACTTGCAATGACAAATAAGGATTCTAGAAGCGTGCTACAAGGCAAAGCTAGGAGATTAGCTCACTTTGCGCAAAAAGCCTTCCACAAGATCTTTGATCTTTGGCGCAGCCGTGCCAGCCGGCTCGATGAAGCGCACATCAAAATAGCGATCAAGGTGGCTGGATTCTAGGTTGTTTAGTATGCTTTGCTTGGCATAGAGAGTAAATTGCGCCGCATTTAGCACCTCGCCACTTGTGCCGATACAGACAAACAAGCTATCTTCCGCCGCTTTTAGCCGCTCTAGCTCTTGGTTTAGCAGGGCATAGTTTGGCGCAGGCTCGTGAAACATCACGATATTATGCCGCAAGCTCTGCGCCCCACACACCCCACACACAGAGCTTGGCATAGCGATATAGCCGATATTTGTGATCTCCCCGCAAGACTCGCAGCGCACCTCAGGCAAAAATCCGTGCAAGTGAATGACCTCTTCACACCCAGCTCTTTCTAGCAAGTCATCGACATTTTGCGTTATCACTACGACTTCTTGCGGATATGCTGCTTTAAGCTTTGCTATCATCGTATGCGCGGCATTTGGGGCGACTTGCCCTAGCTGGATACGCCTTTGATCATAGAAATCTAGCACCTTTTGCCTATCCTTTGCAAAGCCCCTAGCACTGCACACTTCCATAATGTCAAACTCCTCCCATAAGCCATCATTATCGCGGAATGTCCTTAGCCCACTCTCTGCACTAAGCCCCGCCCCGCTAAAAATCATCACTCGTTTAAGGTCTTTCATTGTTGATGTCTTGTATTTCATTGTTTAGTATCAAGTCTATAATAACTCATTATAGATTTTTATAGCTTCGTTAATAGGACTCTCCGCTTTTGCTATTCTGTGTAAATGTGCATTGGTAAGCTGTTTGCCATTGACACAATTTACCGATTGAAGTTCACCATTTTTATATGAAAGACTCATCTTCATTTCCCCATCTTCATCATAGAGCCTTACGATACCATTTGGCTCACCATTTTCATATGGAATATCATACCGCAATCCTCCACTTTTATAGTAAAACCTTGCTGCGCCCTGCTCTTTACCGTTTTTAAGTGGAATCTCACTCTCCAAGCATCCATCTTCATAATAGTCTTTTGTTATGCCATTTTTCTCATCATTTTCATACGGAATTTCACTTCTTAGATTCCCATCTTCATCATAGACTTTTGCTATGCCCTGTCCTTTATCATTTTCATATGGTATTTCACTTTCCAACACTCCACTTTCATAGTAAAACCTTGCTATACCCTGCATTTTACCATTTTCATACGGAATTTCACTTCTTAGATTTCCATCCTCATCATACCCCTTTACAATACCCATAATCTCACCATCCTCGAGTGGTGCTTCTGTCTTTATATTTCCATTTTCATAATATGTTCTTGCAATCTCCATCGTATTCTCCCATATATCAAGCAGGTCTATTTTTGTAACATATGCTTCATTAGCATATACTTAAGAATCTATCTATGACTACTCCTTTTTTGTGGTTTTCAAATACGCTATAAAATCATCAAGATTATAATAGTAAAAAGATTTCAAATCGCAAATAGGCGAGTATGACTCTAGCGCAGGATGCGTGAAATCAAGCACTGAAGCAAACTCATCTTCACTCATAAAAATCCCGCTAGATTCTAGCTGCTCTTTTATACGAGCACCCCAATAGCTATCACTATCCACCCACTGCTTAGATACTAAATCATAAAAAAGATCACCAGTGCTTACTGCCCATCTCCACCACCGCTCTGTATCTTGCATATCCTCCCACAGCTCTTGCTCTTTGGATTCTAGGTAGGCTTCCGCGATCTGATCTTGCAGGGTTTGGGCTTGGATTTGCTCTTGACTTTGCTCGCTTACGCCCTCTTTCTCTTTTATCGCTTCTTCAAGCACTGCTGTAAAGCTAAAGCTATCTGGCAGAGCCTGTAGAATCTCACTTAGCTTGTGCTTATCCATAGCCACTCACCTTAGAATCCCACGCGCTTGCTGCTACTCGCGCTCAAGCCCTTAATCCGCGCTTCTTCTTGCAGCTTTTCTAGCAATTGCTCCGCAGACTCTAGCGGCGCGAAATTAGCCCCCCTAGCGATCAAAGCAAAATCCCCAAAGCAGATATTCTCTAGCTTTTCTAGCTCCCTTTTGCCAAAAGTGGATTCTAGGAATGCAGCATAATCGCCAATCCCCAAATGCTGCGCATACAGGCTAAAGGCTTTTTGCAGTCTAGCAAAATCTAGCGGCTTAAACTCCACTTTCATATCAAATCGCCTGATACTTGCTCTATCTAAATTATCCATAAAGTTTGTCGTAGCGATAAATATGCCAGCAAAGCTCTCCATTTGTGTGAGCATTTCATTGACTTGGCTAATCTCCCAGCTCACACTCGCCCCACTTCTATCTTGCAAAAAGCTATCCACTTCATCAAGCACCAAGATCGCTCCCCTTTGCTCTGCCTCTCTAAAAGCTTTTGCGATATTTTTCTCACTCCCTCCTACCCACATAGAGAGTAAATCACTTGCCTTTTTTAATATTATAGGCTTATCTAGCTCTTTGGCTAAGGCTTTGGCAAACTCACTCTTGCCACTTCCAGCCATACCATACGCTAGAATCCTAACGCCCTGTGTAGAATCTTGCCCGCTAGAGCTAGAATCCACATTTGCATCTTTTGCCCCGCACACGCTTTTTATCCGCTCGCACAAGCTTTGCATATCCACACTCGCGTGAATCAAGCTCATATTGTATGGCAGGGCTTGGGGGGCTTTGGTGGCGATTGTGGGCTGCCCTTGGAGCTTTAAATGCTCATTTAGCACTTGGATAAGGCTTTGGGTGATAATGCGGCTGTTTGCGGCTGTGCTTTTTGGAATTTTTTCGCAATTTTTCAAGCTATATAGCTTATGTTTTGCCAAAGTTTTTGCTACTTTACACGCTTGCAAAAGCACGCCTTGAGAGAGGCTAGACTCGCAAATTTGGCTAATAATCCTAGAATCTAGTCGTATCCTTTGGGACTTTAGGGCTTTTTCTATCATTGCTTGCTTTTTCTCTTTTGGTGGGGCGTGGATTTCTAGCACGATGTCAAATCGCCGCAAAAACGCCGGGTCAATATTTGCGCTATTGCTTAGAAAAATGCTTGGGATTTTCACGGATTCTAGCATTTTATTGAGTGTGTTTTTGCTGGGTTTATCTTCGTTGTATTTGGGAGACAAGCTGGGGAAAAACTCTTCACACTCATCAAGCAAAATCACAGATTTATCCGCCTTTAGCATAGCTTGAGCTCGTATAAACTGCTCAAGTCTATCCTCTCTCATTATGCCTTGTGTATCAATATTGTGTATCTCCCATAGCTCTCTATCTAGCTCTTTTGCGATAAGGGCTGCTATCTCATTTTTACCCACGCCGGGCTTGCCATAGAGAAAAATACTAGGATTTTTCGCATTTTTACAATAGTTTAGCAGCATATCTAAGTCGCTTTTCATATAGCTAAAATCCGCTATTTCAAGTGTGCTTTTGGGGTAGATTCTAGCGATTCTTTTCATCATCTCTTGTTTGCTAAAAGGCTCTTGCATAAGTCTTTCAGTAAAGCTTTCTAATTCAAACTCACCGCTTCTGTGCCTATCATCGATGAAGCCAAGCTTTCTAAGCGGCATATTTGCCATAAGTAGCTTTTGGACTTTTCTTGGGCTTGTCTTTAGCACTTGGGCTACAAGCAGGCAAAATTCAAAATAATTAAGACTATCATCACAATCATAATATCTACTGATATTATCACACAAGCCGATGAGATACAAAATTTTTGTCTCTAGCTCACTTAGCCCAAAGCACTCTTGTAAAAGGGCTAGATTTTTACGCACAAAGGGTTTGGGTCTTAGCGCGTGAAAATGCTCTAAAAGATGGGGTGTGATAAACTCTGCGACCATAGCTTCATCATCAAGATCATCTAAACTAGCATTAAAATGCTTTCTAAAGAGCCTAAAGCAGTAGTCCAAGTCAGCAATATGTGGGAAAAGGACTATAAAATGCGCTATCAGCAGCTTTTTGTCATAGTCTTTGTCGTTGGCTATGGGCTTAAAGGGCAGGAGCTTTTGCAGGGCTTCTTTGCTAGGATCTATCAGTGTGCCTTCTATCTTCTTCAACGCCCTTTGTTTTCTTGCTTTATATTTGCTTAGGACTTTATTGTCTCTTTTTGCTTGTGTTAGCATAATCACTCCTTGTGTGTATTGCAAAGTGAAGTATCGCTTTGTCAAGTGAAGTTATAGCAAAGAGCTTTGACAGCGTTATGTCAAAAAAAGTGGAAAAGATAAAAAAAATATGGAGGGATTGAGAAAAGTGGCAGCGTGTTTCTGTCATCGCGAGCGGTGTTAGCGGCGTGGCGATCCACAAATTTTGCGCTAGCAAAATAGTCTTTCTTAGTATCGCTAGAATCCACTTTTTGATTTATGGATTGCTTCAGCCCCAAAGAGCTTCGCAATGACAGAAAAAAGTGTTGTGCCTAGAATCCACTTTTGACATTGTCATATTGAGGCAAAAATATCTCTGTTATTTCGGTAGGCGGCACAAGCTCGCGGAGCTTTGAATCTGGCTTTGCTAAATCATCTGCGATTTTTTGATTAAATTGATAAACCTTATCTTTCACGCTTTCAAAAAACTCCATAAAACTTTCTTGCGTGAAGTCTTTTAAATCAATTTCCTCAAATTCTTTTAATGCCAACCACCCATCTTCGAGCATACTATCATCAAAATTATCATTGCTTACACCAAGAACTTCTCCAAGTTTTGGGATAAGTTTTGTTGTTTGTTGTGGATTGTAACCCGATAGATAAATTTCAAACCACACCTCTTCTTTATTAGCAATTTCTGCTGCTATATAAAAACAAAAGTTTCTTATTTCAACAAACTTATTATGTAGCACAGAGATGCCTGTTCCATAGCTCCAAACTTCTGTCCTGTATTCTTTATACTTGCCTTTAATCTCCCTTGCAATCGCATTAAAATGTGCTTTTAGCACTTCGTTTTTCCTAGCCACTAGCTCCAATGCTATGTCTAAAAACTGCTCATTGCCGTCTTTACTAAAAAATGCTTGTAAATCCATTGTGTTCTCCTTTTGTCCTGTAAGTCGCTTTGCTACATCTGTGTAGCACTCTAGTGCCATTCTTAGATTGCTTATCCCACCTGCTTCATTTAGGGCAGAATCTAGCCAATCTATAATCTCATTTTCATACGAGATCGCCCTAAATCGCACTTGATGATTTTCACTATCTATAAGAAACTCCCCTTGTATATGCCATTTACCTAGACTCTCTTGGGTAGGCTCTTTTATATATGGGGCTAGATACACTACCGCGATATTTTCATACTCTACGCTAGATTCTCCCCTATCGCTAGAATCCACTTTCGCAATCGCTTCTATATATCGCTCAATTTGCTCGTTTTGATCTCCTGCGTTAATCTTATTCTCTACAATGATATGCCGCTTGCCATTGGTGATATGAATGTCAATGCGTTTTTTCTCCTTATACACTTCTGCACCACTTGTGCTGCCAAGCCACTCTTGTAGCCCAATGGACTTCACAAAGAGCTTTAGAAATAAATCATCTTGGTAATGCTCCCCATAGGGATTTAGCAGGGCATATAAAAAGCCGCTGTGCATATTCTCTTCATCATCTAGCTTTTGCACGCAAAGCAGGGGATTAAAGTCATTTTGCCCGCGCTTTTTTCGCGCTTCAATCTCGGCATTAAACTCCCTAAAACGCTGTAAAAATAGCCTTAGATTCTCATCTGTCATTTAATCTCCTTGTAAGTGATTGCGCTTATTGTGCCAAACTAGCCGCTATTTTGCGGTGTTTGTCGCGTTAGAATAAGGCAAGTGGAGTTATAGCAAAGAGCTTTGACAGCGTTATGTCAAATGGCTTAACTCTCTGCTATTTCTGCTTGATCTTTTAGTCAATACTTTTAAGATATTAGTCGTTATAATGCCGCGTTGAGCAATATCTTAAATAACGGAGTTTGAATGCCTATCGTTTTACCAACTATTGAGGAATACACTGTCTCCATAGGCAAAATGTCTTTTTGGCTCTGCTTTAATGAAGTCTATAACCGCTTTTATGTCCATAAAGAACGCACGAAAGACGAATCCGCACTTGATGAAAAGCACATCGACAATGAAGCGCGAGAAGAGTTTTTACAATTTATGGATACACATTTTCCACAAGCAAAGCTAACACCGGTATTTGATCTCGTGTCTGTCGGGTATTTGGAGTATCCTTATCTTGGCAGCATAGCTGTGAATTGCGATGAAAATGATGAAATCTACAAAGCATTGTGTGAAAAATACGAAGATGAAAATGGTCGCCCTAAATCTTTAAACGCAGTTTTTTACTCTATGGATCTTGAATTTGCGAAAAAACATCACAAAGCTAGGTGCGAAGCTTGGGAGGACTTTTAGAGCGAAGCTTGCTCTAAAAGCCACAATGCAAACACGCTTTTACTAATCCCTTTAAGAGCTGCTTTTATCCACAAACATAAGCCCCCTTTCTTCAAAGATATGTTTAAGCATAAAGGGTGATAGGGTTTTGTTTTCTATACTCTCTGTAATCATAGAATCCGATCGCAGATATTCCTCTGCATCTATGCGTGGATTTTGCTTATCAAATCGCGGAAGAGCATAATACAAATAAGAAATATTATGAAATCGTGCGAGGCTTCCGCGCGCTTGTCGGCGCGATGATGTATTTTGCATAGTTTGATAAAAGCGGATTCCAATAAGCTCTGTGCCATCTGTGTCTAAAAACCACCGATGAAGCATATTTATCACCCTTTGCGGGCTTATGCGCCTCTTGCCGATGTAGGGCTTAAGTGCTATGCCTCGTTTATGTGGGGAAAAACCGTGCATTATCCCGCCGCTTGATAGGTAGTAGGCATTGCCACACGCTCTGCCAAGCTTACCGACTTCAATGCCATCGCTTGCGTTTTCACTCCACACAAGATAGAAATACCACTCATATTTTGTGTCGCTTTGTGGGCTGCTGCTAGGGCTTAGGCTAGAATCCACTTCCGCACTCCCTGCTTGATTTTCACCCCTAGAATCCACTTTTGACCCTGCCTTAGATTCCACCCCAGAATCCACCCCAGCCCCAGAACCCACCTTTTGCCCTGAAGTGTGGCTGCTAGCCTTGCGTGATAGGGCGCAAAAGCTCGCGCAAGCAATGTCCCTTTCATTGAGCATTAGCCCTAAAAATTTGTGCCGCCAAAAATTATGCTGATAGTTCTCTTGCTCGCTTAGGGGCTGTGTTTTTCCATTGATGATTTTATGCTCTCTATATGCAGAGATAATCCCCATAAACTCGGCATTTTGCGCGGTGGCAAAGATGGATTCTAAAGCGTCTGTGGTGTAATGTGTGCTTAAAGTCATAGCTCCCCTTTGTTGTGTGTTTGTCGTGTGAGAATAAGGCAAGTGAAGTTATAGCAAAGAGCTTTGACAGCGTTGTGACACAATTCTAAAATGTTATAGATTTTTGCGGATTTTGTGGCTCACAAAGCAAGATTAGAATCTTGCTTTTATTTTTCTAGCGTTTTGGCTAGTCGTTAAAAAGTTTAGAATATGTATTGATATATTCTTTGATTAAAGGCTTATTTGCAAACTCTATAAAAAGTGGCATAAATTTTTCAACCGCTTTGTTTAAAACTTCTTCTTTTGTGTCTTTGTCTTGTGCGTGGCTATATATCCATTTGCATAGCTCAAGCTCATTTTTTATAAGAATCTTATCGGGCTGAATAGTCTCTAATCTGTGCTACTTGGTCACAGGCATTAATCTTATTTTCTATGATGATATGGTAGCCATTATTAAACTTCATTAATATGTCAATGCGTCTGTTTTGGTGTATGGCAGATTCAGTTGTAATGCTTTCATAATCTTTGCTTTTAAAATGCGTTAGCTTTGTTTTAAGTGTTATGCGTTCTAAAAACTTTTCTAAAAAGATAGTTTGATAATGCCCTTTGTTGCTATCAAGCAAATATGCCAAAAAGGCACTATGGCGATTTTCGCTCATCTCTACTTTCAAGGCTTCAAAGATATTAAAATCACATCGCCCCTCTTTCTTTTCTTGCTGAAACTTCTCATTTGCTGCCTTAAGCCCTTTTGCAAAATCTTTCATTATTACTCCTTATTAAATGTAGTATGTGTATATGTAGAATCTTATATATTCTGTCGCAAATTTTCAAACGCACTCTCCCATTGCCCACTTTGTAAAATCGCACTTAAGCAATACTCTATAAAGTCGCTTTGCTCTAGCCCCACAACCCTTATCATACACTTATCATAAATAAATCCCAAAAAAGATTCAAGATGTATATATGCTACATTTTTTAGCTCATCACCACTAATGCTTATAGCTTCAAAATTTGTAGCCAACTCAATATTTGGCTTAGTCTGCTTGCCACATAGCGTATCTAGCATTGCTTGTAAAAGTAGCTTTGATTGCTCTATATCTAAAAGAGCAAGGCAATTTGTGTTGGCTAAATCAAAGGCTTTATGTTGCAATTGGATTTGCTCTATTTGTTCTATCTGCTCCCTATCAATATAAGAAAATAGCTCAAATCTTGCTCCGTCTGCCTGTGTATTTGCAAGTTTTTGGCGAGATTTTTGCAATTGCTTTTTGTGTTTGGCTTTGTGGTCTAGGCATAGATAAGAATGATACTCTTTTATCGTATAATCAAATCCATTCCATTCATACAATCCCCGTCCATAGCGTTGATATTCTGCGAAATTAGAGAAAAACAAAAACACATCGTTTTTATACAAAACAAATTCCTTATCGTTTGGATTCCACTCTATATCAACATCACTAGAGATATACAGATAGGTAAATATAACTCGTTTTGCGTTATCAAAATTTTTCTCTTGTGGAATGCTTTCATCATTATAAGATTCTAAAAGCACCCGCACAGCAAGGCTTTTCGTTATAGAATCTGCAAATAATATAGCCCTATGCCCTTTTGCTTTAAAAAGTTGTTTATAGTATTGCATAGCATAATGTAGAGTTTTTAAAAACTGATTTATCTCATCTTTTGTTCTGTCGCTATAAAAATGAAAATTATGGTGCGTGTAAGTTTCCTTGTAAAGATAGTCTTTCTTATAGAAAGAAAACATACTTGCATTGTAGCTTATCTCAAAGAGTGCTTTGACTTGGGCTTTGCTATGGCTTGTTGCAAAGCTTTTGACTTCATTGTATGTTTGCTCTATATGGTCTATAAGATTTGTGCTGTTACAAACATTTGCCACACAAGATAGATGATGAAACAATAGCTCTTTACAATCAGTGATTTCTGGCGTTATGGCTTGGAGGCGGGTTAGTATATCTTCAAAACTATTTGGCTCTAGCTCTATATAAATATAAGAAGAATCATAAGATTCCAAAAGCTCTACAAGAGGCTTTATTTGCCACTTTTGTAATCTTACAATAGCGTTATAACAAAACGAAATGATTTTATGGATTTGAAAATAGCTTATATTTGGGTAGTTATGCTCTAAACTAGGCTCACTTGCTATATCATAATAGAATCTCTTCTTTTCTTTTTTATTTTGTGGAATCTGTGAAAGATAGTCATCTAGGGCTTTAGCGTGAGTGTGGCTTGAATGAAGGGTAATATATGGGCAAAATGTCGCTTGATTTTTCCCCTTGCTTTTCCAATAACCAAAATGTGTGTAAAGATTATTGTAATCTAGCCCCTGCTCATTTAGCACATCAAGCAAAACTTTAAAAAAGATATATTGTGTAATTTTCTCCGCACTAGGGGAACTATACTTTCTATCCAAAATTGTCCCTTCAAAGGCTCTATTGTAACTATAACTATCACCAATGTAAAAGCTTGGAGAGAATGCTGATGTTAAAATCTTTTGTATGAAGTATTGTGTATCATTGTAGCTGATTGAAAAATTCCGCACATAGCGTAAATATATCTCTATGTGAGGAGGCATTTCAAATCGTAGCTCTTGTGATAGAGCTTCATATTTTTCAGCGTATTGTAAAAACTTCATAAGTGCAACCTTTTTTGATTGTATATGCTGTTTTTTTATGGCTGCTACATCTTGGTTGGGAGTTTTTGCAAGGGCTTTGAAACTATCACCTATGCAGAATTTAGTCTCAATAAAGTCATCAGACAAGCTATCTAGAATCTCATTTGGTGTGTTAAGATTCTCATCTTTATTTTGACTCCAAACCCCAGACAAACTTGCTAAAATTTCCTTGACATTAGGCTTATCCATTTCTCCCCTTTTTAAGATTTGTTGTGATGAGTTGGTAAAATCTTGCTATGTCTTATTTTTACCTTTAATAAACAAAGTTATATCACAGAGCTTTGACAGCATTATGGCAAATGTGTTAAATATTTAAGAATCTTTGAGGATTGTGTAGCCCACAAAGCAAGATTCTAGTCTTTGCGTTGTGGGAGCTATATTGCTATCCTTGATAGGATTTAAGCTTTTCATTCAAGGATTTAATCTCGCTAGAATCCAAAAATGCTTGCAAGTTAAACTCTAATTCTGCTATTGAAGTATCAAACGCATACCACCAAAAATTTTTATCATAATTAAGCCACCAAACAAACTTGACATTTAAATAATCTATGATTTTGCTCGATATATTATCATCTAAATTATCATTCAAGTCTTGCTCAAAAATCCGCACACCATAGCAGTTATATTTCTCTTTTTGAATATAATGTTCCACACAAAAGGCAAAGTAGTATTTACCACAATCTTTAGGCTTAATCATAAAGGGGTAGCTTAAATCATTCTTGCCCCAACTGCCCATTTTTTTATTTTTACTTGTCTTAACAATCTCAAAGCCTTTGCTTTCAATTTGCTCTCTATGCTTTTCTATAATCACCTCACAATAAGATTCTATAATTTTGTCTTTATTCTTTATAATCTCAAAGACTATCTCCATATTCTCCTGCATAGTATTGTCTTTCTTGTCTGTTAAAAATTTCGCCACACTCATTGTGTTCTCCTTTGTTTTTGTGATAATTTGCACGACATCTTTATAGAAGAGTAATGCGGCGTTTAGGTTTGTGATACAGCCGACCTTTGCCTGTGAGTTTTCTATCCATTTTAGAATCTCATTTTTATACGAGATAGCTTTAAATCTCACTTTATCACCCTGATTATTTACAAGATATTCCCCTTGTATTTCCCATTTGCCTAGACTAGACTTTGAAGGATTTCGTTTATAAGGGGCTAGGTAAAGCACAGCGATATTTTCATACATTTCGCTTAGCTCTTGTTGCGTTACATTTTCGCTAGATTCTAGCTCACTATATTCCACATTATCATTAGAATCTATCTCACTAGTTTCTATCTCATTAAAATCTTTGCTTTGCTCTTTTACTATGCTCTCAATATACCGCTCAATTTGTCGCGGCTGATCTTCTGCCCAAATCTTATTCTCTATAATGATATGCTTCTCACCATTCGTGATATACACATCAATATTTTTATATTCTTTATACACCCTAGCATTGCTTGCATTGCCAAACCATTCTCTAAGCCCCACACATTGTAAAAACTCTTCTAAAAACACATCGCCTTGATAGTGTTTGCCTAATGGGTTTAAAAATCCGCAGATTAGCCTACTATGCAGCCTGACTTCATCGTTTTTACTCCACATTTGCAAGTAGGGATTGAAGTCATTATTCCCACGCCTTTTGTGCTTCTCTGCTTGTTCCAAAAAGCCCTTCACGCGTTCAAAAAATCTCCCATATTCCATAGTTTCTCCTGTTTAGATAGCGGCATTATAGCAAGGTGGCTTATACATTTCCTGCTGAAGTTCTACCAAAGCTCTTGAACGCTTAGGGTAGGTTGTGATTATTTTCTTTGCCACACTCTCTTGATAAACGCCTTGTCAAACATCTCTTCACCCACTTTTTCACGCCACGATTTTATATATTTTTTAGGGTAATTTGTGTCAGCAAATATGCCTTGTATATTGACTTTATTATTGATATTCCACTCATTTAAGCTGTGGCAAAACTGCTCTGTTCCACAAAACATATTTTCCATATCCTCCACATTTTCTACATTCCAGCCACTAATATCAGCATTAAACCAGCGATTACAATAAAACATACCATACATATTGACCACATTACTCACATTCCACGACTCTATCCCGCTAAAATCATTGCGACTAGAGAAAAAATCACTAAAAACACAACTCATATCAGTGATGTTTGATACATCAATTTGGCTGAGTTGTATTTCTTCTCGTTCTGTTAGATTGCATAGCTGCCTGTTTGTCAGCGGATAGAATCGCTGCGTTTGCTTGTAAAAATCATCGATTTTTCTTGTGATAAAGGCATCAAATATCGTGCCAGCAAACACATAGTTAGAATACGCAAAAAGCTCTATATTCCACTTTGGCAGTATGCATAACGCCTCAGTGCCAAAAAACATTCTATCTATATCGGCTTTGGGATTTACGCGCCATTTGCTTAAATCTTGATTGAAAGCTAGCGAGCAGGCAAACATACCGCTCATATCTTCCACATTGCTAATATCCCAATCGCTAATATCTTGATTAAAATCACTATTCCAAAACATACGACTCATATTTTTTACCTTGCCGACATTCCAGCGGCTAATATCACCATTAAAGCTAGAGCCTTCAAACATAGAGCTCATATCCTCTACGCTACTTATATTCCAGCGGCTAATATTCCAGCTCCAATGTCGCTCAATATGCACATATTTAAACATCGCTCGCATACTTTTTACTTGGCTTACCTCCCACGACTCTATCCCGCTAAAGTCCCTGCGTGTAGAGCCCTCAAAGATTCTGCTCATATCCGTTACTTTGCTTGGGTCAATATCATCAAGCTCAATGCTATCAATATCGCATAATGCTTTAAGCTCATCATTATTTTTCGGGCGATATTTGCCATTTGTGAATTCGATTTTATGCTTACCAATGCCGAGTATAAGCACTTGAGAATCTTTTAAAGCTTCATTTTCTGGCTCTTCAAATACTGCTTTAAAGCCAAAATCATCAGGCAAAATTTTTAGAATCTCATTAAGCGTATTTCTATCCATAGTGTCTCCTGCTTGTTGTAAAAAGTGGATTCTAGCAAGCACATTTGACAGCGTTATGACAAAGCTAAACCAAGATATAAAGACTTAAGTAAATCTAGCTAATGCTAGAGTGATGAGAGTGCCGAGTGTGCAGACTATCTGTGTGGCTATTATATACCCAATGTGTATCAAAAGATGTGTGCGTGCCATAAGTGCCATCTATGTCTAAAATATAGAATCTATTGCCATTGCGCCTTTGGTCTTGTGTTTGCTTCTCTAATTTGCTTGAAAAACCATCAAACCAACCATCTGTAATGACAATCAAATCTGATTGTATAAAATCATCTTCTTGCATTTTTTTAAGCCCTTCTGCTAATGCTGGCTCTACATCAGTGCCGCCATTAAAGCTCATCGCCAAAAAGCCTAGAAGATTCGATCTGCCATCTTTGCCACTTAGATCAATAGTCTCTATGGTGCTAGAAAAGTTGATAAGATAGCAAGCGCGACTTTGCATATCTGCCTTTGTAGCAAGATAGAGTGTCAAAGCCTTTGCTAGATATTCTGGAGTGCCTTGCATACTAGAGCTTGTATCTACACAGATTATCATCGCGCCTTTAGTTTTCTCTTGCTGCTCTTTGGGCGTATCAAAGCCCTGCTTCTCAAAGCAAAAAAGGCGGTTTTGAATATATTTGAGATCAAAGAGCAGCTCTAAATCTGGGTCATTTAGCATTGCTAGCTCTTGGGGCAAGAGATTTGCCAAATCTCGCCCTAAAGTTATCCCACACATTTCTTCTTTATATGTATTTGTTAGCTTTACACTAGAATCCCCCATAGTGCTTGAGCCCAGCGCACCTCCATCTTGCCTGCCCCTGCCTAGTAGATCTGCGATTGTGCGCAAGTGCTTACTGCTTTGCAAAGTTTTCAAATACTGCTTGATTTTTGCGATGTCAATACAGCCTTTTTGCCCTAGCCCACTGCCATATCCCTGCTGACTAATTTGCTCTTGCCCCTCTCCTTCAACCCCACCTTCCCTCTCATCGCCCCCACTACCCCCATTTATATCAAACTTCATTCCCCCTAGCATCTCTTGCATTAAAGTAGATGACTCTAGCCCTAAACCCTCTAGCATCTCTTGTAGCTCAAGTATAGATTCTAACGCTCCTATAAGACCTTGGATATATTCTCTTTCTGCTTGTTTTCTCTTAGGCTCTAGCCACATTGATTTTTTAGATTCTAGGACTTTTTCCCAATACTGCAAAATATGCCCCCTGCTAGAATCTAGGCTTGCTTGATGATTAGAGGCAAGGGAGTCTAGCTCGCTTTGATGATCTTGGTTATAGCTCAAAAAGCTTTGCCTATCATCTTGTAAGGTTTGGTGATTGATAGTGGGCGTGAGTGCTCGCCTATAGTGTGCTGACTCTTCTTGCCAAAAGGGGTGGCTAGAAGCTAGCTTATCTTGGAGTGCTAGATAGCTAGCGTGGATTTTGTCTAAATACGCACGCACCACTTCATTGTGTAGCAATGCTGTGTAGCGCGGGTTATGTTCTATATCTTGTAGTGTGCTCTGCATAGCCTACCCCATCCTATCTAACTCGATCATTAGCCCATTTAGGCAGTCGCGCCATTTCAAGTGCGCCTTCAAACATATAGCCCATACTAGTTACATTACAGACATTCCAATTATCAAGCACTTGGCAAAACTTCTCTGCACCATAAAACATAAAACCCATATCTGTTACGCTTTCTACATTCCACGCGCCTATTGGCTGATTAAAATGCCTTGCATTTTGAAACATACTTCTCATAGTAGTTACTTTGCTAACATTCCAAGAATCTAGTGGCTGGTTAAAGCTCTTTGCATACGCAAACATATCACTCATATCAGTTGCCTTACTAACATTCCAAGAGTTTAATGGTTGATTAAAACTCTCTGCATTTTGAAACATATGAGACATATTAGTTACATTGCTCACATTCCAATATTCTATCCCACTAAAGTCTGTGCGATTTGAGCCTTTAAATAGCTCACTCATATCTGTAATAGCACTTGTATCAATATCACCTAGATAAACACTCTTATCTTTTACAAGTTTTTTTAGCATTTTTTTGCTTTTTGGCTTATATTTTGGTTTTGTGAATCTAGTTGGAAGTGGTATGGGCGTAGGCTGGGTTTGTATAATGGTTTTTAGCTGCTCTAGGGCGATGTCAAGCTGCTTTAACTCATCTTGCAGCTGCGTAATATTGCGCAATATAGGCTGATAATCCCTAGCGGCTAAAAATGGGTTTGCCATTTTGCTTTGTGCGGTATCAAGATCCTCTTGAAGTGCGCTTTGCTTTGTAGCAATTTTTTGGGCGATATTATCGCACTCTTTAGTATAAAGATCTTTTATCTTGTCATCTATTTGCTTTGGTTGATAATTGTCATAAAGCTCCGCTATGCTTTTATCATAATGGTTTTGATATGATGTTTGCAAGGCTGATATGTCATATCGCGGATCATTGCGCAAGGTAGCTTGTATCGACTTTTCTAGAAGATTTTGTATCACTTGAGTTTGTGTCTCATCGCTCCATAAACAATGCTTTAAAAGCATAATATCTGCAAGTAGCACTTCATCTCTATCGCTTAAAACTGCCGCTACTCTCAAAAGCTCTGCCATAGCTACCCACCGCCTGTCAGAGATGTAAATTGGCTCGCTAGGTTCGCTATTTTTATCTATATTTGTTTGCAAGGATTTATTGTGGGATTTTATAGAAGCTTTTAGGGTGTGGAGTGTTTGCAAGGCTTGCTGAGAAAATGTGGCATTTTTAGCCTTTTGCGCTATGTCTTGCAGCTCTTTTAGTGTGATAGGATTTGCGATAGTAATCTGTGCTTCACCTGTGCCTTTCAGCAGGGCTTCAAAACTAGTTTTTCTCTCCACGGGCAAGACCTTTAATCGCACAATAAGCCTATCATACAAGGCTTCTAGCCCTTGATTTGGCGTGGGGAACTCATTGCTCGCGCACACTAGCCCTTTTAATGGGACTTTTATATCCATATTGCCATCGCGATAAATCTTTTCGTTGATGATGGTTAAAAGTGTGTTGAGAATCGCAGGAGAGCTTTTCCATATCTCGTCTAAAAACGCGAAATGCGCTGTGGGGAGATAGCCTTGCGTGCTTCGTGTGAGCTTGTTGTTTTTCAGTGCGGCTATGTCGATTGGACCAAAGATTTCTTCAGGGGTGCTGAAGCGATTCATTAAGTAGGCAAAGAAAGTATTAGAATCCACTTTTTGCGTTTGTTTTTCTTCATCACGGATTCTAGGATTTGTAGTGGTGCTTTCGTAGTTTTTAGCACATTTTGGGGCAGAGCAAGAGTCTGCGGTTGCCTCAAAATGTGCTAAATCTGCGGAATGACTACCCAAAGCTGAATCCTTTTTAGAATCCACTTTTTCACTCATATCAAATGCCAATGCCACTCGCCTTGCCACAAGGCTTTTTGCCGTGCCCGGAGGTCCATACAAAAAGGCAGATTTACCACTTAGAAATGAAAGCAATATAAGCTTTAAAGCCTCATCTTTTTCATACACGCCTTGACTTAAGCTTTTTACCATAGATTCTATGCGATGTTTATAGCTCATTGTCGCTCCTTAATCTTTACTATGTAGTGGATTCTAGCGCATAGCTTTGACAGCGTTATGACAAAGGGGATTAAAATGTATGCAGAATTGCTAAGAGATTTTGCGTGGGCTTGTGGGATTTCACATAAAAAAGAAGGGGGGTTAATGTGTCAAATTTGGCAAAAGCGAAATATGAAAGAGCAGATTCTAGGTTTTAGAATCTTTGCCACTCATCTTTATTTAATTACCAAAACATATTTTCCACTCTTTAGTAGTCAAATTCCAAGAATCTAGCGACTGATCGAAGCTCTCCGCACCATTCAACATAGAATCCATATCTTCTACATTGCTAATATCCCACGATTCTAGTGGCTGATTGAAGCTTGTTGCGTTATAAAACATTCCTGCCATATCAGTTACATTGCTTGTATCCCAAGAATCTAGTGGCTGGTTAAAGCTCTTTGCACCCGCAAACATATAAGATATATTAGTTACTTGACTGACATTCCAAGAGTTTAAAGGCTGATTAAAACTCTCTGCATTTGCAAGCATAAAAGACATATCTTCCACATTACTAACATTCCAAGAGTTTAAAGGTTGATTGAAGCTCTTTGTATTTTGAAACATATAAGACATATTAGTTACATTGCTCACATTCCACGACTCTATTCCGCTAAAATCCCTGCGTGTAGAATCTTGAAACAAAAAAGCCATACAATCAATAGCACTTGTATCAATATCACCCAAGTGGATACTCTCATCATTGACAAGCTTTTTTAGCTCTTCTGTGGTTTGTGGTTTGTAGATTTGACTACTCATAGTGTTCCTTTCATTTTAAAATTAGAAGACATAATACCATAAATCCCCTAGCCCACTAACTTTTCCAACGCCTTGATAATCTCTACCATAGCACGCGTATCAAGCTTGCAGTAGGCTAAAAGGGCTTGGCGATACTTCTCTTGCTCATTTTTGGGCATAGATTCTAGCGCGGCAAAGCACTCCATCGCCTCTTCTCCATTATGCACGAGATTTAGCTCTTTATAAGCAGATTCCATTTGTGGCACAAGGGCTGGAAGCACGAGCTTGATAGAGTGGCTACCATTTTGCTTATAGTGATAGTAATGCCTAGCGGCAAAGGGAGTCATTAGATCTTCAATCTGTGAAGCGATATGTAAAAGCTCCTTTTCATACTGCGGAAAGCTTGCGGCAAGCCGCTCGATCACGCCCCTTTCAAAGCTCGCATTATAAGCTAAAATACAGGCATTTGGCGGGATAGAATCTAGCAGGGTTTTGATGAGTTCAGCTCTAGGGTCAATGCCACTTTTGGCTAAAAATTCTTTATGCTCTAGCTTGCCATCTTTATGCTGGATATGCAGTGAGAATTGAAAAGGGATTTGCTCATAGGCACTTGTGCCTACAAATTGCGGCACAGCGAGCTGAAATGTTTCAAAATCTAGGTGATAAATGGGGTAGCGCAAGCCTTGTAAAAACTCTGTGATTTTATCCTTTTGTGTATGCACAGATTTATTGGCAAAGCATTCTATTTGTAGCCTTTGATTGTGGCTAAGAGTATCGAGATTTTTTATGTCGCTAAATCGCACCACCCCCTGCCTATATAGCTCTAGCTTTTTATCGCCATTAAGCCGAGTCAGGTGGAATACAGAATCCTCCCCCTTTATGCCCCTTTGAGCCTCCCAGCAATAAGCCTTTGCCTCACAAGAGTAGGGATCATCACAATGCAGCCCTATATCAATGCTAGGCTCATCTTGCCCATCTAAAGTGCTAGCAAACTCTTGCAAAATTGCTGGAATCTTTGGGACAAATTCTTGCACAGATTCTAAGCAAGGCACGATAGTAAATAGCTCCGTTAGCTCAAGCGACTCGCCCCTTTTGTAGCTTGTGTTTAAATGGATAAGATTCGCGCCCTTTACACTATATCCGCAATGTGTGATGACATAGTGCTGCACGCTTAGATCATAGATATACACTTCCTTGAGACTTGTAGAGCTTTTCACCTCATTGATGATAAGCCCTTGTGCTGTGCTTTGCAAAATATCGACCATCACAACAATGCCCTGATAGATAAAAGTCGCTTCATATATCACGCCAACGCCAGAATCTAGCAGCTCTTTTGTGCGCTTGGCATTGTGGCTTATGCCATCATTAAAGTGGATTCTAGTCCCATTGGGGAAGAGCGCACACGCAAGCTCCCCGACTTCATTGCCTATGCTAAAAATCTGCACCTGCTCCTTGCTTGGCGGACTTAGAGCGTCCTTTTTATGAGCTAGAAGCCACAGCAGCTTTTGACACTGCATACCTTTGATAAAGCGAGATTTTGAGAGATTCATAGCTATCCTTTTGTAGAGATTTGTTTGTAGAAACTAAGAGCAACTTTAATGCGATTTCGCATACAAACTTTGTGATACTAGCACAATCTCTTGACAGCGTTATGTCAAAGGATAGAAACTTGTGTAAATTTATGGAGAGATTTTGCGCGGATTCTGCGCGGATATATAAGCAGCAAATGCCCTCTTAAAAAGCTTTAAGAGAGCCTAGAATCTAGCATAAAAAATCTTTGAAAAATTCCCTAGCCCATTGTGTGAATTTTTCATTCTCTTCTATTATGCGTTTTTTGCCAAAAGATTCAAGTGTATTTGCAAAGTTTCTGTTGTAAGGTATTTTAGAATCTTTATAGGCTTCTTTTTTAATTTGCGCCCCGCCATCTCGTATTTTCCTATTAAGCTTGCTTTCTAAAACAAGCAAATTCCCAAAGTCATCTTTTATGGCATTAAATTCATTAGCATTGTCAAAGCCATACCGCTCAAGTGCCTCATTTTCAACTACATTAAGCGGGACAATATGCTCCATATCGTATGGTTGCATTGTTTTACTGCTATCCCCATTATCATCTTCATCATCACTACTAAGCAGGTCATTAAAAGCCCTAGCGTCCATATCATCGCAGCGATAAGCGAAAAATAAATAGCGAAAATATTTTCCCCAATTATAATTATCCCTTGCTATATCTCTAAGCACATCACCAACACTAGAGTAGTCGCCTTTAGCACATTTTTTACACTCTTGTATTATTCTCTCTCTAAAGCTGTTTTTACTATCGGTGGCTTCATAAAGATTGTAAGCCCTTGAATCATTGGTTGAATAGCAGCCATAGAAAAACACTTCCGCCTGTGCTAAAAGCCTTAAACACTCATCATCTAAAACCCCATTCATCTCTAGTCTTACTAATGATGAGTAAAACAAAGGATTGATTCTTAAAATATAAAGAAGCTTAAAGGCTTCTGCGCTTGTCTCTGTCCTTTGCATAACGCGATAAAATGCTTTAAAAAACTCAAGCAAATCATTAGAGTATGTATCAATATACTCTAATAACTCTTGTGGATTTTTTGTTTTAGATTTTAATAGCTCTTTGATTTTTTTAAACGATTCTGCTGCCCCATAGCGATAATGCCCAATGTCAGCTTGTCCCAAAGCGTGGTAGTTAAAAACACGCGTTTCCACTTCCTTGGCAAACTCCCTATCGCCAAGCGATGAGCTAAGCTTATGCTTCCGTATTTTCGTAGCGATTTTGAAAATCTCTCCAAATCGCTCATTGATCTCATTATCAAGTGTGCCATTATCATTGCTATATTTGTTTGAATACAAAATAAGCAAGGCTTTTAGCTTATCTAGCAAAAGAAGTGGCACGCCCCTATCATTGACACTTTGAAATGTGCGTATAGCGCGCCCAGAATCCTTTTCCTCTAGCCACATAAGCACCATTTTATCTAGCACAGAGAGATACTCTTTAGCTTCAGTGGATTCTAGCTTACCTACATAATCCCAAATCGCTTCAAAGACTTCATACAATCGCTTCTGCCCATCTGTCTCAATCCTATTTTTCAGGCTTGTGTCGCGTTTATTGTTATCTGCTTGTGTGAGAACTGCCTTGAAAAACTCCTGATTAGCAGGAGAAACTTGCAATCTAAGCTCTTTATTTTCATCACGAAAAATATTCATATTCCAAGCAGGATCTTTTGTTTTAGCATTAAGCGCATAGCGGAGCATAAAGATTGTCGTGCTTCTTTGCTGCCCATCAATGATATAGTAGGCATCACTATTTGGCTCTTTTGCTACAACAATCGTGCCTAGAAAATGTCCCATACTATCACTGCTTGCATTTTTTGCTTCTTCTAAATCCTCCCACAATTCATCTAAGTTTTTCTTCTTCCACGCATAGTCTCTTTGATATTTTGGGATAGAAAAACGCCTATTGTTGCTAAAAACTTTTTCCACGGATTCTTGTGCCATTTCTCGCTCCTTTTAGATTTGCGCAGGGATTCTAATCAAAAAAAAAAAAAACGCAAGGACAATGCAGCCCAAGCTCCCTGCACCAGACCACTACAAAGCTAGAATCTAGGGCGAAGTTATAGCGCGCAGTTTGACAGCGTTATGTCAAAGATTTAGAAATTTGCCCTACAATATCCCCTTTTAATATCCTAGAATCCATTGCAAAAATTTAGATTCTAAAAAGGAGCATTATGCCTAGACACGACTACACCCAGCGGCTCGCACGACTGACCAAAATCCTAACCCTCCTCTACCACCCCAAAAGCGATGGCTCACTCTGTGCCAAGACCCTAGCGCAAGAGTTTGGCGTAAGCCTTAGGACTTTGCGCAGAGATGTGGAGATGATGGGCGCGGATTTTAGCTATGAGCGAGATACTATCTACTTCCTAGGCAGCAAGCTCCCAAATAGCACGAGCCAAGCAGACTCATTTATCGCCCTAGCCCTGCTAAGAAGCTTTGCATATAGTATGAATGGCGAGATCAAATCCCAAATGCTCTCCCTCCTAAACTCCCTAGAATCCACCAGCGCGCACAATGCAGAGCCGTTTTTCACCCGTTCAAATTTAGAGGAGATAGCCCTAGAGCCAGAGTCTATCGCACGCTTGCAAAAAGCCATTAAAGAGCATAAAGTCATTGGCTTTGAGTTTTTAAAAGAGCCAAATATCCTAAGCCACAGCACAGCCCACACACAGCGCGAAGTGCTGCCACTAAAGATTCTAAACTTTAGCGGCGAGTGGTATCTGCTAGGGCTAGAATCCAATGAGATAAAGAAGTTTTATCTAAACAACATCACTAATATACGCGAGCTAGGGCAGGGCAAGCGCGTGAGCCAAGAGATTTTAGCACGGCTTGAAAACGCGCTTAATGCGTGGTTTTCCCCAGAAAAAGAGCCATTTATGGTGCGATTATGGATAGATCCTATAATCGCAAAGTATTTTAAACGCAAAAAAATCTCCCCCAATCAGCACCTAGATGAAAACGCCGATGGCAGCCTAGATATTACGCTCTATATCACAAGTGCTATGGAGATCGCACCTTTAGTGCTTATGTGGATACCAAATGTGGTGGTGCTAGAGCCTAAGAGTTTGCGCGATTTCATCGCTAGCAGCACAGAAAATTATCTTAAGCGCATAGCAGAATCTAGCTAGATTAGCCCTAAAGGCTAGAATCCACTTTTTGATTTATGGATTGCTTCAGCCCTAAAGGGCTTCGCAATGACGGAGAGAGGGCGTTGCTCTAGAATCCATTTTTTGCGTTCGGCTTTTTCTAAAGAAACATCGCCTAGCGGCGAGCGGTATCCTTTGTTTTCTAAAAAAACTTCGCTTCGCTTGTTTTGCGTTAGCAAAATCGCGGCAATCCATAGAATCCACTTTTTCACTTGCGGTGGTTTTTTGTCATTGCAAGACACTGCGCTGGCGTGGCGATCTACTCCACGCCCTCTGTCATTGCGAGCGGTGCTTCTGCACCGCGTGGCAATCCATTTTCAAAAAGTGGATTCTAGTGTGGATTACTTCTAGGGCTTAAAAGTCTGCGCGTAGGCTTAGCCAATAGTTTCGGCTTGGCAGGATTCTTTGATAGCGATTTTGCGCGTTTGTGTTGTTGCCGCTTGTGTAGCTTGCATAATCCATAAAATGCACATCAAAGAGATTATTCACAGCAAAAGTTAGTGTGTAGTGCTTGGCAAATGTATAGGTCGCAGCGACATCTACTAGCTGATAATCTTTGTAGTATTTTCCTACGATTTCTCGCACATTTGTTCGTGCATTTGCCCCGGCATAGGCTGTTGGCGTTTGAAACTTCCCGCTCCAGCGCACATAGACGCTAAAATCGCGCCATTGGTATTTAGGCGTTAGCGTGAAGCTATGGCGAGGGATCTCGTTGATAGGCTCGCCCTTGCCTGAGCCGCTTAGGGCTTCTGTATAGGTGAAGCTATAGTTTGCATCAAGAGAGATTCCATAGATAGGCTTAATTTTCGCACCAAATTCTAGTCCTGCTACAAGCGATCGCTCGATATTGCGATAAGTGCTGCAAAGAGTGCTTTGGCAGGTTTGGTTTAGCCCGGGGATTGCCATATTTTGCCCGATGTTGCTTAGGGTTTCTATTTGGTTGTTAAAATCTGTGTAATAGCCTGTTAGGACAAACATCGCTGGATTTGTATCGACAATCGCGCTTAGCTCATAGTTCCAGCTTTGTTCGGGCTTTAGGTTTGGATTCCCATAAGTGGTGGTCGTGCTACTAGTGCTAGTCTCTGTGGTGATGACACCATCGATTGTTTGCAAAAGCGTGGGGACTAGCATACCGCTTGCTACACCGGTTTTAAAGGTGAGCCATTTAGTGGGGTTGTAATTGACATAAAAGCGTGGGTTTAGCGCGCTAGAGAAGCGATCGCTATAGTTGTAGCGCAAGCCAAGAGTGGTGCTGATGTATTGGTTGATAAGATAGCTTGCTTCAGCAAAGACAGCGGCTTGATTTTGGTGCATATTTCTCCACTTTGAAGAAATTGTCCCAAGCAAATTTTCGTATTGATAAAAAACACCACCATTAAATGTGATCACACCATAATTTTTCAAATCAAAGTTGTTTGTATAAGTGCTTTGAGCGATCGCGCTTTGGCTTATGCGCTCGCTTGCCCAGTTGATATACTCGCCTTGGGTAGCACCGATAGGGACATTTGCGTGAGGGGCGATGAGATTGAAAGAGTGCTGCACATAGCTAGAGAGCTTCCCCCACTCATACTTTCCCTCGTGGCTTAGCACAGAATTGACCTTAAAAAGCTCTTGTATAGAGGTGATACTTCTACCAGAAGTATTAAGTGAGCCAAGCCGTCCATTATAGATTTCAGAATCTAGGTAGATGTAGTCGCGACTTGTGGGCGTGTAGTTTAGTCGAAAGCCACCGCTAAAGTTGCGAGAGCCTGTGGAGGAGTGCGCAGCATAGGGGTTGCCATTACTACTTGGGCTTACCCACGAGGGCTTAAGAAATTTATTTGCATCATTAAATCGCCCTGATCCTCTTAGATTGAGCGAGAGCTTGTCTTTGATCAAAGGGGTGTTGATATAGGCGTTTGCGCCATAAGCGTTCCCCCACTCGCTATCTGGCTCGAAAAATTTAGATTCTAGCTAGATACCGCTTGCAAGCTTGTCGGTATGCTTTTTGGTGATGATGTTGATGGCTCCGCCCATCGCATCGCTACCATAGATGATAGAAGCAGGACCGCGGATCACTTCAATCTTTTCTATCATTGAAGCTGGCGGCATAAAGGAGGTTTGATTCCCTAAGCCGTTTTGCACAAAGCCGCGCGTGGTGTTCTGCCGCTTGCCATCGATTAGGATAAGTGTGTAGCTTGAGCTAAGACCACGCATAGAGATAGAATTCTGCCCTGTTTTGTCCTGCTCTACATATACGCCCGGGACATCTTGCACCGCATCGCCAATATCGCGGATAGGGCGCGTTAGAATCTCCTCTCTGCCAATTATGCTAATGCTAGCTGGAGCTTCTTTGATATTTTGGCTATATCCGCTTGCTGTTACGACTTGCTCATTAAGCATTTTAGTCTCTACTTTTGTGTTGGCGTTAGCAGTGCGTTTGGAGTCGCTTTGCTCTTGCTGGGATTGATAGGTGTCTTTGGTGCTTTGGGTTAGGTCTTGATCAGCAGTCAGTGGATCGCCGAGCATAGACAAAGGCGCAGTAAGGATACCTGCCAAAATAGCGGAATATGTCTTCATAAAAACTCCTTGAAATGTGATAAAAAGTGATTGTCTCAAATAATGAAACGCGTTATCATAATATTTAAATAATTAAACTTATTTTAAATTCAATTAACTATGTGTTTAATAATTTAAGTCTAGTGGTGTGGTAGAAATGGGCAAGATATGCCAAAGTGGATTCTAGGGGAGGTTTGCTGCAAGTCCTTGGGTGCTTGGGCGTTGTGGTGTGCGGAAGGATCTGCTATAATGCGCACTTTTATATTGAAGCTGGGGATAGAATGCAAGAGAGAGAAAACACACAGGTGCGTATAGCGATACTTTTTAGCGGTAGTGGGAGTAATTTGGAAAATATCGTGGCACAGCAAAAAGACATCGCCGCTGCTTTATCTCCCTATCATATCACTCCGCATATCGTCCTAGCTATGAGTAATAATCCTAGCGCGTATGGGATCGCGCGTTGCAAAAGACTAGGGCTAGAGTGTAAGGTGATTGACCATAGAGACTTTGGCTCGCGTGCGTTGTTTGATCAAGCTTTGGCGCGATGCCTAGAGAGCCACCATATCGATCTTGTGGTATTGGCTGGGTTTATGCGGATTCTGGGGGAGGGGTTTGTAGAGAAGTTTCGGGCTATCAATATCCATCCATCATTTTTGCCCTTGCATAAAGGCGCGCACGCGATTGCTGATAGCTTTAATGGGGCAGAGGAGTTTGGCGGTGTGAGCGTGCATTGGGTGAGCTTGGAGCTGGATTCTGGGGCGATTATCGTGCAAGAAAAGCTCCCTAAAATCGCAGGAGAGAGCCTGCAAGACTTTGAGAGTAGAATCCACTTTTTAGAGCACAAACTCTATCCTAAAGCCATTATTGAAGCGATTATCCAAGCCTTTGGCAGTGGGGCTAAAGCAAGCGGACAGGAGCGATAATGGAGCATATCTTAAGCGATATTTTTGTCAATTTTGCCATCATCGCGCTGCTCATTGCTATCGCGCCGATTTTGGCAAAGGCAAGCAAAATCCCTATCGTAGTCGTGGAGATGTGCCTAGGGTGCTTGGGGCTGTATTTTGGGATATTTCAAGCGAGTGAAAGCCTAGTGCTAATGGCTAAGGTTGGGTTTTTGTTTTTGATGTTTTTGTGCGGTATGGAGGTGGATTTGCGCGGCTTCCAGAATCTTGGGAAGAAGTTTTTGCGCAATGTTGTGGTGTATTTTTGTGTGCTGTATGGGCTATCTATCGCGCTGGTGCTAGCACTTGGGCTTAATAAAATCTTCATCGCGGCTTTTCCTGTAATGAGCCTTGGTATGATTATGACGCTTATCAAAGACTATGGCAAGGATAAGCAGTGGCTAGAGCTTGCGCTGCGCGTGGGGGTTGTAGGAGAGGTGGTAAGTATCGCGGCTCTTACGCTTATAAGTGGATTCTATCATTATGGGAATTCGTGGCAGCTGTATGAGAGCTTGGCGGTGCTATGTGTGTTTATCGTAGCGATTGTGGGGCTGTTTTGGTTGTTTGGGATTTTGTTTTGGTGGTTTCCTAATCTCAAGCTCTATGTGATGCCCTATAATGACCTAAGCAATCAAGACATTCGCTTTGTGATGATGCTTTTTATCGTGCTGGTGGCGTTGGTGCTGGTGCTGGATTTGGAGGCGGCTCTGGGGGCGTTTCTGGCTGGAATGATTGTGGCGATATTTTTCTCCTATAAGCACGAGCTGGTGCATAAGCTTAATGATGTGGGGTTTGGGTTTTTTGTGCCGCTATTTTTCATCTATGTGGGTAGCACGCTAGATCTTGGGCTACTTATCTCTAATCCCACCTATATCATCAATGGCGCGTATATCGCGTGCGGAATGATTGCGATACGGCTTATCGCGGCAAATGTGGCGTTTGCGAAGTATTTTAATAGCACAAAAGCTGTAACACTCTTTGCCCTTAGTGATTCTATGCCGCTTACTTTCCTAGTCGCTACGGCAAAAATCGCGAGTGATTGGCAGGCTATTACTCAAGAGGTGTATTATGCCTTTATCCTAGCGGCGATGATTGAAGGTGTGGTGTTTAGTATCACGATCAAGCTACTTTACACGCTATGGAAGCAGCCAAAGCCTGCAAGCAAGCATAAGGGCAAGTGAGTGTTAGCAAGTGGGCTTAGTGAGTGGGGCTAGCAGTGACTAGGTGGCAAACTTGCTAAATACTAGCTAGAGAATTGTAACTTTTAGCTATACTTTTGCATTTGTTGGCGTGTGAGTAGAATCTAGTTTATATACTTAGTTAATTGTAAGGAGCAGACATTGAGCAAGATTAGTGTGTTGTTTGGCGGAGCGAGCTTTGAGCACGAGATTAGCATTGTGAGTGCCATTAGCTTGAAGAAGGTCTTAGGTGAGCGCATTGGCTACTTTTTCTTCCTAGATGGTGGGCATACTCTCTACCTGATCCCTGCGGATAAAATGCAGGCAAAGACCTTTGCCACGGGAGAGTATAAGCAGTGCAAGCAGCTAGAGTGGATTCTAGGGGGCGTGGGCTATCGCGGACTTTTTGGGAGTAAAAGGCTTAGTGATGTGGGGGTGGTGCTAAGTCTTATCCACGGGGGCGATGGTGAAGATGGCATCATCTCAAGTGTGCTGGCATTTTATAAGATCCCTTTCATCGCGCCTAGGGTGGCTGCTTGCGCCCTTAGCTTTAATAAGATTTTGACCAAAAATTATGCCGCGCATATCGGGGTAAAAACACTGCCCTATGAGCATTATCGCTATGGCGATGAAGTGTGTCCTAGCTTTGTGTATCCGTTTATTATAAAGCCCGCTACGCTTGGTAGCTCCATAGGTGTGAGTGTAGTAGAAAAGCAAGATGATATGGAATACGCCCTAGACTGCGCCTTTGGCTATGATAGGGAGATACTTATTGAGCCATTTTATAAGGGCGTTAGGGAGTATAATCTAGCCGGCTACAAAAACGCTCAAGGGGAGATAGTCTTCTCTATGGTAGAAGAGCCTAAGAAAACAGAGCTTTTAAGCTTTGATGATAAGTATTTAGACTTCTCGCGCACCACACAAGCCACACAAGCTACAATCTCTCAAGAGCTAGAATCCGCCTTGCAAGATGCCTTTAAGCGCATTTATGGCGATCTCTTTGAAGGCGCACTGATACGATGTGATTTTTTTGTCATTGATGATGAGATTTATCTCAATGAAATTAACCCAATCCCCGGCAGCCTAGCGCATTATCTCTTTGAGAATTTTGGGCAGCATATCACAGCACTAGCCCAAGCCCTGCCAAAATCCAAGCCCATTAACATCACTTATAATTATGTGCAGAAAATCCGCGCAGCAAAAGGCAAGTAGTGGCAAGCCGCAGGATCACATATCTAGGACAATCGCTTGAGATAGCCTATATCAAGCACAAGCCCAATGCCGCAAGCACATCAAATATCGTGTTTCTGCACGGCTGGGGGAGTCATAAGGAGCTTATGCTCCAAGCTTTTGGGGGGAGCTTTGCGGACTATACGCACTACTATATTGATTTGCCCGGCTTTGGTGCTAGCCCGTATGGCGAGCTAGAATCCACTTTTGACACTTCTGCTGTGCGGGGACAAATGGATTCTAGCTTATCGCGCAAAGCTGAATCGCCCAAAGTGCAAAAAGTGGATTCTAGCTTGCACGCACAGGAATTAAGGATTTTAGACACAAACGACTATGCACACATCGTGCTAGCCTTTTTGCGTGCGCTTAGGGTTAGGGCGGATATTATCGTGGGGCATAGTTTTGGGGGGAAGGTGGCGGTGCTATGTGCTGCTATTGAAAAAGTGGATTCTAGGAATGAAGCAATGGATTGCCACGCCACTGCTACGCAGTGTCTCGCAATGACAGAAAAAAATGCCGTTAGTGAAAAAGTGGATTCTAGGGGTAATGCCGAAAATGTAGAAAAAACGCAAAATGAAAAAGTAGAAGTCGTGTTTGATAAAACGCCGCAGAACACAGGGGTAGAAAATGTGTTTGATAAACAAGCCCAAAGATTAAGCGAGTTGCAGAGTGATAGCGCAAAAAGCGTGTTTGATAAAACGCCGCAGGCGGAAGGATTTTGCGATGATTTTGTGGGTTGTCAAGGCGCGGGCGAAGGGATTTACCTAAGCGGTAATGAGCAAGCTCTCGCCGCAGACTCCCGCAAAAGCGCGCAAAAGCCAACGCCCCCAATCATAGGCGATATTATCCTCCTTAGCTCCGCTGGCATCATCTACCCAAAACCCCTCAAAGTCCGTGTCAAAATCGCTTGTGCTAAAATCGCCAAGGCTTTGCATTTGCGCCTGCCATTTTTACGAGCCAATGACGCTAAGACGCTAAATCCCACGATGTATGAGATATTTAAGCGCGTGGTTGATGAAGATTTCTCCCCTATATTTGCGGCGTGTCGGCATAATGTCAGTATTTTTTGGGGCAGAGATGATAAGGCTACGCCGCTAGAATCTGGGCAGCAGATACACGCGCTTATCCCTAGCAGTAGGCTTTTTGCCTTAGAGGGGGATCACTACTTTTTCATCAATCAAGCAGCAAGGATAGAATCTATGTATCACACAAAAGCGTGGCATATAAGGGTGTTTGGCAAGGTGCAGGGCGTGGGGTATAGGAAGTTTGCTAAGGCAAAGGCTGATGAGCTAGGCTTGCAAGGCAGTGCGCAAAATCTCCTTGATGGGAGCGTGGAGATTTTTGCCTGCGGTGATGAGAGTGTGGCGGCGCGATTTTTGCAGGCTTTGTGGGTGGGACCAAGCAGGGCGCAGGTGCAAGAAGTGCAAAGCCAGCCTTGTGCGCCTAAGCAAGAGTGGCTTGATCGCAGTGCATTTGAGATTTTGACATAACTAGGAGAGGCGATGATTCATATTTTAGAGCTATTTTCTCGATTATTTTTCTTGCTTGGGATTTCTTACTACACTATTACGCTTTTGCAGTGGTATAACTACAATCCCATTCGCGTGATCACCAAGCACCATAAGTGGCGATGGCATTTGTGGTATTTCGTGCTGCCTATTGTGGTGTTTTTCACACTTTTTGCGCTTGGGTTTGGTGTGGTATTTTATGCGTATCTTTACCTTGTGTATTTGCCTATGCTGATTATGTGGGCATTTAGGCTTGATAAACGAGTCGTTTTCACGCATAGGGTGTGGCGGTTTTTTGGGATTATTGCGATTTTTGCGATTATCAATGAAGTGTTATTTATCGGCTTTAGCGCGACTTCGTTGTATTATTTATGGCTTATGCCTTTTGTCGTTGGGGTGTGTATTTGTGAGATTTATGAAGCGATTTTACTGCGCAATTTCATCACTCTAGCCAAAGATAAGCTAGCTATGATGCACAATCTAAAAATCATTATGATCACCGCAAGCTTTGGCAAAACAAGTATCAAAAACTTCTTAGCCCAGATTCTAGAAGGGCAGTATAATCTCCACTTCACGCCTAGAAGTGTGAATACTTTTAAAGGAATTGTTGCAGACATCAACAATGACCTAGCCTTTGGCACAGATGTGTATATCGCTGAAGCAGGGGCTAGAATGCAAGGAGATATTAAAGAGATCGCCACGCTCTTACACCCGCAAATTGGCATTATTGGTGAAATTGGCAATGCCCATATTGAGTATTTCAAATCCCTAGAATCCATCGCAAAAACAAAATTTGAGCTGCTAGAGTCTAACCGCTTGCAAAAGGTCTTTGTTTATGAGAAAAATACACCGCCTGAAGGCATAGATCCTAGCAGGCTAGCACTTATGCAAACTTACCCCCTGCCTTTGCGTAATGTCAAGACAACGCTAGAATCCACCTTTTTTGAAATGAAGCTAGATGATGAGTGGGTGGCGTTTGAGACTTATGTGCTAGGGCGGTTTAATGTCGATAATATCGCTGTGGCAGTGATGGTGGCGCATTATTTGGGTATGAAAATTTCTGCTATACAAAAGCTTGTCAAAAAGCTCTCCCCAATCCCCCACCGCTTCAATCTCTCTATCTCTAATGGCAAAACAATCATTGATGATGGCTTCAATGGCAATATCAATGGTATGCTAGAGGGTGTGCGATTATGCAGTCTCTATCAAGGCAGGAAAGTCATCGTTACACCCGGGCTTATTGAGAGCGATGTAGAGTCCAATCAAAAGCTCGCCCACGCCATTGATGAAGTCTTTGATCTAGCGATTATCACAGGCGAGCGCAATAGTGATGTGATAGCCAAAGCACTGCAGCGCACACAACGCGTCATTTTAAAGAACAAAACTCAGCTAGAAAATGTCCTAAAGGGTATGGTAAATAACGGCGATTTGGTGTATTTCGCCAATGATGCACCAAGCTATATTTGATTTCACTAAAGGAGTGTTTATGCAGCATATTTACGCGCCGTGGAGAAGTGAGTATTTTGAGAGTGATGAAGCAGGCTGTCCATTTTGTGCGATCGCCCTAAACGCCCAAGATGATGAGAAAAACTTCGTTTTCTACCGCGATGAAGTGTGCTATGGCGTGATGAATCGCTACCCCTACACGCCCGGGCATTTTCTGCTGATCCCTTATGCGCATATCGACTCGCCTACTGCCCTAAGCACGCAGGAGTTTTTACACTTAAGCGAGCTTGCGCATAAAAGTATCGCGCTATTAGAAGACTTTGGCGCACAAGGGATCAATATGGGTATGAATATCAAGCAAATCGCTGGAGCTGGGATACCAGAGCATTTGCATTGGCATTTTGTGCCGCGCTTTAGTGCGGATACAAACTTTTTCACCACCATTAGCGAGTGTCGCACTTATGGCGTGGATTTTAAGGTCGTGTATCAGCGGATTAAAGAGCTAGCAGGTAAGCATTTAGCATAAGGAGTGTATGATGAGAGAGTGTAGGAGCAAGCTTACTAGAATCCTATTTTTGCTCTGTGTGGTTTTTGTGGGCTTTGGGCAGGCAAATCGCTATGACTACTTGCTTTTTGCAAATACCTATGCAGAAGTGAGAAAAGGCATAGACCTAGGTGCAGATGTCGATGCTAGGCTTCGTGGCAGCACGCCACTTTATGATGCTTCTAGGAAGAATAATATGGAGATCCTCTACTTGCTTTTGCGCCGAGGTGCAGATGTCAATGCCATCTCTCACGGCGAGACCGCACTACATAAAGTCGTGCAGTTTAATAATCTCAAATTTGCCCAAGCCTTGTTAAAGCACCGCGCAAATCCTAATATCCAAGATACTATCCGCGGTAACACCGCCTTGCACTATGCCACTGCTTCGCGCAATAGTGCTATGATCGCATTGCTTATGAACTATGGTGCAAATATGGATATAGAAAATAACAAAGGCGAGACCCCAGCGCAATATATCCTAGCTAATGTCAATGTCCCAGCAATGAGTATGGAAAATAAGCATATCCGCCTAGTAAGCTCGGCATTTCGCGTAGGATCGGGGAGCGTGAATCTCACCATAACCAATCTCACAGATGAGTTTGTAACCATCACTTATGGGGCATTATATATGGATGGCAATCTTGTCTCTGATCAAAGCTTTAGTAAAAAAATCCCCCCAAGATCAAGCGTGGCAGTAGGTGCGCTGCCTATCACAAGCGCAGCGTATGAGAGCGTATCGATCAAAAAGGGCGGCGTGGCAAGTATCAAATATGGCTTTGCTATAGAGTATGATGTGGCTGGGGCTGATGATAGCCTGTATAAAAGCACCAAAACTGAAGTGCAAATCTGGTAAAGGGTATATATGGATATATTAGATCAAGTATTACAAGGAAGAGAGTTTAGCGCAAATGAGCTAGCCAAGCTGTATGAGTATGATATTTTCACCCTAGGACAAGCAGCAAATGCTTTGCGAGAAGAAAAATATGGCAAAAAGGTGTTTTTCAATATGAATCGCCATATCAACCCCACCAATATTTGCGCAGATGTGTGTAAATTTTGCGCATTTTCAGCAAGCAGGAAGAATCCAAACCCCTATGAAATGACCATTGATGAAATCATCGCTCAAACAATCGCTTCGCACAAAAATGGTGCCAAGGAGGTGCATATTGTCTCTGCTCATAGTCCAAATTATAGCTATGAGTGGTATATGAGCTGCTTTGCCGAGGTAAAACGCGCAGTGCCACAAATCCACCTAAAGGCGATGACCGCTGCGGAGGTGGATTATCTTGATAGGAAGTTTGGGGTAGGGTATCAAAAAGTGCTAGAAGATATGGCAAAAGCGGGAGTGGATTCTATGCCAGGTGGTGGGGCAGAGATCTTTGATGAGAAAGTGCGTAAGCATATTTGCTCCGGTAAGGTTAGCTCTAAGCGGTGGCTTGAGATCCACACGCATTGGCACTCCATTGGCAAAATGAGCAATGCTACTATGCTTTTTGGGCATATAGAAAGCCGCGAGCATAGGCTTGATCATATGCTGCGTTTAGCAAATGCGCAGTGTGATAGGCAGATTGTAGAATCCAAAAACGGCGGATTTAGTGCCTTTATCCCATTGCTTTATCAGCGCGATAATAACTATCTCAACGCCCCGACCCCACCCAGCGGGCAAGAGATCATCAAGACCATAGCGATCGCTCGAATCGTGCTAGCAAATATTCCGCATATTAAGGCGTATTGGGCGACTTTGGGCATAAATATTGCACTGCTAGCCCAAGAATTTGGCGCAGATGATATGGATGGGACGATTGAGCTTGAGAGCATACAATCTGCCGCTGGGGCAAAATCTAAAAAGGGTATGAGTGAAGAGATACTTATCCACGCCATAAAAGATGCAGGATTTATCCCTGTGGAGCGCGATAGTCTCTATAATGAGCTACGAGTATGCTAGATGGCAGATGAGCAAGAAAAGACCGAAGCCCCTTCCTCGCATAAGTTAGAAAAAGCTAGGCAGGAGGGCAATGTCGCCAAAAGCCCAGAAGTTAGCGGGGTTGTGGTGATGTTTGTGGGGCTTGCGGTGCTGTTTGTGCTGTTTCCATTCTGGCTAGAAAAGATCCGCGCCCTTTATGTCTATGCCCTTGCATTCCCCAAAGAAGACCTAACTAAAGGCGATGTTACAGAGATCCTTTGGACATTGGTTAGCACGGCTGGGATTATGCTTTTGCCCATTTTTTTGGTGCTTTTGATAGCAAGTGTGCTAGGCAATGTGATGCAGTTTGGATTCTTGCTGACACTTAAGGCGATCAAGCCAAAATTTAGCAAGATTAATCCCATTAGTGGCTTTAAAAATGTTTTTTCTATCAAGAAGCTCATTGATGGAGGAATGATTACTTTAAAGGTTATCGTGGCATTGGTGGTTGGGGGGATTATTTTGGCGTTATTTTTGCACGATATTGCTGGGGTGGCGCATTTTGAGCTAATCAAGCAAGTGCTGTGGTGGCGCGATAAAAGCTTGATTTTAATCGGGGCTATGCTAGGGGTGTTTGCGCTTATGGCGTTGATTGATTATGTGCTAAAGCGTAGGCAATACATCAAAACACTGCGAATGAGCAAGCAAGAAGTCAAAGATGAATTTATCCAGCACGAGGGGAATCCAGAGATAAAAGCACGCATACGGCAAATTATGCGTAAAAATGCGATGAATCGTATGATGAGCGCGGTCCCAGAGGCGAAAGTTGTCGTTACAAACCCTACGCACTATGCTGTGGCAATCGCCTTTGATCTTAAGAGTGATCCTGCGCCAAAGGTCGTGGCAAAGGGTATTGATCACCTTGCTATCCGTATTAAAGATATTGCTAGACAAAATGACATAGAAATCATTGAAAACCCAAAGCTAGCGCGTAGTTTATATAAAGATGCAGAGCTAGATAAAGAAATCCCGCGCGCGTTTTTTGAGGCGATTGTGCAGGTGCTACTTGAAGTAGATCGCCTGCGCTATCTCAAGGGCAAGGAGCCGTATTGGGGGCATAGATCATAGAGAACCTTAAGAAAAATACGCTAGAATGCGAGCTTTACTTTAGGAGATAGAATGCAAAAAACTTCCACAAAAGATTCTGCACATACCACCACTTTGTCGCATAACAATTCGCTAGAGAGTCTCACACAAACAATGGCAGAGCTTGAAGCAATGATTGATTATGCTAAAGATAGTGCGGCATTAGAGCAGGTGCGTATCAAGGCTGTTGGCAAAAAGGGCATTTTGACAGAGTATTTCAGCACGCTAAAATCCCTGCCAGAAGAAGAGAAGAAGACATTTGCCAAGTCTTTAAACGCGTTGCGCAAGAGTTTTGAGGAGCATTTTTCTACTAAGCAAAAAGAGCTAGAAGCACAAGAGCTAGAATCCACTTTAAGCGCGCAAAGAGTAGATGTAAGCTTGTTTAATCTACGCAGTAAGCAAAGCATAGGACACCCGGTCAATTATACAAAAGACAAAATTATCGAGTATTTCACGCGTATGGGCTATGAGCTGTGTGAGGGTCCGCTTGTAGAAGATGATTTTCATAACTTTACCGCGCTCAATCTCCCAGAATACCACCCTGCAAGGGATATGCACGATACTTTCTATTTCCACGATAATAAGCTTTTGCGCACGCACACTTCCCCTGTGCAAATCCGCACAATGCTTGCCCAAAAGCCACCTATTAAGATGATCTGCCTCGGAGAGACATTCCGCAGGGATTATGATCTCACACATTCGCCTATGTTTCATCAAGTAGAGGGGCTTGTGGTCGATAGGGCAGGGGCGGTGAATTTCGCGCATTTGAAGTATATTTTAGAGAGCTTTTTGCGCTATATGTTTGGCGATGTGAAGGTGCGATTTCGCTCATCATTTTTCCCTTTCACAGAGCCTAGTGCGGAGGTGGATATTTCTTGTGTGTTTTGTCAGGGCAATGGCTGTCGCGTGTGCTCACACACTGGCTGGCTTGAGGTGCTAGGGTGCGGAATGGTTGATGATAATGTCTTTAGGGCAGTGGGCTATGAAGATGTCAGCGGCTATGCCTTTGGTATGGGGGTAGAGCGGCTTTGTATGCTAAGTCTTGGCATTGGGGATTTGCGTAGCTTTTTTGAGACAGATTTGCGATTGTTGGAGCAGTTTTGATGATAGTTTCTAGTTATTATTTGTCGTATTTTGTAGATATAGAGCAGCTTAGTATAAGCCAGATTTGCCAGACGCTAAATGATATTGGCATAGAGGTTGAGGGCTGCCATAGACTGCAGATCCCTAAAAATGTCGTTGTAGGCAAAGTCGTAGAGAAGACCCCCCACCCCAATGCCAATAAGCTCAATATCTGTCAAGTTGATATTGGAGAAAAAACGCTGCAAATCGTGTGCGGTGCGAAAAATGTCGCTAAAGATCAGTTTGTAGCCCTAGCACTAGAGGGCGCGAAACTCCCATCAAAAAACGACAATGAAGCGTTTTTTGCCATTAAGCAAAGCACGCTAAGAGGCGTGCAAAGCTGTGGAATGATCTGCTCTGCCACAGAGCTTGGGCTAAGTGTGGTTAATGAAGGGATTATGGTGCTGGATTCTAGTATGGGTGAGCTTGTCTTGGGTAAGGAGCTAAGTGATTATAGCTTTTTCAATCAATATCTCATCGAAGTATCATTGACGCCAAATAGAGGGGATTGTTTATGTGTGCTAGGGATCGCTAGGGAGCTAGCGTGCGTGCATAATCTTATGCTTAAAACGCCAAAAGAGAGAGAATACGGCATAGCTCTTGGGATAGGGCGCGCGATCAATCTCTCCGCAGAATGCCATCTAAAATCAAAGCTTTTGTATAAAGTCGTGCAAATTGATAGCGTGGAAAATGCCCTGCAAGAGCAGATTATGCTCTCGTATAATGGGCTTTTGAGTGATAATGCGCTAGAGAATCACAAGCGATTTGCTATGTATATGAGTGGTGTGATTTTTGATATTTATCCTATCCCAGAGCATACGCAGACCCCGACCGCCCTAAAAGTGCGCCAAGATGAACAGGGCTTTGAATGTGTCTTTGATACACAGGGCAATAAACTTTGTGTCATTGGGGTGAAAAACTACGCTCCCGCACTAGAATCCTACCCATCTCTTGCCATTATCCAAGCAAGCTTTGTCCCACCTGAAGTGCTTGCAAAGGCATTGTTCCAGCATCATATAGAGCAAGATCCTATCACCACTTATCGCTCTGTGCGTGGGAGCAATACAGAGCTGCTAATGGGGATTAGCCTTTTGTGTGAGCTGCTTAATACCTATACGCAGTGTTCTATCTACTCTGGTTTCCAAGAGCTGGATATGGCTGAAGAGAGTGAGCGGTGCTTAATCACTATGGATTTTCACGCGATTTCTCAAGCAATTGGCAAAGATGTGCAAAAAGAAGAGATCGCACGCGTGCTAAAACAGCTTGATTTTCATATTGAAGCAAGCGGTGATGGGGCGTTTTTGCATATCACGCCTCCACCATATCGCCACGATATTGCAAGTGTGCAGGATATTACAGAAGAGTTTTTGCGGATTTATGGGATCAAAAATATCCCATCACTTCCTTACAAAAGTGAGCAAAAGCTCAATGTTACTGACACGCTACTTGCGTATCAGCACAAGCGCGACATCGCCAAACGCGCGATTACGCTTGGATTTTATGAGACTATCCACTATGTGTTTTATCAGCGTTCTAAGTTGCTTGAGTGGGGTTATCAAGTGCTAGAATCCACTCTTGATTTGCAAAACCCAATCACAAGCGAGCTAGACACGCTACGCACGAGCCTTATCCCAGCCCTCTTTGAATCCGCAAGCCGCAATCACAACTTAGGCTTTAAAAGCATTAGGCTGTTTGAAATTGGCAGTGTGTATGATGCCAAACGACAAGAGCGCAAGGAGCTAGGCATTATTGTAAGTGGGCTAAAGACAAAAGAAGCCTACCCCTATCCTAAAGGGGAAAAATGGGATTTTTATAGCTTTGCTAAAGAAGTTAGCGCGATTGTAGGGGATTTCACATTGGTGAAAACGCCCACTCCGCCCAAAAACGCCCACCCGCACATTTGCGCAGATATTATGCAAAATGGCAAGGCTGTGGGGATTATCGCCAAGCTTCACCCAAGCTTTGAGAAAACCTTAGAGCTAGAAGATGCCTTTTATGCGCAAATCCACACCTTGCAAGCTAGCACTAGAGCGCACCCCAAGCCCTATCCAAAGCTACACGCAAATATCCGTGATATTACAATTATCATCGATAAATGCACGCCGTTCCACGCGATACAAGAAGCCATTGAAGCGTTGGAGGTAGAAGATTTGGAGGCAATTTATCCGCTTGATGTCTATGAGGATACGCAGTTTGCACTTACGATCCGCTTGGTATTTAGAGCGCAGGAAAAAAGCCTTACAGAAGAAGAGCTTGCAAGTAGAATCCAGCTAGTGCTAGCGCACTTAGAGCAGCAATTTGGTGCGAAGCTAAAGGGATAGGCTATGATCACAATCGCTCCGGTGAAGCAGGGCTTGCATAAAGAGATAGATTCTATCGCTCCAGATAAGTCAATCTCTCATCGCTGTGCGATGTTTGCTCTGCTAGCTGACTCTCCAAGCATTGTGCGTAATTACTTGCTCGCCCAAGATACGCTCCACACCCTTGAGATCGCTAAAAAGCTCGGGCTAAAGGTAACGGAGCTAGGAGAGAAAGGGGACTTTATCTTCACGCCACCTAGCAAGATTACAGAGCCAGACTCTGTGCTTGATTGTGGGAATGCAGGGACAGCTATGCGGCTTTATACAGGGCTTTTGAGTGCGCAAAATGGCTACTTTGTCCTAAGTGGGGATAAGTATCTACACGCTCGCCCGATGAATCGCGTAATAAAGCCGCTGCAAAGCATAGGTGCGCAGATTTATAGTAGAAATGGCGGCTATGCGCCTCTTAGTGTGGTAGGCAGAGAGCTACTAGGCTTTAACTTTACTAGCGAGATAGCCAGCGCACAGGTAAAATCCGCACTCATTCTTGCCGCGCTTTTTGCCAAGGATTCTAGTGTGTATAGTGAGAGAGAGCACACAAGAGATCATACTGAGCGGATGCTTTGTGGTATGGGCGCAGAGATTACAAGAGATAGCACGCAGGCATTAAGCACGATACATATTACACCTCTAGTGCGCAAGCTAAAGCCGCTTGATATAGTGATCCCAGCGGATCCTTCAAGTGCGTTTTTTTTCGCGCTAGCTGCAGCGATCACGCCAGATTCTAGTGTGCTTTTAAAAAATGTCCTATTAAACCCCACGCGCATAGAAGCCTTTAAAGTGCTAGAATCTATGGGCGCGATTGTTGAGTATCACCACACAGAGTGTGCCTATGAAGAAGTGGGCGATATTTATGTGCAAAGCGCGCCGCTAAGGGCTGTTGCTATTAGTGAAAATATCTCGTGGCTTATTGATGAGCTACCAGCTCTTGCCATAGCATTTTGCTTTGCTAATGGGCGTAGTGAGGTGAGCAATGCCAAGGAGCTTCGCGTAAAAGAGTGCGATAGAATCCACGCGGTAATAAGCAATCTCAAAGCCCTAGGGATCACTTGTGAAGAAAAAGACGATGGCTTCATCATAGAGGGCTTAGGCGATACCCTTTTGGAAAAAACCGCACAAAAATCGCCCAAAGTGGATTCTAGCAATATACCAATTTTTGCTACCGCAAAAAATGTGGATTGCCACGCCACTGCTCACGCAGTGTCTCGCAATGACAGAGACAATAGCCTTTGTGAAAAAGTGGATTCTAGTGTAGTCTTGCGTAGCTTTGGAGATCACCGCATCGCTATGAGCTTTGCGATTATGGGGCTGCGGCTAGGGGCGGTGATTGATGATGAAGAGTGCATAAGTGTGTCGTTTCCTAATTTTTTAGAAATTTTGCGCGAGATGACAGAAGTGCGCTTGCTTGACTAACTAGAATTAAGGAGATAGCGTGGAAGTGAAACTTGCTAGAAAGCTGGGATTTTGCTTTGGGGTGCGCAGAGCCATAAAAATCGCTGAAAAGAACAAAAACAGCTCCACGCTAGGACCACTTATCCATAATTACCAAGAAATCAACCGCCTAAAAAACGACTTCAATGTGGGGCTTAAAGAAACTTATGATGATATACAAGATGGCTCTACACTCATTATCCGCACACACGGCATACCCAAACAAGTGCTAGAATCAATCGCCACAAAGCCTGTGCGTATAGTTGATGCGACTTGCCCTTTTGTAACAAAGCCGCAGCAAATCGTGGAGAAAATGAGCGAAGAGGGCTATGAGGTGGTGATTTTTGGCGATGAAGATCACCCAGAGATCAAGGGCGTAAAAAGCTATGCGAAAAATGGTGCGCTTGTGATAGCAAGCCTAGAGGAGCTGCAGCAGCATAGCTTTAAGCGCAAAAAAGTCGCGCTCATTTCTCAAACAACCAAACAGATAGAAAAATTTAGCCAAATTGCCTGCTATCTTATAGAAAACTGCGCAGAAGTGCGCGTGTTTAATACGATCTGCAATGCGACTTTTGACAATCAACGCGCGTGCAAGGAGCTTAGCAAGGAGGTGGATATTATGATTGTAGTAGGTGGTAAAACTTCTTCCAACACCAAGCAGCTCTTAAACATTGCGCTTGAGCATTGCAAGGATAGCTATCTTGTTGAAGATACAAGCGAGATAGATTCTAGCTGGTTTGTAGGGAAGCAAATATGTGGGATCACTGCTGGGGCTTCTACACCGGATTGGATTGTGCAAGAAGTAGTCGCTTATATCCAAAAGATCTAGCATAGCAGTGGAGAAAGGTATGGCACTTTGTAATAAAAAAGACTTACAGCAAAAGAGTGTAGGGGCGTTTTTCGGGCATACGGCACGCTTGCTTGAGACTTATATGATAAGCCTTCTGCGTCCTTTTGGTATCGGGCTAGAGCAGCTCTGGGTGCTACATATCCTGCATTCAATGGACAAGAAGGTGCGTGTAAGTGATCTTGCACAAGCCTTGCTAAAGGATATTACAACAACATCACGCCTACTCTCCACCCTTGAGAAGAAGGGCTTTATTAGCAAGTATAGAGATCCAAGGGATAAGCGTGTAGCGTATGTGCATATCACGCAAGCAGGGCTACAAAAGCTAGAAGAAGCTTCAGTGCTAAAAGACAAAATGGATATGCTCTTTGATACGGCATTAAGCGAGCAAGACCAAGTCCTTTTGCGTAGTTTGCTTGAAAAAATTGAGAAAGTAGCATTACAATGAAAAAAATCAGCATTTTGTTTTGTGCGGCTTTTTTGCAATTAGGAGTGGCAAAGAGCGTCCCTGTGGAGAGTGCTGAGATTAAGTATGGTGTCTTAAGCAAGGTAGAGAGCTTTGTGGGTAGTGTGCGCTTTAAGGAGACTAGCTCTGTGGCTACTTCCGCGCAAGGTATGGTAGAGGGGGTGTATTTCTCTATCGGTGATAATGTCAAAAAGGGGCAGAAGCTTATCGCGCTAGATTCTGCCCTGCTTTTAGAAGATATTAAAATCAAGCAAGCAAAGATCGCCGATGCACGCTACACACTAGAGCGGCAGAAAAATGAGCTAGAACGCTACAAAAATCTCTTGCAGTCCCAATCCATCTCTATCCAGCAGTATGAAAATCTAGAATATGAAGTCAAATCCCAAGAAGCTAGGATAGAAGCCTTGCTAGGTGAGCTTGCTATCTCCAAAGTCCAAAAAGATCAAAAGATCATCTACGCGCCTTTTGATGGCATTGTCGTGGAGCGGCGCGTGCATAAGGGCGAGTGGGTGCAAGCAGGGGCGGTAATATGCCAGATCCTAAACTCGCGTGATACAGAGGTGATTATTGATGTGCCAAGCTCTGTGGTGCGGACGCTAAAAGCAAAGCAAAAGGTCAAGCTCCATATCGGTGGCAAAGAATATCAAGGCTTTATTTCAGCACTTATCCCCCGTGCTGATACGCTCTCTAGGACATTTCCTGTGTATATTGCTGTGCGTAATGACGGAAGCTTTTTAGATGGTATGGCGGCGCGCGTGCTGCTTGATGTTAGCGGTGGTCAAAAGGGCTTTATTATCCCGCGCGGCAGTGTTGTCTATAAGGATAATAAACCCTATGTCTTTGCTATCCGCGCGCAAAAAGCAGAGCAAATCCCAGTAGAGATTCTAGGCACACAGGATTTTCAAATGCTTGTGCGTGCCAAGCTTACAGAGGCAGATTCTCTCGTGCTGCGCGGGCAGGAAAATCTACAAAATGGCACGCAAGTGCATATCATCGAGCTTAAATAAAGCACGCAAATGAATATTGTCGCATTTTTCCTAACGCGTCCGGTTTTTGCCAGCGTGGTGGCGATATTTATCACGCTTTTTGGCTGTATCGCATTTGTGAAGATCCCCTACCAGCTTCTGCCCCAGACCACGCGCCCTACGATTGGTATCTATACCTACTATGCAGGTGCCTCGCCCTATGAGATAGAAAAGGAGATTATCCAAAAGCAAGAAGCCAAGCTAAAGAATCTCAAAAATCTCCAAACTTTCACTGCCACTATGCGCGATGGCATAGGGATTGTCAATTTAGAATTTGGGCTTGAGAGTGATTTGCGCAGTGCGTTTGTAGAAGTGAGTGCCAAGCTTGAGGAGATCACAGGCTATCCAGAAGGCGTGCAAAAGCCCATTGTCAAAACCACAGGGGAGACAATCCCTGTGAGCGTGTATTTGTTTGTCTCGCTTAAAGAGACTATTTTTTCCATAGATCAAGGTAGGGGCGTTGATAGCGCGATTGATACATATAAAGGCATTATAGAAAGCGAAGTGCTACCCCACTATGAGCGCATTGCTGGTGTGGGAGAGGTGATACTCGCAGGTGGGGTGCAGCCGCAAGTCCAAATCGTGCTAAACACCGCCCAGCTCGCCTTTAATAACATCACTATCCAAGACATCATCAATGCCATAAATAAGCAAAATCACAATATCTCTGCTGGGAGCATTGACTTTGATCAGCATAATTATCGCGTGCAAACCATCGGTGAGTATCGCTCGCTTGATGAAGTGCTAAATACCATTATCCGCGTGCAAAATGGCAAAATCACACGGCTAAAAGACATCGCCAGCGTGCAGCAAGGCTACTCGAGCAAAACAAGCTACAACCGCCACAATCACGAGCAAGTCCTATCAATCCAAATCCGCCCCACCGCAGATGCCAATATCCTTGAAATGACAGAATCCATTAAAGCCCTAACCCAAAAGCTCAATGACCAAGTCCTGCCAAGAGAGCTAGAAATCACTTGGGGGCGTGATCAAAGTGGCTTTATCCTAAATGCCATTAGTCAAGTTAAGCAAAGCGTGCTGCTAGGTATGGTGCTAGCAATCGCAGTGCTGCTGCTATTTTTACGCAATGGGATTTCACTCATCATTTTAAGCCTTGTGATCCCTTTAAGCATTATTGGGACATTTATCGTGCTGCATATCTTTGGCAGGACACTAAATATCATCTCCCTTGCTGGCATATCCTTTGCTATTTCTATGGTGATAGATTCTGCCATTGTCGTGCTAGAATCCATTATCCGCAATCGCGCTAAAACGCCCAACTCCCCCGTAGAATCCACTCTTACAGGGGTGAGAGAAGTCATAGGCGCGCTTTTTGCCTCAAGCATTACGACAATTGCCATTTTTGTGCCAATTTTCTATCTCAAAGATGAAGCTGGGCAGCTTTTTGCAGATATTGGGATAGCTGCTAGCAGTGCGATTGTGCTGGCATTTGTGATTTGTGTGATTATCGTGCCGGCGTTTTTGCTGCTTTTTTTACGCCGCTCCAAGCCCCAGAATCCACTTAGCCAAAGACTTGGCGCATTTGGGCTAAGGTGCGGGGATTATATAATGCGCCTTGTGCATAAATGCGTCCAAAGTGGCAGGGCTAGATTCTACACCATAGCTGGGTTTTTGGGCTTTTGCCTTGTGTTTAGCTACTTCACTTTTCCTAAAACAGACTATCTCCCGCGCGGAGAGCAGAATTTCATCATCGCATATATATCAACAGCACCCGGTCTCTCTTATAATGAAAAGCGTTATATCGTGGATCAAATCAGCCAGCAAATCGAGCCATTTGTTTGCAGATATGAGCGCGATGCTCTTGGGCAGGAGCTTAGAGACACTTGTATAAAATCCCTAGATGCTAGCGAGCAAGAAGAAGTCCCAATGATTAAAAATTTCTATATCGGGGCTGGGAGTTCGATTTCCTTCTATCTCATTGCCCAAGATCCTAAGCAAAGCGGCAAGCTTATTAAGTTTGCCAAACGGGCGATTGAGCAAGTCCCGGGTGTCAGCGGAGTGGTGCTGCGCCAGCAAATCTTTAGCGGGGCTTCAAGCTCGAGTATTGACATCAATGTCAGCGGGGATAATTTAGAGCAAATATTTGCCGCTTCAGCACACATCAAATCGCAGCTTAAGGAGCACTTCAGCGATGTCAATGTCCGCGTGGTGCCGGGCATTGGCACGAATAATCGCGAGATAAACCTCTATCCTAATGATTTTGCTCTGCTAGAAAATAAGCTTGATGTAGCGAGTTTTGGCAATATTGTAAGCGTGCTTCTAGGCGGCAAGTCGCTTGGCAGTGTGAAAATCGATGATGGCTATGTCGATCTTATGCTGCAATCCCAAGAAAATAGAGAGAAAAAAAATTCCCCAGAAGATATTTTATACGCGCCAATTTATGCGCCAAATGGCAAGGTTGTTATGCTAGGGGCGTTAAGCGAGGTAGAAAGCACGCTAGGAGTCTCTACGATCCGCCACTTTGAGCAAAAGCGCAATGTCTTGCTTATCCTAAATCCAAGTGGCAACACACCCTTAGAGGAGTTTATCACAACAATCCGTAAAGAAGTCATCGCGCCCATAGCCCAATCCTACCCAGATCTACATATCACGCTAAATGGCAATGCCGATAAACTTAGCACGCTTAAAAATGAGCTTTTGGGCGGATTTTTGCTAGCGGTGGCGATCACTTATTTGATTTTATGCGCTTTGTATGGGAGCTTTTTTTATCCATTGCTCATTATTGCCTCTGTGCCTTTGGCGGTGAGTGGGGGGCTTATGGGGCTGTTTTTTACCAATCATTTCATCGCCTCGCAAAATCTTGATGTTATGACTATACTAGGCTTTATTATCCTTGTGGGAAGTGTGGTGAATAATGCGATTTTGATCATCTATCAAGCACGGATAAATTTCTACACCTATAAAATGCCTTGGACGCAAAGCGTGCTGGATTCTACCAAAACGCGCCTTTCGCCTATTTATATGAGTATGCTTACAAGCGTGCTGGCACTGCTGCCTTTGGTGGTCTTTGCAGGAGAGGGGAGCGAGATTTATCGAGGGCTTGGCGCAGTGCTTATTGGCGGGCTATTTTTCTCTACGATTGTGAGTGTGTTTATTATCCCGGCGATGTTGTTAAGTATCAAGCCCAAAACCTAGAATCCACTTTTGACAAGGATTCGGCTTTGCGCGATAAAGCAGGGAGCTTGCCTTTTGCTTGTGCGATAGACAATCAGTCTTATCTCCGCGCAAAAGGCGGCGCAACCCTGCTTTTTCATCGCAAATCCTAGAATCCCAAAGCGGTGATGAAACAAGCTTAGACCCCCTAGAATCCACTTTTTGCGTTTAGGCGATTCAGTCTTGGGCGAGCGATGCGGTTGATTTTACAAATTTTGAGCGGTCATTACCGCTAAGGTAACTCCCACTCAAAATTTGTAAAAAACACCCACAGCCCCGCCGCAATTCTTAGAATCGTGTTGAAGTAAAACAGCTTGAAAAAGTGGATTCTAGTCCTAACGCCCTTTTTATCGTCATTGCGAGTCGATGAAATCGGCGTGGCAATCCATATTCTGCGCCAGCAGATAATCATACTAGAATCCACTTTTTGCGATTATAGTGTTTTTATTGCTTATGGATTGCCGCGCTCGTTTCACTCGCTCGCAATGACAGATGGCGTGGAGTGGATCACTAAAGAAGCCTGCGCTTTGCCACGCCTTGCCTTACGACAAAGCTCGCAATGACAGCCCTTATCGTCATCGCGAGCTTTGCGCTAGCAAAGTGTGGCGATCCATAACACAAAAGTGGATTCTAGCCCACACTTGCAGCATAAACTTCTCCTAGAATCCACTTGCGTTTTTTTTTTTTTTTTTTTTGATAGAATCCCAGCTTGCCTTTTGTTTTACAAAAGGGTATAAAAATTTTAGGAGTGTTTTATGAAAGGAATTTTTGTAGGTTTGAGTATGGCGGCTGCTTTGGCGTTGTTTTCAGGATGTGCTTCTACTGCTCCTGTTGGCGCGCTTTATACTGATGCATCTTTGCCCATAACGGCGACTTCTGCTAGTGGGGCTTCTAAGGAAGGTCAAGCGACTTGCACGAGTATTTTAAGCCTTGTAGCCACAGGGGATTGCTCAGTAGAAGCAGCGGCGAAAAATGGGCATATCCAATCCATTAAAAGCGTAGATTCTAAAGTCTTTAGCGTGCTTGGGATTTATAGCACTTATACGACCATTGTCCGTGGCAACTAGCTAGCACAAATGTAGAATCCTGTGCTAGATATATCAGCACAAGCCTAGAATCCACTTTTCAAAGGGGCGATGCAGCTTTGGGTATCCATAGCGGCGATTTTAAGGATTTTCTAAAGAAACATCGCCTAGCGGCGAGCGGTGTCCCTTGTTTTAGGGGAACCGCAGACCTCTAGTCTAGCTCCCCCCTAAAATCCTTAAAAAGCCCCACTAGCAACACCGCAAATCTTAGAATCGTTTTACTCTAAAACTAACTTCAATCCTAGAATCCCAGAGCGGTGATAAAAATCAAGCCCAAAACCTAGAATCCATTGCAGCAGTTGTAGGATCCACTTTTTTATCCCCTACTTTTTCAAACTCAAATAGCCCTGTAACACCCCAATTTTTCATATCTGGGATAGATCCTAGCCCATCTTCATCGATATGTAGCTTGCCATCTTTATACTCCATACATAGCCTTGTATCAAGCCCTACGATATAGCTCATCTCTCTAATCTGGCAGTGCTTTAGTGTATCAATAATCGTTTGTGGGCGATAGACTCTATGGGCATTGAAGCAGACTTTATCGCGCTGCCCAACAGGGACAGATATATACATTTTGCCACCGATTTTTAGCACGCGCTCAAAGGACAGCAGAGCCTTTTCCCAGCCCATAGGGTCGATTGGATCGCCATATCGCCCAAGCCCAAAATGCTCGATACTACATAGCGCGGAGATGGATTCTAGGCTAGAGTCGGCTATTTGCTCAAGATTTGTGGCATCAGCTTGCAGATATTGTAGCCCCCCCCCATTGAGATTTAGAAAGCTTGTGTTTAGGCTAGGCAAGGGGCGGATGTCGATTAGAGTGGTGGGCTGATTAGCCCCTAGGAGGTGGGCGATAAAGCCTGCGACTGATGAGCCTACATCATAGTGGCGTGCAGGCTTTGTAGCTGTAACCTTGCGTGCGCCCCAAATATCTTGGATAAAATAATCGCTATTAGATTCTATGCCTGCGCCATTGTTGGCGTATTTATCAGCGCGACAGATGTAGTCAAACTCTCTGCTTATAGCAAATCGCGTATCAGTATTTTGCGCGATGTAGCTGGCGCGGTCATTTTCTAGCTCGGCTTTGGTCATTTTCTTGCGTGAGATGAAGCCATAGCCTTTGTAGAGAATCATCGCTAAAGAGCTGGATTCTGGCTTTGGGAGAATGGATTTTATGAGAGATTTTAGTGATTGCATTGTGATCCTTTGTGGTGGGGTAGTGTGGGGTGGATTATAGCATAGGATAGTGTTTGTATATTTGTGTGTATCTGCTACAATGCACGCTTGCAATGCGAAATAGAAAGGATAAATGATGAAGATTCTAGTCATACAAGGACCAAACCTAAACCTACTAGGACATAGAGACCCTAGGATCTATGGACCACTTACCTTAGAGCAAATCCACGACAATATGCGCACATTTGCCAAGCAAAGCAACATTTCTTTAGAGTTTTTCCAAAGTAATTTTGAGGGCGAGATGATCGATAAGCTGCAAGAGTGTGTCGGCGGAGAATATGATGGCGTGCTTATCAATCCTGCTGCTTACTCGCACACTTCTATCGCGCTTGCTGATGCGATTATGGCGTGTGGTGTGCCTGTGGTAGAAGTGCATATTAGCAATATCTTTGCGCGTGAAGACTTCCGGCAAAAGAGCTATACCGGCGCGGTGTGTGCGGGTGTCATCACGGGCTTTGGCGCGTATGGCTACCACATCGGGCTTATCTCACTTATCCAAATCATCAGCGAAGTCCAAGCCTTTAAAGCCCAAAATCCCCAAGCCGCCAACGCGCAAGCTAAATAATGTCTTCAAGCAAGCATTTTACACCCCTAGCGCGTCCGCACGCGTTTTTCACCGCTGATGAGAGTGCGCAGTATTTTGAGTGTGGATATAGCTGTGATCACGCGATTTTACTTGTGCTAGATTCTAGGAAGATCTTTTTCACAGACTCTCGCTACACCACTGAGGCTAAAGAGTATCTAGCACGCGGCACGACACTGGTAGAGAGTGCTAATCTGCTAGAATCTATGATTGCTACTTTGAAAAAAGAGCGCGTAAGCACACTATCTTTTGATCCGTTGCAAGTGTGTGTGCAGGAGTATCAAACTCTGCTTGCAAAGCTCCCAAAATGCCGCCTAGAGCCACTGCCAAACTTCCACCAGCAGCTTAGAATCATTAAGACCGATGAGCAAGTCGCCCTAATCGCCAAATCCCAAAAGCTTAATAAAAAGGCATATAAACACTTTGCCACAATGATAGAAAGGCTTGATAATCCCACGGAGCTGTATCTCCACGCCCTAGCGCGCCAAGCTTTGGAGCAAGATGGTAGCTATGCCCTAAGCTTTAATCCAATCCTTAGCATTAACGCCAATGCCGCCAAGCCCCACGCTCTGCCCTGCCAAGATCGCCTAAGCGATGGGGATTTGCTGCTTTTTGATGCGGGGATTAAGTATAAACGCTACTGCTCGGATCGCACAAGGACTGCTTGCTTCACACAAGGTAGAATCCACTTTAGTAAAAAGCAAAAATTTCGCGATACAAAGCTGCAAAAAATCTATGACACCGTGCGCAAAGCCCAAGAGAGTGCCATCACCAATCTACGCGCAGGAATGAGTGGTAAGCACATTGACGCCCTAGCGCGAGAAGTGATTGATAAGGCTGGGTTTGGGAAGTATTTTTCCCATAGCACAGGACACGGCATAGGGCTTGATATACACGAGCTGCCTAGGATTTCTGCAAAAAGCTCGATGATTATTGAAGATGGTATGGTGTTTTCTATTGAGCCGGGCATTTACTTGCCAAATCTTTATGGCGTTAGGATAGAAGATCTAGTGGTCGTGCGTAATGGGCGTGCGGAGGTATTGTAGCACCGCCCCTAGAATCCACTTTTGACAAGGATTCAGCTTGCGGGCTAGAATCGTGGATTGCTTCATCTCACTGCGTCGATAGACCTCTAGTCTTATCTCCTTGCTCGCCTTGCAAAACAAGGGATACCGCTCGCCGCTAGGCGATGTTTCTTTAGAAAGCCACAATTCTAGCCGCGCAATCTTAGAATCCCAAAGCGGTGATGAAACAAGCCTAAACACCCACGGTCCCCACCGCAATGCTTAGAATCGTGTTGAAGTAAAACAGACTTTGTGGAGTAAAATGGGCTTTGTGAAAAAGTGGATTCTAGTGGGGAGAGTGGATTGCTACAAGAATCCTTGCGGATTTTCTCGCAATGACAAGAGATATTTCGCCATCAATATGACAAGAAAATGGCGTTATGCGCAAAAGTGGATTCTAGGAAAAGCTAAATCCTAAAACTAGAATCCACTTTTGAAATAATCTAGCATAAAGACAGAATTATAAAAGTTAAGATTCTATTAAACTTTTTCATTTTACAATCGCATTTATCTTACTAGCTTAGCGCATTAGCATTCTTGAACTTATTGTATGGAGTTGTATATGCCTACCATAGATTCTGCAGATCCCGGGACACTCACACAAGCGCAAGAGCTTATCACTGTGCAAGTTTCATCGGCATTTGTTGATCACGCGTATTTTGGGGTGTTTGTTTTATTTGTCTTGAGTTTTATTGCATTTAATTACACACTTAAAATCCAGCGATTTATCTCACGCAAGCTTGCCAAAAAAAGCAATGAAAAGCTCAAAATGGCTCCTTATGAGTGCGGACCTGTGCCTATCAAGCAGCCAGCAAAGATTTCTCACCATTTTTTCATCATCGCGCTTTTGTTTGTGCTATTTGATATTGAAGTGGTGTTTATGATCCCTTGGGCTGTGGTGTATAAGAGCTTTGTCGCAAGTGGGGCGGGGCTGTTTGTGTTTATTGAAATGCTAAGCTTTGTGCTACTGCTTGTGATAGGGCTAATTTATGCGTGGAAGAAAGGGGCATTGCGATGGCAGAATATGGAGTAAGAGATTTGCAAGCTATGGGCGTGCCTGTCGCACTTGGGACACTTGATAAGCTGCTTAATTGGGGGCGGAGTAATTCACTCTGGCCTATGACTTATGGGCTTGCGTGTTGTGCGATAGAGATGATGGCGACAGGTGGAAGTCGCTTTGATTTTGATCGCTTTGGGACGATTTTCCGCGCTTCACCTAGACAGAGTGATGTGATGATTATCGCCGGCACGCTCACAAAAAAGCACGCAGAATTCACGCGCCGACTCTATGACCAAATGCCCGAGCCAAAATGGGTGATTTCTATGGGGAGTTGCGCAAACACGGGCGGTATGTTTAATACCTACTCTACCGTGCAGGGCGTAGATAGGATTATCCCTGTGGATGTGTATTTGCCCGGTTGCGCACCTCGCCCAGAGACTTTGCAATACGCGCTTTTAGTCTTGCAGCGTAAAATCCGCTCTAGCAAAGCACTGCCACCAAAGGCAAAGCGGATTATATAGGCTAGATTTTAGAGAATTAAGGAGAGAATATGTCTAGTGAAAACACCCAAAATGCCCAGCAGAATTATGACTATCTCCTACCATCTGCTACCCATTGCGCTGCGGGCTTTGCACACATTGATGTGCAAAGAAAAGCCACGCATACGCCTAGATTCTACCAGCCTATAGAGACGCTGAAGCTGCCTATACAGGGGAGCGCGTGGGAAGTGATTTATAATCATCTTGCTTATGGATTTGCTATTGATAGGGCATATATCGAGCTTGGGATAGCAGTGATCTGGGTGCGTAAAGATGATATTGTAGGGGTGCTAGCAAAGCTTAAAAGCTTAGGCTATGAAGTGCTTAGTGAAATGAGCGCGGTAGATATGCTAGCTAAAGACAATCGCTTTGAGATGTTCTACCAGCTGCATTCTGTGCAAGAGGGCTTTAGCGATAAGCGGCGCGTGCGCGTGAAGTGCTATCTTGGTGAAAATGAGCAAATAGACTCTGTTTCCTCGATTTTTTCGCTTGCTTTGTGGAGTGAGCGAGAGGCGTATGATATGCTTGGGATAAGGTTTGTCAATCACCCCAATCTTACTCGCCTGCTTATGCCAAAAGACTGGGTTGGACACCCTCTGCGCCGCTCTTATCCCTTACAAGGTGATGAATATGCCGCGTGGTATGAGATTGATAAAATCTTTGGTAAGGAGTATCGAGAAGTGGTGGGAGCAGAGCAGCGCGATAGTGCGCGCGTGGATCCTAATGATGGGCGCAGCTTCTCTAAGCTTGATGCAATTGGAGAGGAGGGCGATGGGCTATATATGGACGCTTCTAAAGCTCTTTTTGTCAAAGACATTGCTAGGGCGAAGAAAACTCGCCTTGAAAGAAGGAAATAATGGGACAAAACTACACGCGTTTAAAACCGCAGTTTGAAAACATACATTTTGAGCGCGATGACAATACAATGGTGCTAAACTTTGGACCGCAGCACCCATCAACGCACGGGCAGCTACGATTGGTGCTTGAGCTAGATGGCGAGAGGGTCAAAAGAGCTACTCCAGAGATTGGCTACTTGCATAGGGGTATAGAAAAGCTTGCAGAAAATATGATCTATAACGAGTTTATGCCTACAACTGATAGGCTTGATTATATTTCTGCCATTGGGAACAACTATGCTTTCGCGCTTGGTGTGGAGCGACTGCTTGGCATACAAGCCCCACGAAAAGCCCAAGTGATACGCACGACACTCTTAGAGCTTAATCGCATCATCTCTCATATCTTTTTCATCGCTGTGCATGCTATGGATGTAGGCGCATTGTCGATGTTTTTATACGCGTTTAAGACGCGTGAGTATGGACTAGATTTGATAGAGGATTATTGCGGGGCTAGGCTTACGCATAATGCCATTCGCATAGGCGGTGTCCCACTAGATTTTCCAAGTGGCTGGCTGGAGAGTTTGGAGCAATTTTTACAAGAAGCGAGCAAAAGTGTGGATTTGTTTGAGGGCCTGCTTGATGAAAATCGCATTTGGAGAATGCGCCTTGAAGGCGTTGGAGCGATCTCTCAAGAGATGGCGAAGTCGTGGGGGCTTAGCGGGATTATGCTGCGCGCCACAGGTATTGCCTATGATATTCGCAAAGAAGAGCCTTATGAGCTCTATAATGAGCTAGATTTCTCTGTGCCTATTGGGCATTATGGGGATAGTTACGATCGCTACAGGCTTTATATGCTTGAGATTAGGGAGTCCATTAAGCTATTGCGCCAGCTTATCGCACTCTATCCAAGTAGTAATGCTACTAGCACAGGAGATGAGCTTATGGTGCGCGCGCCAGAGTATATCTCCGCGCCAAAAGAAGAGATAATGACACAAAATTACTCGCTTATGCAGCATTTTGTGCTAGTTACGCAAGGTATGCGTCCGCCAAAGGGTGAGGTCTATGCCCCCACAGAGTCTCCGCGCGGTGAGCTTGGATTTTTTATCCATTCACTTGGGGAGGCATACCCACAGAGGATGAAAATCAAAACCCCAAGCTTCGCGCATACAGCGATTTTGCAAGAGATGCTTACAGGCGCGTATATCGCCGATATTGTTACGATTGTAGGCTCGTGTAATGCGATTTTTGGAGAGGTGGATCGATGAGCTTGCGATCTCTTGCACAAACACAAAGCAAAGGGGAGATAGATAATGAAGCGATTTGACTTGCGGCATTTGCATAATGATTTTTACGCGCGTATGGGAGAGCTGATCGATACGCAACTCACTCAAGGAGAAGTGGGGATATTTCTCTTTGAAGTTGATGATTTTTCTAATGTCGCTAAGAGTGCTGAGTTTGTCAGCTCTAAGGGCTATGAAGTGATGAATTCTGTGCGATTTAATCATCGCGATTGGACACTTGTAGTGCGCAAAAGCCATCCGCAATCTAGACTAGAATCCACTTTGGAGCCACAATCACCTACGCAAGAGAGCGCAAAGGCAGGCGATGAGTAGTGCTACACACGCTGTGTCAAAAAGCGAGATAGCAAAGCTGGGTGCCACTCCTAGCACACAAGCTATGCGAAATCCTGCAATCATAGAGCAGGATACGGGTGTGTCTCAGCTCCTTAGACAGAGTGATGTTGTGCTGGTGCTTGGGGTGGGGGCGTTTGAGTTTGGGGAGCTAGTGGGGGGGCTAGATATTGTTTGTGCTGTGATAGGGCTGCATCCTTTTGTGGATTCTAGGGTGGGGGATATGCGGCAGTATCGCTATGAGGTGGGGGCGGAGCTTGGGGTGGCAGCACTGCTGTGTCAGTCGCTCATCGCTCAGGCAAAGCTGCCTGTTCAGGTTCGGGAGTTTTTTGATAGCCTAGATTTAGGGCATATCGCCGCAGAATCCGCTCTTGCTGAAGAGGAGCTAGCAGAGATAGTGTGCAGTGTGCAGCAGGCGAAATCGCCGATGATTATCGTGGGGGAGAGCTTTAGGCGGCATACTTTTGCTCCGCTTATCCACAAGCTGCTTGCGATGATTGGCACATATTGTGCGATTGATATGCTCTGTGCGAGTGATGTGGGCTTGCGTATGCTAGCCTATGATAAAAATGTGGATTCTAGGGCGTTTGCACTTATCTTGCACGCCCTTGAAGAGCTGCCAGAATCCAATGGCGCGCTTGTGTATCTTAGCTTGCTTGATGAGCGAGATTTAGCGCAGCCGGTGTTATGTGCCACGCCGGCATTTTTGCGTTTAGCGCATTTGCAGGATAAAGAGCAGGTGCGCTTGCTTGTGGATTCTACTCAAGTGGAGTGTGTGGCTCAGCAAGTGAGCTATCTGCAAGGTGCTACTGCTGTGCTTAAAGGCTGGCGAGGAGCAAAGATTTATCCTTTTATCAAGGCGCGATTTGCGCGAAATGGGGGCTATAATGGCTAAAGTTACAATTATGATTGATAAGCGTCCAATTATCTGTGAAGAGGGTGAAACAATTGTCGATGTCGCTAGGAAAAATGACATTTTTATCCCTACGATTTGCTATCTAGGTGGCTGCTCACCTACGCTTGCCTGCAAGATGTGTATGGCTGAGACAGGCGATGGCAAGCGTGTTTATACTTGCAATACCAAGGCAAAAGATGGGCTAGAGATATTTACGCAAACTAAGCAGCTTCAACAAGAGCGGCAGATGATTATGCAAACTTATGATGTCAATCACCCGCTAGAATGTGGCGTGTGCGACAAAAGTGGGGAATGTGAGCTGCAAAATCTAACGCTCTATACCAAAGTAGCCCACCAAGACTATGCCCTAGCTGATGATGAGAAGCACGAAAAATCGTGGGCGCAAGCACTCTATGATCCTAATCTTTGCATTGTGTGTGAGCGATGTGTAACCACTTGTAAGGACAATATCGGTGAAGCCAAGCTTAAGGCTGGGAAAGCAGATTTACACGCCCCTGATAGCTATAAAGACTCTATGTTAAAAGACCCTTATAGCGTGTGGAGTAAGAAGCAAAAGTCTTTGATAGAATTTGTGAGCGATACACCTTGTGTGGATTGTGGGGAGTGTATTGCTGTGTGTCCTGTGGGTGCGCTTACTTATAAGGACTTTAGCTATACTGCTAATGCGTGGGAGTTGAAAAAGACAAATAGCACTTGCCATTACTGCTCTATGGGCTGTCATATCACTTATGAGACAAGACATCATAATGCCTTAGGGGAGAAGAAGATTTATCGCGTGAGTAATGACTTCCACTTCGCGCCAATCTGTGGGGCAGGGCGGTTTGGATTTTCTGTCGTATCTGCTGGGGCTGTGCCAAAAGTGGATTCTAGTCTAGAATCCACTTTTGATAACCCTATAAGCAATCCTTTCACTCATCTTGGCAAGGCTAGTGCTATGCGGCTTGGTAGCTCTATCACCAATGAAGAAGCGATGATTGCAAACATTTTTAGTGCGCATTTTGGCATAAAGCTCTATAACGAGAGTGCGCGGGCATACCAGAAGTTTTTGCCTTATTTGCGCTTAGATCATACTTTGCAAGACTTGAAAGATTCTAGCACGATAGTCGCGCTAGGTGCGCCTGTGCGCTTGCAAGCCCCATTTTTGCAATATGCTATCAACAACACAATCCGCACCAAAAAGGGCGTTAAGCTCTACTATCTCCACCCAATCGCCGACACACTTTTAGCGTCATTTTCTCGCTCTGTGGTGCATATGCCTTATAATCCCGGGGCTGATGAAATGGCACTTGGGGCGTTGCTTTTGAGTATGCGAGATATGCTAGAGACAATCATCGCCCAAAGTCCGCAGGCTAAGGAGTTAGGGGCAATGCTGGATGGCTTGCTTAGAGTGATTGAAGCAAGCAAGCAGGCAGAAGTCAAAGTGGATTCTAGTGAAAAAGTGGATTCTAGCGAGGCGCAGCCTAGCACACCTGTCTATGCGGCATTGCAAGAAGCAGGGATAGAGAGCAGTAAGCTTAGCGAGCTAGCTGGCGTGGATTTATCACAGATGAGTGTAATCATCGGTGAAGAGGCTATGCTTTGTGCCTTGCGTGAAAATAGCGCGATGGTAGCGGGGCTGCAGATTTTAGAAAAATGTGGGGCTAGGGTGTATGTGATCCCGCTTGGTAGCAATACGGCTGGGATCGCTAGAATCTGTGGCGAGCTTTTAGAAGTGGATTCTAGTGTCGCGCGAGACTCTAGCCTAGAATCTCGTTTGGGTGATGAATTTGTGATCGGCGTGCGCACACAAGGCGATGTGGTGTGGGATTGTGCGTGGAGCAGTGATGGTGAAGTGCTTGTGAAAAAGCCTGAAGTAGTGCTACCAAGCCACCAGCAAATGCTAGGCAGTATGACGAATTTTGAAAATCGCTTGCTACCTCTAGCAAAGGTGCGCGAGTATCAAGGCGATGATTTGGCAAGTATTTTGTATGGGTATAACACATCTAGGCTAGAGGTAGCGCACCATAAAAAAGAGCTACAATCTATGACACGCACGCAAGATCGCGCAGATATGTTGCTTGATAGTGCATTGCTTGATTATTTTTCTACCTACACAGAGCTAAGCGACTATACAAAGGCACTGCCACAAAGCAAGGGCTATGCGCCAAAAGAGCTTGCCAGCATAGCAAACTACTACACACAAGGTGGGATTGATAAAAGAGGCTATGTGCTTATGCCATTGCTAAGCGGTGAGCTTGCGCCAGCCTTTGTAATAGAGCAGTCAAAATCTCTAGACTTTAATGCCTTCATCACTTATCCGCAAAATCTCTTTAGTATCCAAAATGTGCTAGATAGCAATATGCAGCAAAAAGATGGATTCTACACTTCTAAGGCACATTTGGATAGGCTAGGGCTTGCTGAAGGAGAGCAAATCACGCTACGCAAGCCAAATACACAGCAGGACATTACAGGCGCAGTGTATATTGACTATGCGATGAGTCAGGATATATGGCTCATTAGTCCAAATATCGCAAAAAATTGGGATACAAATACCTATGTATCTGTTGAGTGCGCTAAAGCCACAAAGGAGTAGAGTATGAGTGAGTTTATCATCGAAACTTGTATAAAGATTTTGGTTGTTGTGCTTGTATTCTCGTTTTTAGGGGGGTTTGGGACATATTTAGAGCGCAAAGTTTTGGGCTATTTCCAGCGCAGGCTTGGTCCTTGCTATGTGGGTCCATTTGGGCTTTTGCAGTTTCTAGCCGATGCGATTAAGCTATTTACCAAAGAAGATGTCTGCCCCCAGAATGCTAATAAGCTTATTTTTATGCTAGCTCCAGTGATTGCGATGATGAGTGCATTTGTCGCGATGGCACCTATACCATTTTTTGGCGAGTTTGAGATATTTGGTAGGACCATACAGCCTATCATTTCAGACATCAATGTAGGGCTACTCTTTTTCCTAGCGGTTGGGGCAGTGGGGATTTACGCGCCGCTGCTTGCTGGGCTTTCTTCAAATTCTAAATTCTCCTTGCTGGGGGCTGTGCGTGCGTGTATCCAGCTTTTAAGCTTTGAGGTGGTCTCCACGCTTAGTATTTTGCCTCCACTTATGCTTGTAGGCTCACTATCGCTTGTAGCTATGAATGATTATCAAGCAGGGGGGGTGTTTGATTGGTTGTTATTCAAGCAGCCCTTAGCCTTTATTCTCTTCCTTGTGGCTAGCTATGCCGAGCTAAATCGCACGCCTTTTGACTTGCTTGAGCACGAAGCGGAGATTGTGGCTGGATTTTGCACGGAGTATAGCGGGCTAAAATGGGGGATGTTTTTCCTAGCAGAATACGCCCATCTCTTTGCCTTTGGCTTTGTGATAGCTCTTATCTTTTGCGGTGGGTATCAGCCGCTGTGGTTTATCCCCGGTGGGATTGCCATTATCCTAAAGGTGTGCTTTTTTGTCTTCTTGGCGATGTGGGTTAGGGCGACTTTCCCACATATCCGCCCAGATCAGTTGATGAGTATGTGCTGGAAGGTGCTTATGCCTTTAGCGATTATCAATTTGCTTATCACAAGCGTTGTGATTTTGCTCTAGGAGAATGCAATGAAAAATTATACCCCTATCCCTAAGCGCAAAGAGCCAAAGACTACTTATGAGCATTTTTGCAAAAGTGTGAAGATGACTTGTGGGCTAGATTTGTTTAAAGGACTAGCTCTTACTTTAAAGGAGTTTTTTTCTAAAAAGGTTACTATACATTATCCTAAAGAGTATATCCCGCTATCGCCTAGGTATCGTGCTGTGCATAGCCTGCAAAGACTCCTAGAATCCGGAAATGAACGCTGCATTGGCTGTGGGCTTTGTGAGAAAATTTGCACGAGTAATTGTATCCGCATCATCACACATAAAGGCGATGATAAACGCAAAAAAATCGACTCCTATACCATAAATCTTGGGCGGTGTATTTACTGCGGATTGTGTGCTGAAGTGTGCCCTGAGCTTGCCATTGTTATGGGAGATCGCTTTGAAAATGCAAGTTTAGCGCGCGCGCAATATGCTGGGAAGCACGAGCTTTTGCGCCCTATTGATGAGGCTAAAACACATACACAGCTAGAGTTTGCTGGCTTTGGGAGTGTGAGTGCCCAAGCTGATAAAAGCCTGCGTCCTACGCCTATTGCGTGGGATAAGCCTATATCACTAGAATCCACTTTTGAAAAAGTGGATTCTAGTGCAGAAACAGGGGAGAAGTCGCAAAACTCCAAGCAAGGAGATGTGTAATGTTTGAAGCGATTGCATTTTATTTTTTTATGGTGTTGAGTATCGTGGCTTTTCTTGTTGTCGTTAGCACAAGAAATATACTCTACGCGCTCACGGCTCTTGTAAGTGGTATGATCTTTATCTCAAGCTTCTTTTTTCTTCTGGGGGCAGAGTTTTTGGGCGTGGTGCAAATTGCTGTTTATACGGGAGCAGTGATTGTTATGTATGCCTTTGGGCTGATGTTTGTGGATACGATGAGTGAGATTAGAGAGCGACATAAAGGGGATCTGTGGCTTAGTGTTATGATTGTGTGTGTGGCACTGCTTTTGGTCGCGCTTTTTGTCTCGCCAATGCTTTATGAGTCGCAGCAAGTAGCCGTAGAAAAAGATATGCAAATTATCACAGGTGAGCCTAATACTTTTACCGTGGGTAAAATGCTATTTGGGCACTATCTCATTGCGTTTGAGATAGCTGGTGTGCTACTTTTAGTCGCGCTTATTGCTGGGATCGCGCTTGGCATTAAAGGGCGCAATGAAGCACAAGATGAAGCATCTGAAGTAGCAGACATCTCATCTTTTAAACCATCTTTTAAGCAAGGGGGTTCTCTATGACTACTACGATTACTATGCAATTAAGCCCCTATATCAGTGTGTATGATTTTTTACTGCTCTCTATTGTGCTGTTTGCTATTGGGTTGTTTGGAATGCTTCGTAGAAAAAATATTTTAATGCTCTTTCTCTCAAGCGAGATTATGCTAAATGCCATAAATATCGCACTTGTGGCAGTTGGTGTGGCGTTTAATGATATGGGTGGGCAGATGTTTGCTCTTTTTATCATCGCGCTTGCAGCTAGCGAAGTGGCAGTGGGATTGGGGCTTGTGCTATTGTGGTATCGCAAGCATAAGAGTCTTGATATTGATACGCTTTGCACAATGAAAGGATAGAAAATGGGCTGGGTGGATTCTATAGATATTGGCACATTTGCCTGTTTGCTTTTTGTGGTGTTGTTTGCGCCATTGCTCGGCACGATTGTAGCTGGCGTGCTTGGCACTAGAGGCAAGATCGTGGGTGTCGGCTGGTTTAATAGCTTTTGTATTTTGCTTTCGTTTCTTGCAAGTGTCGTGCTTGGGTTTAGCGTATTGCAAGGGGTTAGCTTTTCTGTGTCGCTTTTTGATTGGATTGTAAGCGGGAGCTTTGCAGTAGATTTTGGCTTTAGCCTAGATATGATTACTGCGGTGATGATTGTTGTCATCTCTCTTGTATCGCTGCTTGTGCATATTTACTCCATTGGCTATATGCACGATGATGAAGGCTTCAACCGCTATTTTAGCTTCCTTAGTGGGTTTGTGTTTTCTATGATGTTTTTAGTGCTAAGTGATAATTTCTTGGGACTATTTGTCGGCTGGGAGGGGGTAGGAGTCTGCTCTTATTTGCTTATTGGATTCTGGTATCACAAGCATAGTGCGAATTTCGCTGCTATGGAGGCATTTATTAGCAATCGCATCGCGGATTTGGGTATGTTGCTTGGGATTTTTCTGCTTTTTTGGAGCTTTGGGACACTCAATTTTCAAGAGATTTTTTCTGCTATACGCGGTGATGAAATGCAGCTTTCTTCAAGCATTCTTAGCTGGGCTGGGATTTTGCTTTTTATCGGTGCGATGGGGAAATCCGCGCAGTTTCCTTTGCATACTTGGCTGGCAAATGCGATGGAGGGACCCACACCTGTATCAGCACTTATCCACGCAGCCACAATGGTAACAGCTGGTGTTTATCTCATTGTGCGGGCTCACCCCATCTATATGGAAATCCCACATATTGGCGAAGCGATCGCTTATCTTGGCGCGTTTGTTGCGCTATTTGCTGCTTCTATGGCTCTTGTCAATAGGGATTTAAAGCGCATTATCGCCTACTCTACGCTCTCACAGCTTGGGTATATGTTTGTAGCAGCTGGGCTTGGAGCATATTGGATCGCTCTTTTTCATCTTTTTACCCACGCGTTTTTTAAATCACTCTTATTCCTTGGGGCTGGGAATGTAATGCACGCTATGCACGATGGGCTTGATATTACGCGTATGGGGAGGCTTGTGCGTCCATTGAAATATACAATGATCTTTATGCTTATTGGTAATCTTGCTTTGTGTGGGATACCGCCATTTGCTGGGTATTTTTCTAAAGATTTGATTCTAGAATTTAGCTTTAATACAGAGTATAAAGTTTTATGGGGATTGCTTGTGTTCGGGGCGTTTTTGACAGCATTTTATAGCTTCCGTTTATTTATGCTTGTGTTTTTCTCGCCAAAATCTAGCGAGGCATACGCGATTGATCATCCACACGAAGCACGCCCGCTTATGTTCTATGCAATGCTCCCTTTAGCGGTGCTTGCTATTGTGGCTGGGGTATTTTATGATCCTATTATATCGGCGTTGAAGTATATTGCAGTGTTTGAAATGCCCCACGGACACTTGAGTGCAGAGTCTCTAGCTGGGATTGCGCTTGGGGCTTCTTGCTTGGGGATTATTGTGGCGTTTTTTAAATACAAAAACTTCACCTATACTCCAAGTCGCAACTTTTTCTACACGCTTTTGTCGCAGCAATACTACATACCAAAGCTTTATGAATTGCTATTTTCTAAAGCTTTTGGCGTGCTATGTCGTGTGCTGTGGCAGAAGATTGAGATATTGGTGTTTGATAAAAGTATGCAAGCAGTGGGCAAGGTGATGATGTGGCTTTCTGCGATGTGTGCATACTTGCAAAATGGCAATATAAGCAGTGTGCTACGACTTATGGTCTTTGGTATTTTGCTTTTGCTGCTTAGTTTGCTAGTAAGTCAATTAGTCTTTGTGAGGTAGGCTATGGAGTATTTATTAAGTATTGTTATCTTCTTCCCATTTATAGCTGGGCTTGTTGTGTTTGCCTTAGATGATAGGGGGGCGAAGTTTTTTGGTGTAAGTTGTGCGATGATCGAGCTTGTGCTAGTGGCGGTGCTGTGTGGGTATTTTGATAGTAGCAATCCTAGCTTGCAGTTTGAAAATATGTTTGCTTTAATTCCTGCTTTTGGGATTAGCTATCATATTGGGATTGATGGGGTTTCGCTTACATTGATTTTGCTTAATGCTATTGTGATATTGCTTAGTGTGATGTTTTTACACGGCAAAACACCTGCTAGCCATTTTGTCGCGTGCTTGCTATTGCTAGAATCCATTCTTATGGGGGTTTTTAGTGCGCAAAATCTCGTGCTGTTTTATGTGTTTTGGGAGCTATCTTTACTGCCGATTCTCTATATGATTGGCGTGTGGGGTAGCGGCGATAAGATCAAAGCTGCGTTGCAATTTTTTCTTTATACATTTTTTGCTTCACTGATTATGCTTGTGGGGATTTTGTATTATGGATTTTTGTTTTTCTTGCATTTCAAGCATTTTAGCTTTGAGTTGGCTGATTGGCTCTCTATGCCATTGCCACCGAGCTATCAGCTCTGGCTCTTTCTAGCGTTTTTTATCGCCATTGCGGTAAAGATCCCCATTATCCCATTCCACGCGTGGCTTCCTAAAGCCTATGGCAATGCCCCCACACTTGGCTCTGTGGTGCTCTCCGCGCTACTGCTAAAAATGGGGACTTATGCGCTTGTGCGGTTTTGTCTCCCACTCTTCCCAGATGCGAGCATTGAGCTTAGCTTGTGGATTTTGGTGCTTGGGCTTATTATGATTATCTATGGGGCAATGCTTGCTTACGCGCAAACAGATATGAAGCAAGTGATCGCTTATAGCTCTATCTCGCATATGGGTGTTGTGGTGCTTGGGGTATTTTCTTTCACGCTTATTGGGATTTCTGGTGCGGTGTTTATGATGTTTGCGCACGGCATTGTGGGGGCTATGCTGTTTATGTTGGTTGGTGCATTTGCCAAGCGCACAGGATCAATGCAGATAGATTCTGTGAAAGGTGTGGCTGCGGTTGCGCCGATTTTTTGCGCGATATTTGGGCTTGCCACGATGGCAAATGTTGGACTCCCTTTGACCATAGGCTTTGTAGGGGAGTTTTTAAGCTTGCTTGGCATATTTGCGACTTATCCACTTATTGCGCTTCTTGGGGGGCTAACTATTATTTTATCGGCTGCATATATGCTTAGCTTGTATAAAAGGCTTTTCTTTGGCAAAACAGATGAAGAGCAAAAGCTAGCGAAGTTTAGCGATGTTGATGTGCGAGAAAAGCTCGTGCTAGGGCTATTTTCTGCTTGTGTTATCGTGCTTGGAGTCTATCCTAAGCCATTGCTAACGCTTATAGATTCTGGGGTTAAGCCAATGCTAGAGACAATGTCTATGCGTGCGCAAAATAGCGCGACAAAGACATTGCTTACTACGCTTGAATCCAAGCAGGAGCGCACACTTGAGCGCATAAAATCTTCAAGTATTGTAAGTGGTGATAGCGTAGGGGAACTAGATTTTGCCAAAGTGGATTCTAGTATAGAATCTAGCTCTGCCACTCAAGCTGATTTACTTTTTTCTGGAGAAGCGCGATGAACTTTTTACCTCCTTTAGAATTTGCTGAGTTGTCATTAGGCGCGATTTTGCCAAGTCTTGTGCTTATTATAGGGGCATTGATCTTATTGCTTGCTAATGTGTTTGTGCGAGTTTTTGACAGAGCGTTTCGCGGAGTAAATGTCGCGCTATGTGCTGTGTTTTTAGCTTTAAGCGTGCTTTGTAGTTTGCAGCTTGATGTGGGTAGCTCGTTTTTCTCACTTATTCATATTAACGGCATAACAATCCTATCGCAAGTAACAATGGAGTTTGCCGCGCTTGTGTTTATCGTGCTTTTTTTCACGAAGCAAGAAAAGGCTGATTATGCTACTAGGGTAGGGGAGTTTTATCCTTTATACTTGCTAATGATTGCTGGGTTTGACATTATGGTATCAAGTCGGCATTTGCTTATCATTTTGCTTGGGCTTGAGATTGGTTCATTGTCTTTAGTGGCACTCATCGCCTTAAGCGGCACATCTAGAGCCATAGAGGCTGGGATAAAGTATTTTGTCTTTAGTGTGCTTGCTAGCGTATTTTTTATTATGGGGGCGTTGTGTTGGTATTTTGCTAGTGCGAACTTTGATCTTAATGCGCTTGAATTTGCAATCCTATCTGGCAACTATATTTCTGTATCTGCTATTTTGCTTGGGGTTGTGTTTATGATTGGTGCGCTTGGGTTTAAGACTTCTGCCGTGCCATTTCACTCGTGGATGCCTGATATTTATCAAGGCTCAAATGCCATTGTCGCTGGAGTCGTGTCTATTATCCCAAAGATCGCTGCCTTTGCTGTGGCTATCAATGTGTTTAGTATGTTTATCCAAAGTAGTGCTTTGTGGGTGCATAATACACTCTATGTGCTTGTGGTGCTTTCAATCACTTTGCCAAATATCGCAGCCCTTGTGCAAAAAGATATAAAAAGAATGCTTGCTTTTAGCTCTATTGCGCATTCTGGATTTGTGCTTGCTTGTATTCTTATCAATACACAAATGAGCCTTAGTGCGCTGTATTTGTATTGGTTTTTGTTTGTATTTAGCAATGTCGGGGCATTTGGGCTATTGTGGTTTGTGCGCAATACATCAAGCGATACTTATGAGTATCGGCATTTTAGCGGCTTGGTGCGCGTGCTGCCTTCTTATGCGGTGCTTGCTGGGGTGTTTTTCATCTCGCTTGCTGGGATTCCGCCATTTGGGCTGTTTTTTGGAAAAGTGGCGGTGGTGATGAGTGCCTTTAGTGCGGATTATGTGTATCTAGGGCTTATTATGATGATAAATAGTGCCATCGCGGTGGTGTATTATTTGCGCCCTGTTATTGCGATGTTTCTGCCAACTACGCAAGCTCCTAATGCAGCGGACTTTTTCTATAATGCCACTTCTGTATCTAAGCTAGTTGTCTGGCTGATGGCGGTTGTTTGTTGTGTTAGTATTTTTATGGTGCAGTTTTTGCTTGATTTTATAGGAAAATATGTGATCGGGGCTTATTGATTGGTGAAGCTATTTTTCTCTCGTTTGGGATTATTGCTGTGTGCTTGTGCTATCCAGATAAGTGCGTTAGAGATTTCTACAACCTTTGGCAAGGAGGCAGGGGAGGACTTTTCTGTGCTGACCTTGCGCAATGACTCCGCTTTCACTTGTGGTGAGGTGCTAGATGCGTATGGCAAGGCAGTGTCGATTGAGTGTAAGATTTCACGCATACCCGATCGTGGATTCCCCGGGCTAGAAAATAGCTTTTTTCGTGTGTCCTATAAGATGATAGATGGGGATTTTTGGCTCTATATTTATCCTAAACACCAGCAAAAGCTCTTTGCTATTCCTAAAAGCCCAAAGCAGGATTTTAGTATCGATAAATATCCAAGCACCACCGCACATCTATGGCAGATTGTGGGGTATAAAAAGACTATACCCTTTCTCTCTCACGAGAATTTTAAGCAAGGCTTGCATTTCCCTGTGAAAATCCTAGGCGAGCAGACTCCAACAATTCCCGAGCTAAATACTGACAACAAACCCCTAAAAGCGACAAAAAATAAGGATTTTGAAATCTACTCTCGGGTCAAAACTGCCATGGAGCGCAAAGACTATATCGGTGCAATCACAGAGATCAATGAAGCCTTACAGCAAAATCCAAATTCTGTCTTCCGCCGCGATCTCACTTATGATCGCATTATCGCAAGCTCTAAGCTTGATCTTGAAGAGCAAGATGTCTTGATAGAATCCGCTTTAGAATGGGTGCGGATATTTGCTGCTGATCCAGATGTGCCAGAGATTTTATATATCCTTGCCGCTGCATATAGAAAGGATAATATCCCAACAGAAGCGGAGCATTACTATAAACGCATTAGTAGCGAATATCCAGAATCCAAATTTACACCATTGGCACAAATGCAGCTTGCCAATCTTGTCAAGACTCACGCCCCTACGCAAGCGCGGATCTATTTCCAAAGAGCGTATATCGATGCCAAAGACATACCAAGTGCAAGTGAGATTGCCATAGAGTGGGCGATATTTGAGCTAGAGCAGCAAAACTCCATAAATGCAACAGAGCTTGTCAATAAAGTGCTAGCCAATTATCCAAAGTTTTTCTTAGATAATGGCGAGATTACCAAAGAGCTATCTAGCGCATTGCTTGAAGCTAAGGATTATCCAATGATTGCCACTCTCACACAATACTTAGCTGACAATAGCGATGATATATACTTCAAAGAAGAGAAGATGTTTGTGCTAGGGGATTATTATCAGCAGGCACAAGATTTTGAGCAAGCCCATCAGGCAAATCAGCAATATATCCAAGTCTTTGGCGAGGACCACCCAGAGAGAGCCAAAGTCGTGCAAGATAGAGATGATGCGATTTTGTTTGCCATAGATGGTGGCGATGAGGAGAAGCTTAAGCATTATGCGTATCTCATCAGCAAATACCCCAACACACAAGAAGCCACAAAGGCTAAGGAACTTACAGCCCAAATCCTGCTACAAAAGCATAAATATCAAGAAGTTTTCGCGCTCTATAAAGATGAAGATTCTAGCCCATATCGCCAGCAAGCTTTAGATGCACTGCTTAAAGATGCCATCGCGCAAAAAAATTGCAAAGAGGCTATTGGCTACATTATGCAAACTTCTGTTTATAATCTAGACTCTGCTCAAAAGCTTGTAGCGTTTGATTGCGCCGATGAGGCAGGGCTAAATACTATCGCTAAGCAGATTGCTAGCGGTATGGCAGAAGCAAGCAAAGATCAAGGCACGCGCTTGCTCTGGCTCTATCGCATCGCTAGTAATCTCTACAAGCTTGGTGCATATAAAGAAGCCTCTCTTGCAGCGCGCGATGCGCTAAATCTCGCCAAAATCCAAAAGAGTCATTATGATATTGCCTTCACGCTTTTTGCGATTTTGCAAGCCCTAGAATCCAAAAACGAAGCCAAAAAACTTCTGCCATTTTTGCAGGAGCATTTTGCTAAAGATGAGCGCATAATCCCTGTATATGCGACACTTTTGGGCTATGCAATCGATGAAAAAGACCCAACAAGCATAGAAGTATATGCAAGCAAAATCATCGAGCTGCAAAAAGCATTTAAAACCGATGAGTTTAGCCCTTATGCAGAGTTTGCACTTGCTAATGTCTTGCGAGAATTGAAGCGATATGATCAAGCCTTAGCACTCTTGCTACCGCTAGAATCCACCAAGCTTACGGAAGTGGATTCTACACAGCTGCTCTATCGTATCGCTAGCTTGTATGATGTGTTAAATAACGCGCCATCTGCGTTGAAATATTTTGACAAATGCGCTAAAAGTGCGGACCAAAACGAGTGGAAAACACTCTGCACACAGGCAAAAGAGCTGCTACAAGAGCGAGCCAAATCATCAAGCAAGGAGCCGCCGATACAGGTAGATTCTGCTAAAGTGGATTCTAATGCTTCAGGCAATTAAATGTAGCTATTGGTTTGCTACATATTTTTATAATCACAAGCACATAAGCAACAAAGGAGAGTAGTATGGATATGAGTATATTTCGAGAGTATGACATCCGTGGCATTTATGAAGAAAATCTCACAAAAGAGAGTGTATTTGCCATTGGCTTTGGGCTTGGCAAAAGGGTGCTACAAGCTGGTGAGACAAGTATCGCCATAGGCTATGATGCACGCACGCATTCGCCCATTTTGTATGAGTGGCTAAAAGATGGGATCTTGCTAAGTGGGGTAGAAGTGGTGTTTATGGGTATGATCCCCACGCCTGTGGCGTATTTCGCGACATTTCAAAACCAGAATCTAAAAAGCTCAATAATGATTACAGGTAGTCATAACCCACCGCAATACAATGGCTTTAAAATCACAATCTCTCAAAAGCCTTTCTATGGGGAGCAGATCCAGCAGCTAGGCAGGGAGATTGCTAGTAGTAATGTCGCTTATGTCCCAGCTAGTAAAGCCGCCGTAGAAGTGGATATGCTAGGGCAGTATCAAGCGTTTTTTATCAAGCATTTTAGTAGGCTCAAAGATTTTCCCTATGAAGTGGTGTTTGACTATGGTAATGGTGTGGGTGCAATTGGCTTGGAGCCGGTGCTAAAAGCTCTAAATATCAAGCATATTAGCCTTTTTGAGACGCCAGATGGCACATTCCCCAATCACCACCCAGATCCAAGTGAAGAAAAAAATCTCCGCGATGTAAAAGCTGCGATGAAATCACGCCAAGTCCCCATAGGCATAGCCTTTGATGGCGATGCTGATAGGGTGGCATTGATGAGTGAGAATCACAACTATAAAGGCGATGAAATGGCGATTTTGTTTGCCAAAGATATGGCAAAGCATATTGCTAGCCCTGTTGTGATAGGCGAGGTGAAATGCTCGCAAGTGATGTATGATGAGATAAACCGCATAGGCAAGGCTGTGATGTATAAAACTGGGCATAGCAATCTAAAGACAAAGCTTAAGGAGCTAAATGCCCACCTAGCGGCTGAAATGAGCGGGCATATATTTTTTAATGATAGGTATTTTGGCTATGATGATGCCTTATATGCGGCTCTTCGGGCATTGGAGCTGTTCCTTGAGATGACTCCAGCGCAAATGGAATCATTCATCAATGCGCTACCTAAGCTCTACTCTACTGATGAAGAAAAAATTGCCACCACAGAAGAGAAAAAGTTTGGACAAATTGCGGCATTGCAGAAAGCTTTGGAGAATCCACCCGCAGACTTTCCACATACCCAAGAGATCATCACTATTGATGGCGTGCGTGTGATATTTGACAATGGCTGGGCTTTGGTGCGCGCGAGCAATACCACGCCTGTGCTTGTAACGCGCTTTGAGGCTACTTCGCAAAAGGATTTGGAGTGCTATAAGCAGCAGGTTTTAAGGCTATTAGATTTGTAGTTTCTTTGTGGTGGGCGACTTCTCTAGCGATTTAGTCTTGGGTGGGCAATGCGGCTATGCATTGTCTTTTGGGCTAGAATCGCGGATTTCTTCGCCTAGCTCACGCGATAGACACTCGAGCCTTATCTCCTTGCGCGGCTTGAAAACAAGCGAAGCGAAGTTTCTTTAGAAATCCCCAAAAAACTCCAAAAGCCCTACCGCAATCCTTAGAATCGTGTTGAAGTAAAATGGGCTTTTGCAGTAAAACCGACTTTGAAGTAAATAGGCTTTGTGTGAAAAACACCTTTATTATCATCATTGCGAGCCTTGCGTGGCAATCCACAAAAACAAAGCATATTTCCTAGAATCCACTTTTTAAAAAACACCGCCAATGCTCAAATCGCACAAGTGGATTCTAGTCCCAAAGTCCTAGAATCCACCATCCCCCTAGAATCCACTTTTGACATTTTGTTGGCATAAATGATGAAAATAGCGCAGGATACTTGATTTTAAGGCATAAAGTAGCTACAATAAATCCGCTTTATATTTCAACCTTAAGGAGACACAATGAATAAAGCAGAATTTGTCGATCTTGTAAAAGATGCAGGAAAACTTCCAAGCAAAAAAGATGCAGAAATCGCTGTAAATGCGTTTATCGCAGCAGTAGAGAAAGCGTTGAGTAAGAAAAAAAGCGTTGAGCTTGTCGGCTTTGGTAAATTTGAAGCTGTTATGCAAAAAGGTAAGTCTGGTAAAGTTCCAGGAACTAATAAAACTTATAGCACAAAAGATAAATATGTGCCAAAATTTAAACCAGGCAAAAGCCTAAAAGATCTTGTAGCGAAAAAATAACTTTCACTACCCCCATTCTATGGGGTTTGTCCCCGTAGCTCAGCAGGATAGAGCGTACGATTCCTAATCGTAAGGTCGTGGGTTCGAATCCCGCCGAGGACACCACTTACTAGATTCTTCTTATCCTTTTTTGTTTATTGATTTTTTTATGTTGGTTCATTTTTGTTTGCTGTCTGTGTTGTTGTTTTGGGAATGTCTTTTGCTTTAGTATATCTAGGTTTTTGTGAAGTAAAGTGATTTATGGAGTGTAGTATGACAAGGATTGTAGAAAAAAAATGGAGTTTCACTAGTGTTATTAACGCATATAAAGGTTGCGTGTTTATGGTGCTTGGCTGCGTGTTTTTCTCATTATCGGCACTATATGCAGCCGATGAAGAAGGGCGATTTACCTACGGACTTGATAGAGATGCCATAGCCCAAGATGGTGCGCAATACAACGATAGCAATCTCCCCCCACCCTCACAGAATCCAAATCTCGCTGACAATGCTCTAAACAATGAAAATATCCCACTAGATCCAAGCGACCCAAGCTTTAATGCCAATTTCACACCAAAAGACGCCGATCTTTTGCCTCATCAATATCCCCTAAGCGATAGGCTTACTTCACCAGATATTCCAACCGCCCAGCTAAAAGCCGCAATGGATGCGATGAAGAAAAATGATGTAGCAACGGCTTTTGCGCTGTTTAAGAAATCTTGTGATGGCGGAAATCCATCTGGCTGCTTTGGACTTGGGACAATGTATGCCACAGGCAAGGGTGTTGATGTCAATCTCCAAAAAGCACAGAGATATTATGAGATGGGTTGCTCTGCTGGTGATCCTACTTCTTGCACCAATCTTGCTATGCTCTATAATGAAAAAACCAATGCAAGCAAAGATGATAAAGAATTAGCAGTGCAATTTTATATGACTGCTTGTCAAGGTGGCGATGCGATTGCTTGTAATAATTTGGGCTTTATGTATGCCAATGGCGATGGAGTCGCTAAAGATTTTTTCAAAGCGATTCGTTATTATAAGCTCGCGTGTAATGGCGGTAGCAATCTAGGCTGCTATAACCTAGGGCTTATGAGTAATACCAAAAATATTTATGGCAAAAACAAAAATGCACTTTCTAAAGCGGATCTAAACTATGTCGCCTGCAATGCTGGGGATATTAAAGGCTGCGCTAATCTTGGATATATGTATGCTAATGGGCTTGAGGGCGTGCCATTAAGCTATGCCTATGCGGCAAAATACTTCAAAATGGCGTGTGATTCTGCTGATGTGAAGAGCTGTAATAATCTAGGTGTGCTATACCAAAAGGGGCTTGGTGTTACGCAAAACACACGCTACGCGCTTGATCTTTATGCCTATACTTGCAATGCGGGATTGCAGCAAGGCTGCGATAATTATCGTATCTTAAAGCAGGATTTACAGATCAATCCAAATCCTACCTATACACTTAAGCCAAAACCATCGAAGCCATCATCGCCTTTTTATAAGCGTTAATCTAGAATCTAGCAAAGGATAAGTATGGATACAAACTCTCTCTCTAGGCTTTTTGGTAAGTTTGCTTCGTGCGCGTTTCCTAAGTGGTTTCAGCGTATTGTTAATCGTGTATATGTGCGGATTTTCCGTATTGATTTGAGTGATTTTGCTCCGGTTGATTTCTATCCTACGCTTAATGCACTTTTTACAAGAAAGCTAGAGCGTGCGAGAGAAGTGGATTCTAGCAGTGAGTCTATCATCTCTCCAAGCGATAGCCTTATCACAGAGCAAGGCATAGTTTGTGAGAATCTTGCCCTGCAGATTAAAGGAATGTCCTATCCTGTAGATGAGTTTCTTGGCACGCCAAAAGGTGAGGTAGATGGCTTTAGCTATGTCAATCTCTATCTCTCCCCACGCGATTATCACCGCTATCACGCGCCTTGTGATATGGAGATCGTGGAGGCTAGATATTTTGGCGGAGAGCTTTTGCCTGTGAATTTTCCATCGTTGCGCAAAAATAGCAATTTATTTGTGCGTAATGAGCGGGTCGTGCTTGTGGCAAACACCCCACACAACACTAGAATCTACTTCGTGGCTGTGGGTGCGCTTAATGTAGGCAAGATGATATTCCACTTTGATTCTAGGATTGATACTAATGCCAAGCCAAATGCTAGAGATATTTATGTGTATGATACACCCATATCAGTGAAAAAGGGCGATGAGCTTGGGCATTTTCAAATGGGCTCTACAATCGTGCTTATTATGCAAGATATTAGTCTAGAATCATCGCTAGAGCAGACAGTGCGCTTTGGGCAAAGGATCGCGCGCTATGGATTGTGAGAGGCTTTTCATCTCTGCTTTACATAAATCTGGAGTATTGCTTGGGGTGGGAGATGATGCCGTGCTACTGCAAGATGTAAGCCGTATAAGCCCTAGAATCCACTTTTTTACCCCTAGAATCAAAAGCCCAAAATATAGGCATTTACAAGGAATTTCTAGCAGTAGTTTTGCTAGAGTGCTAGGCAAGCATAAGGAGCTTCTTGTCGCTGCTGATGGATTCTGTGAGCATATACACTTTAAGCGCGAGTGGTTGAGCTTAGAAGAGATCGCTACTAAGGCTATGCTTATCAATATTTCTGATATGTTTGCGATGAATGCTCTGCCAAAATACGCGCTTTTGTCCGTTGCGCTACCACATTTGCAAGCTAAAGAAATCACCCAAATCGCCCAAGCCCTAGCCAATGTCGCTAGGAGCTATAATGTCAAGCTTATCGGTGGAGATACGATGAAAGGAGAGAGTCTAGCCTTTCATATCACGATGCTTGGCGTGCCAAATGGCAAGATTTTAGGGCGCAAGGGGCTAAAAGCTGGGGATTTGGTGTATTGCACAGGGAGGGTTGGACAGAGTCTTTATGCGCTTTTGTGGCTACTTAGAGGTGGTAAGATCGCGCATTCTAAGCGGTTTGCGCGGTTTATCGCACCTTGTTTGCGTGATCAATTTATCGCGGCTATCGCGCCTTTTGCTAGGGTGGGGCTTGATGTATCTGATGGGGTTTTAAGAGAGCTGCACACGCTTAGTGCGCTAAATCACTTGCGCTTTAGCTCTCTCACAAAATCGCGCATACCAGCATATAAAAGTGGGGAGGAGTATGAGCTGCTCTTTGCCATAGCTCCGCGCCATAAACACAGGCTTTTGCGAGTGGCGAAGCGCACGCGCACGCCGCTAGAGTTTATAGCAAAGGCTAAGCGCATAGGTAGCAAGCTTCCTAGGGCTAGAATCTGGCATTGATATAGAGATATAGGCTATAATGTGCGCATTTAGCTAAGGGGTTTGGTATGAGAGCTTTTAGAGTGGTGGTTTTTGCGTGTTTGTGTGGGGTGAAGCTCTACGGGCTAGATCCCCAAACACAAGCACGGAATGATTATTTTGGTAATTGGTGGCAGCTTGCGAGCTTTCACATAGGCTCAAGCATTGATTTCAACACGCCAAATGGCGGTGCTATGGGGATAAATATCGGTGCTAGCGCGGGGAAGAATTATGTGTTTCTCAATGATTTAGATATAGGTGTGCGTGCGAAATATCTCTATGCTAAGACAGCGGTCTCTACGCATTCTTTGGGGGCTATGCTCTATGTGCATTCTTGGAATAAGCCTAATGCCGGGCTATTTTCTTTTGCTCTAGGGGGCGGTATGCTTGCTGCTCATCGGCTGGATTCTAGTGTGTTTGGTGGGTATATTGAAGTGGGGGTTGCTTTATTTAAGTTTTTCCCTGTGAATGCAGACTTGCTCTATCGCGCTAGCTTCTATCCCGTCAATAATCCCCTTGCTATGGCAGAGATGACACACGGGATCCATATTGTGTTTGGGTTTTTCTAGCGCACGCGGTAGATATATACTCCAAGTGGTGCGTGAAAGATATTGTTTGCTAGATGTTTGGCATATTGTGGTGCGTGGGTGATTAGGGCATATTTGGCAAGAGTTTTTGGGCTAATATCATAGAATCCAGCATAGCTAGAAGCAAATATTTCCTCATAATCTGCGCGAAGTTTGGCGAGATATTGCGGCGTGATGTGGGCTTGCGTGTAGGAGTCTAAATAGAGTAGGTCGCCACTTTTTGGCGTTTGGAGAGTAGGGGAGTTAAAGATGCTGTATGGAGAAGAGAGGTCGATATGAGGCGTGGTAGTGGGCGGTAGATTGGTCGCTAGGTCAAAATCTCTGCCGCCAAAATATCGCACAAACCACCCTAAGTATCCGTAAAACACTTTGCCAAGCGGATCTTGATTCTGTCCTAGCATAAAGATTTTGGTGCTAGGATTTGTGTGCGTGTAGTTTGCTAGAAATTGTGCGGCTTGCAGATAATGTGGTGGCAGAATCTTAATGCTTGTGTAGTGCGAGAGCGCGCTTGGGATATTGATTAGAGCGTGTATTAGGCACACTACTACAAAGAGCTTGCGCAAATGCTTATAGTAAAGTTTTGTATAAAATGCCACAGGCAAACACGCCATAACATAGCAAGGGAAAAAGTAATAAGGCGTGAAAATCATCAGCACAAAATAGCTAGCCCCATAGGCTAGGGCAGCGATAAGCAAGGAGTCATAAAAGGCATAGTGAGAATTTAGAGCTGTTTTGTCATCACTTTTTATGGCTTGGGATACTTTGTAGATACGCACGATCAGCACCGCTGGAGCAAAGAGAAACAAAAACGGGTGATAAAGCAGGGCATTTATCATATCTTTTGCTACTTGCATATCTTTTAGCCCAAAGTTAGCATAGGATTTTTGGATATGTGGCACCACAAGCCACAGGTATAATCCCATAAATACACACGCCACAAGCAATAGCACAAGCCCCACGATGATAATAGGCATATCAGCGCGATTTTTTGGCACACCGCTTGTATATCCATAGAAATATCTAAGCCCAAGAAGCAGAGCCAAACTCCCACAGATAAACACACAATCTGGCTCTTTGTAAAACATACTCACCCCACCACACACGATACATACCACCGCCCACAATGCCACACGCTTTTGCTCGTAAGCTAGGAAAAATAGCCCCAAAATATACCCACTAAGCCACACGACTTGCACTCTCTCTGGAAAGCAAACCCCCATAAACACAATCACAAAGCCAAGGTTAATAAAGCATATAAGCAACGCTAGCATACTATATGAGAGCGGCACGATTTGTATAAGCAGGTAAAACATCACGCAAGCAAGCAGGGTAAATAGCATAACATTTGCGAAAAAGTAGATTCTAGGGGCTGCAAGAATATCGCTTGTGGGAAATAAATACATTAAGAGATTGAGATCCATAAAGGCTAGTGGGTAGAATCTACCTTTGTCAAAGTGATCGACCCCCCAATAAATGGGCTTAGATTCTATGATATTGAAAAAAATCAGCGCATCATCAAGATTGAAAGACACGCTTGGGCGATAATATATAAGCCCCCCCCCCTATAAGAATTATTGCTAGTAAGCTAATTGTGATTATTTTGTTTGAGTGTATATTGTGTAGAGTAGTCATATTTTTCCTAAATTTTGGGCTTGTGAAAGTGCCGATGATACCATATCTTGCGTGAAAGTGCATTCTAGGAAAATAGCAAGGCTAAAGATTTGGAGCTAGAATCCACTTTTATAAAAGCTATTTTCTGCTAATCATTTTCACCCTATTGTTTCTTTTGTCTATTTTCTTTCCCTAGAATCCATAAAAAATGATCTAAATCTCGTGTCTTTTCATTTTCAAGCCCATAGAACTCAGCAAATCTATCAATGGCTTGGAGAAAAGTATCGTAGTTTTCAAGTTTTCTAAGCTTTGTATCAATAAGCTTTTTTTCAAAAAAATTTGTGCCTACTAGCTCACTAGGTATATCCGCAAACTTATTGCTTGTATCACTTTTGCCATTATTAAACAACACCAACACTTCACGCACAAAGCTATCATAGATTCTAAAGGCGTTTTGATTGTGGTGGAAGCAGTATTTTGTCGCAAAGGAGTAAAAGACTTTTTTCTTACTATCTTTTCTTTCACATTCTGCGATTTGCTCAATAATACCCTTTAATTCATCATAATTTTTTGGGTTAGCATTGCGTATTTTTTGGTGGATTTTACTCTCTACTTCAAGTTCGGCAATGTGTTTAGCAACTTCATAAATACCAAATTTTGCAAGATTAGTGCTATAAAAGCTATCTAGCACAGAAACCTTTAGTAGCACAATTTGCTCTAAATTTTCTCGCCCCAATTTAGCAAAAACTCCATTTTCACTAAAAATATTTTCAATCACCTTTTCTTGCTCTCGGTAGCTTTCATACTTATCACTATCGTATATCCCTAAAACCCTGTCATAAAATTTTTTCATCTTTTCTTTATGCCCACTCATCTATCATTCCCCTTTAGATTCTAAATACTCCTCATAACTGCCGCGGAAGTCTATGATTTCTGCACCATTCCCGCTAGAATCCACTTTTAGCTCAATGATTCTATTTGCATAAGCATCAATGAGCTCCCTATCGTGGCTGACGCAAATCACATTCCCGCTAAATTTATACAACGCCTCACCTAGTGCGATAATAGATTCTAAATCAAGGTGGTTTGTAGGCTCATCAAGCACCAAGAAATTCCCCCCTTCTAGCATAAGTTTGCTAAGCACCATTCTGTGCTTTTCCCCACCGCTTAGGGCGTTTATGGGCTTTTCTTGCTCTTCACCGCTAAAGAGCATTCGCCCAAGCGCATTGCGTATTTCCCCACTCTCTTTTTTCTTATCAAAGCCCCTTAGCCATTCATACAGGCTCTCTTCTCCGCTTATCTCTTCGCTCACATTTTGTGGGAAGTAGCCTCTTTGCGTGGTCGCCCCCCATTTGACTAGCCCAGAATCCGCAGCTAACTCTTCTACTAGAATCTTACATAAAGTGCTTTTGCCCACGCCATTTGCACCGATGATAGCGATTTTATCCCCGGGCAAAATTTTCAAACTCACATTGTTTAGCACACATAAATCCCCATAGCTTTTTGAGATATTCTCACACTCTAGGGCTTCGTTGCCAATGGGGCGATTGGGCTTAAACACAATGCTAGGATCTCGCCTAGAGCTAACGGCTAGAGATTCAATATTAAGCTTTTCAAGCTGCTTTTGGCGGCTTGTGGCTTGACGGGCTTTACTCGCATTAGCAGAAAAACGCGCGATAAAGGATTCTAGCTCCTCTTTTTCTTTAAGCTTTTTGTTTCGCTCCATTTCTTGCTGCTTGGCAATAAGCGTTGAGGCAATATACCAATCATCATAATTCCCGCTAAACTCCCGCACAGAGCCAAAATCCATATCCAAAATATGCGTGCAGACGCTGTTTAAAAAATGTCTATCGTGGCTAATGACTACAAGTGTGCCTTGATGGCGTTTGAGATTATCTTCAAGCCACGCGATAGAGTGTAAGTCAAGGTTGTTTGTGGGCTCATCTAGGAGCAAAATATCAGGCTTTGGGAATAGCACTTGAGCAAGCAAAATCTTAAACTTATCCCCACCGGTTAGGGTTTTCATCAATTCATTATGACTACTAGATTCAAAGCCCAAATCTTCTAGTATTTTTTCAATCACCACTTCGCATTCATACATTGGATCTTCTTCAGCACAAATCATCTCTAGCTCACCTAGCTCGGCATTGACCTTATCATCGCTCAAATCGCCATTTTCATAGAGATATTCCTTGCGTTTTATGGCGTCATATAATCGCTTATTGCCTAGCAGCACCGCATCTTTTAGACTAAGCTCTTCAAAAGCATATTGATCCTGCCCTAAAACGCCCATTTTTAAGCCCTTTTCTATGGTAACTTCTCCGTTGCTTGCTTCATACTCTCCGCTTAGGATTTTTAAAAATGTCGATTTCCCCGCACCATTTGCCCCGATAAGCCCATAGCGTTTGCCAGAATCTAGCTTAATATTGACATTTTCAAAGAGCTTTTTTGTCGCGTAACGCATTGAAAGATTGATTGTTTGTAGCATTGTGTGTCCTTGCAGATAAACTTGTGAAGTAAAGGCGTGATTGTAGCATATCAATGCAGATTCTCGCTATCGCAATGCTTAGTTGTTTTATCATTTTGGTATATTTTTAGGATTTTACATTGACTTTTTTTATTAAGATATTATAATTTTTGGGAATCAAGGCTATCCATATCTCGCTCGGCTGTCATTTGGCTGTTTGGCTGTCATTATGGCTACATTAGCCTTGGTTATCGTGATTTGGGAAGTTTTGTCAAGGAGAGATAATGCAAACTACTGATTCTGTGCAAAATCCTACGCATAAGCGTGGGTTACCCTATCGTTTTAGGCGATATGCGATTTATGTCTGTGTGGCGATCATCGCTTTGTCATTGCCATTTATCCAAATCAATGGCAATCAAATCTTTTTGCTCTCATTTGATCATAAAGAGCTGCATTTGCTAGGAGTTGTCTTTAGTGTCCAAGAGCTGTATCTAATGCCATTTTTATTGATAATGCTCTTTGTGGGGATATTTTTTATGACGACATTAGGGGGGCGCGTGTGGTGCGGCTGGGGCTGTCCGCAGACGATGTTCCGTGTGATTTATCGCGATGGGATTGAGACAAAGCTACTAGGCTTACGCAAGCGCATTGACAACAAGCAAAAAAAGCCCGATTTCACGCTCTTTAGCACAAAGCTTAAGAAGCTTTTGGCTATGGCTATATTTGCTGTGATAGCACTGCTTGCAGCGGCGAATTTCTTGTGGTTTTTCGTGCCGCCGAGTGATTTTTTTGCCTATGTGAGTGATCCACTAAATCACAAAATCTTGTTAGGATTCTGGCTGGGGATCGCGCTATTTTTGCTCTTTGATGTAACGCTTTTGGCGGAGAATTTTTGTGTTTATGTGTGTCCGTATGCACGCGTGCAAAGTGTGCTTTATGATAATGACACGATTATAGCGATCTACGATCCCAAGCGCGGTGGGGCTGTGTATGCGCCAGATGGGAGCAAAAACCCCTTAGCACCTAAGAAGCAAAATGTTGCCAATGAATGCACAAACTGCGTGGCTTGCGTGAAAGTATGCCCAACGCACATAGACATTAGAAAAGGTATGCAGCTAGAGTGTATCAACTGCCTTGAATGTGTCGATGCCTGCACCTCTGTAATGGCGCATTACAATCGCCCTTCGCTTGTGCAATGGAGCTCGCCAAATGCGGTAAGCTCGCAATCAAAGGTGCGATATGTGAGGGCAAAAACGATCGGCTATGTGGCGGTGCTGGCGGTCATTTTCTCTATCTTGCTTGTTGTAGGAAGTGGCAAGGAGAGTATGCTGCTAAATATCGATAGAAATACCCAAGCCTACTCCATACGCAAGAGCGGTGCGGTGGATAATGACTATACATTTTTGGTGCAAAATACCGACTCTAAGGCACATAGCTTTACTTTTGAGATTCTAGGCGATGATGGCTTGCAGATCATCTCGCCGCGTGAGCCAGTGGTAGTCAAAGAGGGCAATAAGCGCAAGCTTGTCGTAACGATTAGGGCGCAAAACCCGCTGGATTCTGCATTGGAGGACAAGGACTTGCTGCAAAATATCAAGATACGCGCCTATGCGGTTGATGATGAGAGTATCCAAGTAGAGCGCAAGACATTTTTTGTTTATCCATCGGCAAAAGAATTGCGCAAGGAGCGATGATCGCTCCTGTCTCTAGAATCCACTTTTGCTTGTGGATCACTTTTTGAAGAAGCTGCACCTGCACCTTGCTTACAGCTTGATTCGTGTTAGCATACTTCACTATGGGATTTTTAAGAAAAATTAGCTAGAATGCGCCACACTAAATGCAAATAGAGGTTGTATGTCTAGCACATCTTGCTATAAGCCTACTCGTATGTGCGTGGTCTGTCGCTCTCGCTTAGCTCAGAGTGTTTTGCTTCGATTTTGTGTGCGCGATGGGCTTGTGGCTAGCGGCTTTACATACGCGACTAGGTGTGGTAGGAGTTTTTATGTGTGTAGGTCTTGTGCGGTATGTGAAAAGCGAGTGCTAAAAGCCCTTAGCCGATTTAGTGCGATCAAAGATACACCCCAAAGCTTACAAATAATCCAGGAGATGGCAAAGTATGAGTGATAAGGTAAAGATTATAGATATTGCAGCAGATATTGCAAGGACACCTAAGGAAGTCTTTGAGAAGGCTAAGGAGCTTGGGCTTGATGTCAAAAACACGACTAGCTCAGTCGATGTGAAAACCGCAGAGATTCTTGCAGAGTTTGTTACAACAGGTGTCAATAAAATGCCCTCTCCACCCAAGCCCAAAGCAGCAAAATCTAGCACTAAAGCCACTAAAACTACAAAGACTGCTACCAAAACCACCAAGACAGATAAGCCAGCAGCCAAGAAAAGCCCCAAGCCCAAAGAATCTCCCGATACGCCTAATGATGTCAAAGAAATCAAATCATCTAAAAAATCCCCACCTACACAAGCCACCACAGAGCAAAATGCCCCACAAGAGCCAAAGCAAGAAGTAGAGTTTAAAAAGGATTCTACCCTTGCCCAGCGCAACATTGGTATCCGCATTGTGAAAAAGACCGCTAGCCCAGCCGCCAGCCAAGATACATCAAGCAAGAAGTCTCAGACCTATGCCCCCTCTATCCAAGAGCTTATGGGGCAAGATCAAGACATAGATGAGCCAATTAGAGCTAGGAAGTCTAAAAAGTCTCCCAAAAAAGCCGCGGTAGCGCACAGGGGTAATGAGCAGAAAATCGAGCTGCTTGATAGAGACTTTGGCACGCATAGAAGCGATTATGATGAAGAGCAAGATGAAATTATGCTTTTTGATTTTAGTGAGCGTGAGATTGTCGATGAAGATAAGGAAAACCAAGAGCGTCAAGCTATCACAGATCGTGTAAAAATCCAGCGCAAAAATCCGTGGCTAAATGAGCATCGCTCCATTAGCCGATCGCGGCGTAAAAAGCCCCAAAGACAGCAGGTAGATACAAGCAAGGTAGCTCAAAGTGCGATCACAATCCCAGAAGAAATTCGCGTGTATGAGTTCGCAGAATCTGCCGGTAGACCGCTTACAGAGGTGATTAAAGTGCTTTTTGGGCTAGGACTTATGGTAACCAAAAATGACTTTTTAGATAAAGATGCCATAGAGATCCTTGCAGAAGAGTTTCAAATCTCTATCTCTATCCAAGCTCAAGAGCAAGAAGTGCAAGAAATATTGCTTGATGAAAAAGACTTAGCAGAGCGACCACCTGTAGTAACGATTATGGGGCATGTCGATCACGGCAAGACCTCTTTGCTTGATAGGATTCGAGAATCTCGCGTAGCTAGCGGTGAGGCAGGGGGGATCACACAGCATATCGGTGCATATATGGTGGAGAAAAATGGCAAGTTTATTAGCTTTATCGATACGCCCGGGCACGAAGCATTTAGTGAAATGCGTAGCCGTGGGGCGCAGGTTACAGATATTGCTATCATTGTGATTGCTGCAGATGATGGTGTCAAGCAGCAAACGATTGAAGCTCTAAACCACGCCAAAGCGGCGAATGTGCAAATCATCATCGCTATGAATAAAATGGACAAAGAAAGTGCCAATCCCGATAAGCTAAAATCCGAGTGCGCGGAGCTTGGCTTTGTCCCCAATGATTGGGGTGGGGAGTATGAGTTTATCCCTATTTCGGCAAAAAGCGGAGATGGCATTGATGTGCTGCTTGAGACGATTTTGCTCCACGCTGAAGTGCTAGAGCTAAAGGCTTGCCCAAAGACAAGCGCGCAAGGTGTGGTGCTAGAGGGCAGTATGCAAAAGGGCAGGGGACCTGTGGCGACTATCATCATCAAGCAAGGCACGCTCAAAGTAGGTGATCCAATCTATGCTGGCACGGCGTATGGGCGCGTGCGATCTATGGTTGATGATATGGGCAGAGAGGTTAAAGAGCTTACACCTTCAAGTGTAGCATCTATCGCTGGGCTATCTGAAGTGCCAAGTGCTGGGAGTATGCTCTATGTGGTAGAGAGTGATAGTCAAGCAAGGGAGAAAGCCCAGAAGCTAGCTACATATCTACGGCAAAAAGAGTTAAGCAAATCCACGAAGGTCTCTTTTGATGAGCTTAGTGAAATGGTCGCACAAGGACAGCTTAAAAATATCCCGCTTATCATCAAAGCCGATACACAAGGTAGCCTTGAAGCAATCACGCAGAGCTTGCAAAAACTTAGCAATAATGAAGTGAAAGTAAGTGTTGTAGGCTCTGGGGTAGGGGGGATTAGCGAGAGTGATGTGGCTTTAGCTGCTGCTAGTGCCAATAGTATGATCCTAGGCTTTGGGCTGCGACCCACAGGGATTGTCAAAACTAAAGCTAAAGAATCTGGCGTGGAGATCAAAACTTATTCTGTGATTTATGATGTGATCGATGATGTCAAGGCTCTAATCTCTGGGCTTATGTCCCCACTTATCCAAGAAGAAGACACAGGGCAAGCAGAAGTGCGCGATATATTTACCATTGCAAAAGTCGGCACAATCGCTGGGTGTATGGTAACAGATGGCAAGATTTTGCGCGGAGTGAAAATCCGCCTAATCCGCGATGGCGTGGTGATCCACACAGGCAGTGTGGCAAGCTTAAAGCGGTTTAAAGATGACGCCAAAGAAGTCGCCAAGGGCTATGAATGTGGGATTATGCTAGAAAATTACAATGATGTTAGAGTGGGCGATGTGTTTGAGTCTTTTATCGAAGTGCAAAAGGCACAAACAATCTAGCCCCAAATCAAGCCCAAAAATCAAGCAATGAAAATACAAAACTAAGGATTCTAGGAGTGTATGATGTCGGTGCATTTAGAGCGCACGCAAAGCCTGCTAAAGGAGCTTTTAATAGAGGCACTAAGCAGCTTAGAAGATAGTAGGATTAGTAGTGTAAGCATTACTGATGTGATTTGCTCTAGGGGTAAATATAACGCCCAAGTTTTTATCCATACAGATAGTGAAGATAGGGCTATGGTGCTAAAGGCATTGCGCAAGGCAAGTGGGATTTTACGCGAGTATGTGCTAAGCAATAGCGGGTGGTATAAATGCCCGAAGCTAGAGTTTGTGGTCGATGAGAGTATGGCTAGGGCGCAGAGCCTAGAGCGGATATTTCAAAGCATAGCCCAAGAGAATGAGGCGGAGAAAAAGGCGTGATAATGTGGGTGGATTCTATAATGGCAGAGCTAGAGGAGATTGTAGAGTCTTGCGGCTGCATACTCTATGATGTGAGCGTGCTTAGAGAAAATGAAGCACAGATTTTGCGCATAAGTATTATTAAAGATGGGGGGGTGAGTCTTGATGATTGTGAGCTTGTATCGCAATCTATCTCACCATTTCTTGATGTAAAAGATGTGATTAAAGATGCCTACACGCTAGAAGTAAGCTCGCCGGGTATTGAGCGCGTGCTGAAAAATCCTAGGCATTTTATGCTCTCTTGTGGGGAGATGGTGCAAATTAGACTGCTTGATAAGCAGGAGATTGTGGGTGTGCTGGTGAAAGTTAGCGATAGTGGAGTTTGGCTTGATGTAGCAAAGATGGATTCTAGGGATTTGGATGGTGTAAGTGCTTTAGATTCTAATGGCTTTATCCCCTACGCTGCAATCAAACGCGCTAAAACAATATTTGAGTGGTAATGCTATGAAATCTCTCTGCACACAAGCTAAAAAAGCCCTGAAATCCTGTCTCAAGGTGTGCTGCCCCCCCCCTATAAGAAAATCCCTATCCACATATCTCTATAAATATCGCGCGGATAGGGCGTTTGAGCGGATCTATCTTGCGCGTAAAGTCGCCCCACCGCTTGCATTCTTGCCGCGCTTATCCCATTTATCCCATTTGCCCAGCTCGCCCCACGCCACACAAGCACGAAAAATCCGCGTGCTTTTCTACAATGATTGGGGCAATAGCTGGGAGGCGTTAGAGCCTCTAGCATTAGTCCTAAGTGGCGATCCTGCCTTTGAAGTCATCGTGCTTGCTATGCCTTCTAGGGTAGAATCTAGCGCGTTTTATGATCTTAATGCAAGCTTATCCACACAGAGCTTCGCGCAAAAAGTGCAGACTCAAGCTATCTTGGTGCAAGATATTCTAGATTCTAGTGATTTGGATTCTAGTTTGGCGCGTGCCAAGTCTTTGCACGCTACCAAGCTTGCGCAATGGCTAGAATCCACCCTTGCTACAAACTCTAAGCCCCTTTGTCTCATAGGCTTTGATACCGCGCTAAATGCCCCCATCACGCCGCAAGATTTGGCTGCGCATTATTGCTTCACCACGCGCCCTTATGACTCGCTTCGCCCTGCAGCTTGGAGCAATCCACGCATAGCCCAAATTTCTAAGCTGTGCTATATCGAGTATGGTGTGTATATGTTTTCTTCTTTTGATGAGATTAGCGCGTATGATTATAGATTGCTGCGCTTCTATGATTATTACTTTGCGCCCACACCTTTCCACGCCAAGCTTAGTGCCTCTAAGCAAGGAGCCAAAAGCTTGCTGCGCATAATGCTTTCTGGCAGTGCGTATTTTGAACGCCTTATATCCCTAGCAAGCCACAAGCCTCACGCCAAGCCTCTGCGCGTGCTGTATGTGCCTAGATGGGCGGCGCAAGATACGCATTCGACTTTTTCGCGCTATATTGAGCCGCTTATTGAAGCAGCCAAGCAAGGGCATTTCCGCCTGCATTTCCGCCCTCACCCCAATATGTATGACCACCTAGTAGAATCCAATCTTCTATCCAAGCAGCAATGGCAGGGCATAAAAGATTGCGTTGAAAAATATGGATTCTGGGATACTCGCCCAAGCATTATGGAGTCTTTTAGCGATAGTGATATTATCATCAGCGATACAAGCTCTATGCTTATTTATGCCTTTCTTAGCGGCAAGCCTACGATTTATACGCAAGGCGATGATATGGCAGAGATTTGCGCGTGGGCGTTGCGCGTGGCACAAGGCGTGTTTATCGCTACAAGCAAGCAAGAATTACTACAAGTCCTGCGCGATCTATGCGCTAATTTACAGCAAGCCTTTATGCCAAAGATCATCTCGCGCGATTGGATTTTGCAGCAGAATTTCTACTTCCCCAAAGGTGGGGCTAGTGCCATTATACGAGATAGTATCCTTAGCGATATGAGCCAAACTAGCCCCCAAGCAAAAGCACTAGATAAGGATTTTAAACACTTAGAGAGTGCTTTATGTCCCACAGACTTACCACCACAATACATAAGGATCAAACGATGATAATAGGCTATACCACAGGCGTGTATGATTTATTTCACATAGGGCATTTGAATCTCTTGCGCAATGCCAAATCAATGTGCGATAAGCTCATTGTGGGCGTTACCACAGATGAGCTTGTGAGCTACAAAAACAAGCGTTCTGTGATCCCATTTACCGAGAGAATGGAGATCGTGCGCTCTGTCCGCTTTGTCGATGCGGTGATCCCGCAAGATAGTATGGATAAGCTTGCTATGCACGATCGCTTGAAGTTTGATGTGATGTTTGTGGGTGATGATTGGTTTGCCACGCCAAAATGGCAGAGTATAGAAGCAGAGTTTGCTAAAAGGGGCGTTAGGATTGTGTATTTCCCCTATACGCAAGGCACAAGCTCTACGCTACTCAATAGTGTCTTAGTGCAATTGCGCAATGAATCTCAAACAAAGGAGCAATGATGAAAAAATCATTAGCAAAACGACTATATAGCAAGCTAGCAAGAGTGGCGATCGCCAAGCTACCAGAATCCACCTATAAAGAAGCATTGATGAAAAGATATGTCAATGTGATTAGCAATATTGTCGTAATCGTGGGGCAAAACTGCACGCTAAAATGCCAAGACTGCGCGAATTTCTCGCCGTATTTATCAAAGATTCTGCCCTTTTACCCAGCGCAAGAGATTATCGCTGATATGCAAGAGCTTATCAAAGAAGCGCAGATTGCGTATTTGCAGTTTCAAGGTGGAGAGTTTTTCTACCACCCAGATGCTAGGGAGATTCTAGCATTTGCTGTGCAAAGCCCTAGAATCCACTCTATTTGTATCGCTACAAATGCCACGATAATCCCCAAAGACTCTATGCTAGAGCTTCTTGCAAGCCCTAAAGTAATCGTGCGTATCTCTAACTATGGGCAAGTGAATGCCAAAACCGCCACCAAGCTAGAAGAAGTCCTGCAAGCAAGGGGCATAGCAGTGATTTTGCGCAATACTTATCGTGGGGCAGGGCTGTGGAGTAAATGTGGCGATAAAGACACAAAACAACTCCCCTCAAAAGCTATGCAAAAAGTCTTTGACTCTTGCACCTTTGCCAAAGAGTGCTTGACTATGGAAAATGGCTTTATCACGCGCTGCTCTAGGGGGACGATCGCGCATATTATGCAGGGCTTTAGGCTTGGTGGGGGCGATGGGGTGGTGGTGCGCCCTAGTGCGGCTAGAGCTTTTGAGACTATCCACCTAGAAGCAAACGAAGCAAACGCAGATAAATACAGACAAACGGGGGGGGGGGGGAATCTTTGCCGATTTTTACCTACAAAAGCTTGCAGAGATTTATCACAGATCATCAGCCTATCACAGCGTGCTACTATTGCTATGGCAGCGAGGGTGTGCAGGTAACGCCCGGAGTGCAAATGAGCAAAGAGCAGCTAGAAGCAATCAAGCAGACACAATTACCACAACTATCACAACCATCACAATTACAATGGAGCAAAGGAGACAAGATCAATGCGCCTAGAGCATAGAAGGCTTTTTGGCTTGGAGAATGAGTTTTACAAAGTGGGGCTAGAATCTAGCTTTAACGATCTCTCAAGGGCTGTGTGCGAGAGTGGGTTTGATGATTTTAGCCCAGAGGGTGTTACAAGCTTTTTAAGCTTCCGTTATCCAATTTTGCATCACACGATGTTTGCAGGCTTTAAAAGAAGCGATGAATATAGAGGACTAGAATCCACTTTATCCTTTGGGCAGGGCAGATACACAAATATGCAGCAAGCCAAAGTGATAGCAGAATTTTTGCTGCTACAAGCCATTGAAAAAAAGGTAGCAAATGCTAGGAGGATAGGTATAGCCTTAAGCGGTGGGCTAGATAGCTCGCTGATTGTAGCGATGTGCAGGGCATTGTATCCACACAGAGACATCTACACATATAGCATAGGATTTTATGGCGATGATGAGTTTAAATACGCAAGAAAAGTGGCAAAGAAATTTGCCACCAAGCATTATGAAAAGACGCTTGGGTATAAAGAGTTTTTTGGCGATGATTCTTGGCTAAAGGCACTTATCAAGCAAAAAGCCGCGCCCTTGCACCCCAATGAGCTGCCTCTAGCTTACGCACAAGCCCAAGCGCGCAAGGACTGCTGCGATGTGGTGCTGTGTGGCGAGGGGGCTGATGATGTCTTTGGCGGGTATTCGCATAATCTTATGCTCTATGCCAGCTATGTGGGCGAGCCGCAGAAATTTTATGCCTATATTTTGGAGCATTATCGCTACTTTTCATACTCCACTATGCGATCTCTAATCCACGATAAATATATAGCCGATGATACTGCTATGATCGCGCCAATATTTCGCAGCAATGCGCCAAAAGATTTGCGCGATTATATGCTCTACTTTATCCAAGCCCTGCACACAAGGGGGCTTATAGAAAGAGGGGCTAATGCCCTGCGCTTTTATGGCTTTAATGATGGGTTTGTATTTTTGGATTCTAGTCTTATTGATTTTGTCAATAATCTGCCCTTTTCTTACAAGCTGCATACAAAAGCCCCCGTGCAAATACCGATTAAAGACTATAAAAGCTTTAGCGATACGCATTGTGAGAGCAAGTTTTTGCTAAAGAAAATCGCCAAATCTTACCTGCCTAGCTCTATCATCACTAGGGAGAAAAAGGGCTTCCCCGTGCCTTTTGCCCTGTGGGATAAGCAAAAAGCCTTTGATATACAAGTGGATTCTAGTGTGTTTAAAAGCGATGATTTGAGCTGCTGCAATGCGTGGGAAAAGTTTATGATCTATAATCTTAATGCGTTTGTGGAGGTGTTTGGGGGGTATCGCAGACAAACGGGGGGGGGGGGGGGTAAATATTTAAGGGATTCAGCTTGTGGGCTAGAATCGCGGATTTCATCGCCGCGCTTCGTCGATAGACCACTAGTCTTATCTTCCTTGCGCGGCTTGAAAAGCCACGATTCTATCTCCACAATCTTAGAATCCTATACCGATAGTCAAAAGCACAAAACAAGGCGCAGCCGCAGTTTCTTTAGTAAATCAAGCGCGAGCAGCTCTACACCAAAAAACGCCGTTTTTAGCTCAAAAATCCTAGAATCCACTTTTACATCACAAGCCAACTCCCCTATTCTGTCATTGCGAGCCGACTTGTCGGCGTGGCAATCCACACAAACAAAGACACAAATCCTAGAATCCCAAAGCGACACTAAAGCACAAATCACAAACAACGCCCAACCCCTAGAATCCTTTGCAGGCTCGCTTGCATTTTTAGCGTTTTCAAAAGTGGATTCTAGTCCTAAAATCCTAGAATCCACTTTTTCACATAATGCGCCTTTTCTGTCATCGCGAGCCGTGTGCCACACCAACCCCCTATTGTCATCGCGAGTCTTGCGACAGCAAGGCGTGGCGATCCACAATAAAAAAGCGGATTCTAAGAAAAACGCCCAAAACACAAACCCCCTAGAATCCACTTTTGAAAAAACGCAAATGGATTGCCGCGCAATCGCTACCGCGCTTGCTCGCAATGACGGAGATATTTCGCCTACGGCTCAATATGACAATAAAAAAGTGGATTCTAGGGATAAAAACGCTCAAAGTGCGTTTGATAAACAAGCCGCAGGCGGCAGGATTTCTAAAGAAACTTCGCTTCGCTTGTTTTGTGATGAAAAAGCAGGGTTGTGCAGTGGCGAGCAAGGAGATAAGACTTGTGGTCTATCGACGCCGCGAGCCGCAAACTCCCTGCTTTTTCGCGCAAAGCCAACGCCCAAACCACTTACAAGGAGTAAAAATGGACAACAAAACCTATTGTATGAGTCATTATCTAGCTTTCCGCTATATCGCTGATGAGAGTAAAAACTTCTTCCCGCATTTATCTCATCGTAATTTCACGCCAAGTTTCACGCACGATCTTATCGCTAATGTCGATGAGCTAGACTTCTATATCGCAAAGCAAATGCAAGGGCTAGATCCTAGCACCACGGGCATTATGCTTAGTGGGGGGATAGACTCTGCTGTGGTAGCTTCCTATCTGCCTAAGGGTGCTAAGGCTTTTACAATGCGCTGCAACGCTTTGCCTACTAGCATTGATGAGACAAAGCAAGCCGCGCTCTATGCTAAGCATTATGGGCTTGAGCATATCATCGTGCCAATTTATTGGGAGGAGATTCTAGCGCGTTTGCCTAGTATTTTTAGCTTTGATGGCGTGCCCTGCCATAGCATAGAGCCGCTTATTGATATTTGCTTAAGCACAGCAAGATCTATGGGCGTTAGGACAATGTGCCTAGGCGAGAGCTTTGATCTAGTCTTTGGCGGTATGGATAAGCTTTTGGCAAAGGATTGGGGCTTTGATGAGTTTGTAGAGCGATATACATTTTTAGACCCTAAAAGAGTGCTAAAGGAATATGTCGATACTAAAGCAGTCTTTGAGCCATATAGGCAGGGAGAGAAAATCGACTTTGTGCGATTTATTGATGAGATTTTTGCCATAGAGTCTAGCACTTCATATTGGCATATATTTGAGAAAAACGCTATGGGCTATCTTGACCCTTGCCAAAGGGTGAAAATGGCGCAGCCCCTTGATTTGCAAAAGATACGAAATGGCAGCCCAAAATATATGGTGCGCGAGCTTTTTGCAAGGCGATATAAGGGCATAGCAATCCCAGATAAAATCCCTATGCCAAGAGAGGTGGAGTTTTGGCTTAGGGACTATGAGCCTAGTAGAGATGAGTTTATAGCAGGGGCGCATAAGGGCTTAAGCGGGGATCAAAAGTGGCAGCTCTTTTGCTTGGAGCAGTTTTTGGATATGCACGATCCTAGATTCTAGGGTGACTGTATGGAGTGGATTGGAAATATCGCGCTTTATGTGGTGCTTGCTTGTGGGGTGATCGGCTGTGTGGCTTCAATCATCGCTAGAGAGTCCGCACTAGCCCAAGCATATATGAATGGATTCTATGCCATAGGGCATATTTTTGTAGCTATTGCTGGGATCTTTGCAAGTATCCCTTATATCGTATCATTGGTAGAATCTATCGTATCTCCGCTATATAGCCTAGCTCATATCGATCCAAGCCTAGCGATCACAAGCATACTTGCCATAGATATGGGCGGCTATCAAGTCGCTATGCAAAGCGCAAAGAGCCTAGAGGGCGCGACTATGGCGATGTTTGTTGGGTTTATGGCTGGGGCTACGATAGTCTTTAGCATACCTGTGGGCTTGCGGATAATCCCAAAGGCAGCGCATAAGGATTTTGCACTTGGGATTATGATTGGGTTTTTAGGGATTCCATTTGGGGTGCTTGTGTCTTGCTTGTTTATTATGCTAGATCCTGTGCTTATACGAGATCATATCGCCACACAAGGAAAGCCCACTTATTTGCTAGATTTTAGCTTGCCATTTATTGTGTGGAATCTTATGCCACTTGCTGTCTTTTGCCTAGTGGTTTCTTTGGGGCTATATTATGTGAGAAAAGTAATGCTTGTGGGGTTTTATGTGCTTGGGTTTGTGGTAGATATGTGGGGCAAGGTATTTCTTACACTGCTGCTTATAGAGCATTTTAGCGGTGGGATTAGCTATGTGTTTGGGGGCTTTCCCTTTGATCCGGTGTTTGCAGATGAGAGCGATACAATGAGAGCCTTAGAGATTGCTGGATATACCGGGCTTGTGCTATCTGGGACATTTGTTTTATGTGCGCTGCTAAACACCGCATTAAAGCTATCGCATAAGCCCAATGCTTTGCTATTTGGTGGGATACTTGCTTGTGCGAGCAATGTCCTAGCTGCATACCCTATGCTAGCTAATCTCTCGCCCAAAGCTAGAATCCAAATTGTCGCTTTTAGCGTGTGTGGTGGGTTTTTGATTGGCGATCATTTGTCTTTTAGTGCGAATTTTCAGCCTAGTCTTATTGTGCCAATTATGCTAGGCAAGCTTGCTGGTGCGCTGCTGGCTTTGTGGCTTGCGCGATTTTTCATAGGGCAGAAGTAGCCCATCTGCCACTTGTGCTTATGCTAGATCTTGTGCGCTTTTGGTGGCATATTTGGCAAATTTAAGTCTATGGATATAAAGATTGTGCTACAATCCCCACTTATTTTGCTTGAAATTTGTGATTTAAGCGATTTATTTCTAAGGAGCAACTATGGCAAGGAAATGTTTTTTCACAGGTAAGGGTCCAATGGTCGGCTACAATGTAAGCCACGCAAACAACAAAACTAAAAAGCGATCTCTCCCTAATCTCCGCAGCATTCGCATCAAGCTAAGTGATGGCACATCTATGCGCGTGAAAGTCGCCGCCTCTACACTAAGGACTATGAAAAAGCACGCCTAGCGTGTAAGGCGATCCCATTGCTTAGCAAACTCAAAAAACTTCTGCATTGGGGGAATTCATCAAAGCCAGATATTGATCTCTCCCCACAGCTCTATGAGCAGTTTAAGGCTTTTAGATTTCCGCTTGTGCTGATCCAAGTCTTTATCTTGGTCGGCACGCTAGGGTATTTTCTCCTAGAAGACTACAATATCGTCCAAGCTTTTTTCCAATCTTCTTATACTTTTACAAACACCGGTTTTGGCGCGCTGAATGAAAAGGAGTTTGGCGCATTAGCGATCCTTTTTACAACATTTTTGATGATAAGTGGCGCGGCGATTATTGCCTTTAGTGTGGCGTTTATCGTTAGTATCGTAAATACAGGTGTTTTGACAGGACTTTTAAAGGAGAAAAAGATGATAAGTAATATCGCGCGCTTGCGCAATCACTATGTGATCTGCTACCACAATGAATACACCATCGAGCTAACCAAGCAATTCCGCGAAGCACAAATCCCCTTTGTCGTAGTGGATTCTAGCCCGGATTTTGAGAAGCAAGCTTTGGTGCATAAATACCCCTACTACATCATCGGCGATCCCCATACCAACACCGCTATGCTAAAGGCGCGTTTATCCACAGCACGAGGGGTTGTAACATTTTCTAAAAATCTCTCCGACAATATCGCGCTCATCGTCTCTGCCAAGCTCTTTGCCCAAGAGCTTAAGCGCAAGCCCTTGTATATCATCTCAAGTGCGGATTCTGAAGAGCAAGTCCAGAAGCTGCAAAAACTCGGCTCTGATACGGTGATTTCCGCGCCAAAGCTTATGGCACAGCGCATTAGTGCTATGGCTTTGCGCCCAGATATGCAAAATCTCCTAGAGCGATTTGCCTACAAAAACAACAGCGGATTAGATCTAGAAGAAGTGCTTGTGCCTAAATACTCGTGGCTTGTGTTAAAAAAGCTTAAAGATGGGCATTTCCGCGACTTTGCCAAGGTCTTTATCGTAGGTATCACGCAAAAAGATGGCAAATACTTTGCAATGCCTGATGAAGATACGGTGATTTCTAGTGAGTGTAAATTGCTAATGATCGGCACTTCTAAGGGTATAGGTGATGTGCGTAGGCTCATTATGAAGTCAAAAAAGCCCAAAGAAATCGACTATATTTAATCAATACTTTAAGGAGATAGTATGGAGCATTTTCCAAAATCACGACTCAATCAAGCCCAAATCGATAAAGAAGACCGCATACATACAAGTATCAACGACTTCAATGAAGCCAAGCAAGTCATCGCCGGCGGGGTGAATTCTCCTGTAAGGGCGTTTAAAAGTGTGGGTGGCACGCCCATCTTTATCCAAAAAGGGCAGGGCTGCTATCTCATCGATAATGATGGCAATAGCTATATAGACTTTGTGCAGAGCTGGGGACCGCTGATTTTAGGGCATAGTGATAGTGATGTGCTACAAGCGGTGCAAGAAGCTGTGCAAAATGGCTTAAGCTATGGCGCACCCACAAGAGCAGAGACATTGCTAGCAAAGGCGATCATCGCTAGCTATGAAGGCGTAGAAAAAGTGCGCTTTGTAAGCTCTGGGACAGAGGCTACAATGAGTGCTATCCGCCTAGCAAGAGCTTTTAGCGGGCGTAGTGATATTATCAAATTTGATGGCTGCTACCACGGACATAGCGATAGCCTGCTCGTAAGTGCTGGGAGTGGGTGCGCGACCTTTGGCAGCCCTAGCTCGCCGGGTGTGCCAAGCGATGTGAGCAAGCACACGCTAGTAGCACGCTATAACGACATAGATTCTGTGCAAAAGTGCATTGAAGCAAGTGGGCAAGTAGGCGCGATAATCATCGAGCCAATCGCGGGGAATATGGGGCTTGTGCCTGCAGAGGCAGAGTTTCTGCTCTCTTTGCGTAAGCTTTGTAGCGAGCAAAATATCGTGCTAATCATTGATGAAGTGATGAGCGGATACCGCGCAGCCTTTAATGGCGTGCAGCATTTCGTGCCAATAGAGCCTGATCTTGTGTGCTTTGGCAAGGTGGTGGGCGGGGGTATGCCTTTGGCAGTCTTTGGGGGTAGGGCGGAGATTATGGATATGCTATCCCCACAAGGCGCAGTCTATCAAGCAGGCACACTAAGTGGTAATCCAATCGCCACTGCCGCTGGGCTTGCTACATTAAAAAAGCTTGCCAAAGATAAGGGGCTATATGCGCGGCTTGAGGCTTTAGCTAGGCGATTTACGCAAGGGCTAGAATCCTGCGCAAAGGCGCATAATATCCCACTGCAAACGCAAGTGCGTGGGAGTATGTTTGGCTTGTTTTTTGCCTCTAAGCCTGTGAGGAATTTTGATGATGCAAAATGTGCTGATAGCGCGATGTTTGCGCGGTTTCATCAAGAGATGTTGTATCGTGGCGTGTATTTGGCTTGCTCGCAGTTTGAGAGTGGCTTTATCTGTGCGCCAATGAGTGAAAAAATCATCGATGAAGCCTTGCAAGCAGCAAGCGAGAGCTTTGCCTATATCACAAAGGGCGAGCGATGAGCAAGGATTTCACCCCAAGCCCCCTAGAATCCACTTTTGACGATCAAAGCGGGGCGAACGCAAAAAAAGTGGATTCTACTAGCAGCGAGCAAGCAAGCAGCACAAGCACCGACAAACCCACGCCAAAAGCACAGAAGCTCATCAATAGTGCCTATGATCTAAGCCTAGGCATATCCATTGTCGTAGCAGTGCTGCTAGGACTTGGCATTGGTATCTTGCTGCAAAAGCTTAGTGGTAGTGTGTGGGGGCTAGGAGTTGGGGTATTTTGGGGTGTGGCAGCTGCGATTTTAAATATTTACAAAGCCTATAAACGCACGCAAAAATCCCTAGAAGACCTAGCAAATGACCCCAAATACAGCTACCATAAGCAAGAAGACTCATCATTCAATAAGCCTTAATCAATTTCATACTAGAATCCTTGCCTATTTATACTGCAAGGAGAAGTTATGGACTTGACACAAACTTACAATAAGGACTTTTACGGCGATCAGCAAGAGGCTTACAAATCAGCCCAAAAGGTGCTAGGGCTTGTCTATCAAGCATATAAGCCTAGTAGTGTTGTCGATGTGGGCTGTGGGCTTGGGACTTGGCTCAAGGTATGGCAGGAGCTGGATTCTAGCGTGCTTATAGCAGGGCTTGATGGCAATGCCGTGGAAGATAGCGAGCGGTTTATCCCTAAAAGTGCGTATGCGCAAGTGGATTTGACACAGGACTATACGCAGACTCTCGCGCGAGCTATCGCGCTAAAATCGGGGGGGGGGGGGGGACAACTTAAGCGCGTAGGCTTTCCGGCTAAAAATGGCGATCGCTACGGCGATTCTGCGCTCATTACCACTCAAGGTAAATCCCTTGAATCGCCTTGCAAAGCCCCATTTTTAGCACGAAAATCCCACCGCGAGCAGGTCGCACCAGAAAGCCTGCAAAGCCCCGATTCTAGCTCCACAATCCTAGAATCCAAAAGCGTTAATAAAAAACAGACACAAGCTCAAAAATCCCACTGCGAGCAAGTGGAATCAAAAGCGCAAAGCCCCGATTCTAGTCCAGATGATCTAGCTATGCTTTCTAAGCCTTTTGCCCTAGCGCAAAGCTTTGAAGTCGCCGAGCATTTAGACCAGCAATACGCGCTAAAATTTGTCAAGCTCCTTACTTCTTGTGCAGACATTGTGCTATTTTCTGCCGCGATTCCTTATCAAGGTGGTGTGTGTCATATCAATGAGCGTGAGCCGGGGTATTGGGCGGAGCTGTTTAGGCAGTGTGGCTATGAGTGCTTTGACTGCTTGCGCCCTAGAATCTGGAGCGAAGAATCTGTGCTATGGTGGTATCGGCAAAATCTCTTAGTATTTGTGCATAAAGATAAGGTTTCAAGCCTTCCGTATGGCTTTTTGGGCAATGCGACTTCGCCTCTGTATATGGTGCATTATGCGGTGTGGGAGGAGCGCAGCAAGTGGCTAGAGTCGCTTAATATCGCCCATACTGACAAGCCACTATTTACCGCCCTAAAGCTAGCGGTAAAGTGGGTGCTACTTAAGCTACATTTACTTGATCGCATAAAGAGACTGCGAGCCAAGCGATCGCAGCCATAGTGCGAGCGCGGTAGGCATAGCCACGCGTGCGGAGTGTGAGAGTCGCTGGGCTTACAAGTTGCAATGGCAGTTTTTCCGTCATTGTAAGCGGTGTTTCTGCTTGTGTGGGCTGTGCTGCTGTCATTGCGAAATTATGCTAGCACGGCAAAGCAAGCAAAGCCGCAGCTTCTTTAGTAATCCACACAACACACAAAAGTGGATTCTAGTATAAGGTTATTTTGCTAGCGCAAAATATGGATTGCCACGCAACCGCTATCGCGCTTGCTTGCAATGATAGAAAATGGGCTTGATTGCTAGAATCCGCGTTTTGTGTTTGTGTGCCTTTCTTTGTGGATTGCCACGAAAATCCTTGCGGATTTTCTCGCAATGGCAAAAAATCGTTGTCAAAAAGTGGATTCTAGTATAATGCGCTCTTGCATTTAGCTTGCACATTAGCACAAAGGGGGCTTATGCTTATTTACATAGCAAAGCGTTTAGGGCTGCTTATCCCCACGCTTTTTGGCATTATCACGCTTAATTTCCTGCTTATCCAGCTAGCTCCGGGCGGTCCTGTGGAGCAGATGATAAGCAAGCTAGAATCTAGCCATATAAGCGAAGCTGGAGCTGGCATTAAGCCTAGTGAGTATAAAGCTAGCAAAGGCGTGCCTAGTGCGCTGATAGAAGAGCTAAGAGTGCAATACGGCTTTGATAAGCCCTTATGGGAGCGGTTTGTGCTGCTGCTTAGATCTTATGTGGTCTTTGATCTTGGGCAGAGCTACTACCGCAAGGCTCCTGTGTGGGAGATCATTTGTGAGAAACTACCTGTATCTATAAGCTTAGGGGTGTTTAGCACGCTGCTTATGTATCTGCTTGCTATCCCGCTTGGCGTGTATAACGCCTATCACAATGGCTCGCGCTTTGATAGCATAAGCTCATTTATCATCGTGGTGTGCAATGCTGTGCCGCCGTTTTTGTTTGGCGTGGTGGGGATAGTGTTTTTAGCAAGTATGTGGGAGATATTTCCACTGCGTGGGCTAGTAAGCGATGATTTTGAGCTATTAAGCCCTGCTGGCAAGGTGCTTGATTATTTGCATCATATCACACTGCCGGTGCTATGCCTTTCACTTGGCTCTCTAGCGTGGCTTACTTTCCTTACCAAGCATTCTTTCATCGATGAGCTACATAAGCCCTATGTGCTGTGCGCTAGGGCAAAGGGCGTGAGTGAAGCGCGCATACTCTATGGGCATATTTTCCGCAATGCTATGCTGCTAGTGATTGCGTCATTTCCTAGCGCGTTTTTAGGAATGTTTCTTAGCGGGAGCTTGATGATTGAAATGCTCTTTAGCCTTGATGGGCTAGGGCTTTTGGGCTATGAGAGCTTGCTAAGTAGGGATTATCCTGTGGTGTTTGGGAGTTTATATATTTTCACACTCCTAGCACTTGTGTTTGGGATTTTGAGTGATATTGCTTATACGCTCATTGATCCTAGAATCCACTTTGACACGCGCTAGATTCTGTTATAATGCTATATCTTTTTATAGGGGCTTGTTGTGCGCATTATCTTACTCATCGCTAGCATATTGCTTATAGGCTATGCCCAGCCTGCCATTGAGACTACTTCTGTGTGTGATGATGATATGTGTGCTAAAGCAGAGCAAGACTCCCAGCCCAATACACCCAATACACCCAATCCAGCCCAATCCAGCCCAATCCAGCCCAAGAAAAAGCACGCGTGGTATCTAGGGGCGAGCATTTTCAGCGGTGATGGCGTGCTGTTTGAGAAAGATTCTGCGAGCAATTTTACCAAACGATTCCACGCTAAAGATGGCGGTGTCATAGGGCTTGTGGGTGGGCTATATCGCATAGCTCCTAGACATACTTTGCGCTATGGAGTGCATTTTGGATTTTCATCAATAGCCTTTAGTAACAACTACGATTCTAGCTTGTTTGAGCTAAGCGGTGCCAAAGGTGGCGTGGGACTTGGGTATGAGTGGAGCTTCTACTTAAAAGAGCATTTTGCTTGGAGTGCGGTCTTTGGCGCAGAATACACTGCCTACTACTACAAAAAAGAGAGTGATCTATTGCTTTTGCAAGAGATTATGCCGCGGATCGGGATAGGCTTTGAAGGGCGCGGACATCATTATTTTGAAGTGTTTTTTGGGATACCGGTGTATGCTAACTTAGAGGTGAAAAACACGCATTCTACCTTTGTTACCTCGCGCTATCCTAGGCATTTACGCTTGGGCTTTTCGTATATGTATAGATTCTAAGTGATTGGTATGCAATATAGCTTTGGCGAGATAATGCAGCAGTGGCTATATGGGCAAAATGGCTACTACCACAAAGCACACATAGGCAAAGACTTTTATACCGCAGTAAATGTCTCTAGGCTTTTTGGCGGCGCACTTGCAAGACATATCATCACGCTCCTAGAATCCAGCCAGCTCACACTGCCGCTACATATCATAGAGATCGGCGCACATCACGGCGAGCTTATGTGCGATGTGTATGACTTTTTGGGCGTTTTGAGTGTGGGGGTGATGGAGCAAACACGCTTTAGTATCATTGAGCCGCTAGAATCCTTGCGCATCGCCGCTAGGGAGAATCTAGCCACGCGTGCGATCGCGCAGGTGAGCGACTTTGATGCGGTGGAATTGGGTGGGGGTGAGAGTGTGTTTATCTTTAGTAATGAGCTTTTTGACGCCTTTGCGTGTGAGGTGGTGCGTGAGGCTCAAGGGCGCACGCAAATGCTCTGTGGCGTGGGAGAGTGGCAAAAAGTGGATTCTAGTGAAGTGGATTCTAAGGGATTGGATAGCGAGGGGGAGGAGGTGGATTCTAGTGTGGTGGGGAAGGTGGATTCTAGAGGGTCGCTGCGCCTAGAGTGGTGCGATATGGCTGCGCTGCGGCATAGCGGCTTGGCACAAAGGGTGCAAGAGGTTAAGCGATTTATGCGTGAGTATGGGCTTAGGACCGGGGAGATCCCGCTTGCTTGGGAGGGCTTTGTGCGGGATCTTTGCAGCTTTGCTAAGCGGGCAAAGCTCTGGCGGTTTCTTAGCTTTGATTACGCGCCTTTGGGGAGTGGTGGGCTTTCTCTACGGGGGTTTAGGGCGCATAGGGTGCTTGATTTTACAGAGATTATGCGCGATGTCTCGCTGCTTTTTGGCGAGATTGATCTCACTTATAATGTCGATTTTACGCTACTTGAAAGACTCTTTGCTAGCAATGGTGCGCACAAGCTTTTCCAATCTCGGCTCAATGCCCTGCTCGTGGAGTTTGGCATTATAGAGCTGCTGCAAAGCTTGCTTGAAGCATATCCTAGCGAGTATGAAAGCCAAGCCTTGCGCGTGCGCCAGCTTCTGGGCGGGGGCTTGGGAGAGAAATTTATGGGCGTGTGCTTTAGCGGCTAGGGTTGGGTAGGGCTAGAGTGCTGCTCTAGGAGCTTATGTAGCGTTGCTTGCGATAGGGTTTGTAGCTCTGCTAAGGTTGTGTGCTTGGTGGTGGCTTGTTGTCTGGCGTTATCCTAGGGGGTTATTGGGGGTTTATGGTGTTTGTTTATCGCGATATTATGCCCCTAGATTGGATAAATCCATAAACACAATATGTGTTTGTTACTTTTTGTATCGTTTGGTGGATAATGATTCAAAGCCCTTGTTTGCGTGGATTCTAGGCGAAATCTCACCAAAACTTGCAAAAAATTTGCAAAAAATCTATAAACACAATATGTATTTATCAAAAATTGCCTATAATTCTCCTATATCAACTACGGAAAGGAAATGATATGAGTCAAATTATTGGATTCCCACGCATTGGAGAGAATCGAGAGTTAAAAAGAGCGTTAGAGAGCTTTTGGGCTGGCAAGATCAGCCAAAATGAGCTAGAAAAGGTCGCCAAAGAGCTGCGAGCAAAGCACTGGGCAGAGCAAAAGGAGCTAGAAAATGTCTGTGTCAATGACTTTAGCTTCTATGATAATGTCCTAGATCTTGCCTACGCACTTGGGGCAAAGCCTGCGAGATTCCAGCATTTAAGTGGGCTAGAGGGGTATTTCGCTATGGCTAGAGGGCATAAAGATGGGCAAGCGTGCGCGATGACAAAGTGGTTTAATACCAACTACCACTTTGTCGTGCCAGAGCTTAGTAGCAGTGATACTTACAAAGTCAATGCAAGCGCGATTATCGATCAATATAAAGAAGCCAAAGCTCTAGGCTATAAGCCTAAAATCGCCTTGGTAGGGCTCTTTACCTTTGTCGCGCTAAGCACGATCACACAAGGGGAGTTTGCAGAAGTCTTTGACGCTGTCAAAAGCGCGTATTTCACGCTGCTAGATGAGCTAGCAAAGCTGGATTCTAGTGTGCTAATTGAATTTAGCGAGCCGATTTTCACGCGCGGGGTTGATGAGCGGTTTTATCATCTTATCAAGCCTACTTATGATGCCATAGCAAATAAGGGCATTAAAGCGGTGGTTACGAGCTTTTTTGAGCATAGCAATGAAGCTAGCGAAATCCTGCTAGAATCCAAAATCTACGGGCTTGGGCTGGACTTTGTCTATGGGGAGAAAAATACGCAGATCCTCCCAGCCTTGGCAAAGAGTGATAAACTGCTTTTTGCCGGGGTGATTGATGGGCGCAATATTTGGATCGCTGATTTAGAATCTAAGCTTGCCCTGCTAGAGCAAATCGCCACGCATATCCCTAAAGAGCGCGTTATCATCTCTTCTTCTTGCTCGCTTTTACACGCGCCTTATAGCAAGAGTGCGGAGACAAAGATCGATAGCGAGATTCTTTCCTGGCTCTCCTTTGGGCTGGATAAGGTGCAAGAGCTTTTGGTCTTAGACGCGCTTTTTAAAGCTCCTAGCGATGAAGCCCGCGCCAAGCTTACGCACAATCAAGCCCTAATTGCCGCACGCAAAAGCTCTTGCAAAATCCACGATAGCGCGATCAAAGCTCGCCTAGAATCCACTCTTAAAACCGCGCGAGATGAGAGCTTTGCGGCGCGGATAAAGGCGCAACGAGCCGCGCTTGCTTACCCCAATCTAGCCACAACGACAATAGGCTCTTTCCCACAAACTCAAGAGATCCGCACCTTGCGTCTAGGCTACAAAAAGGGCGCGATTAGCAAAGAGCAGTATGATGATGGCATTAAGGCATATATCAAAGACTGCATTGCATTCCAAGAAGAAATCGGGCTTGATGTGCTTGTGCATGGAGAGCCAGAGCGCAATGATATGGTGGAGTATTTTGGCGAGCAGATGAAGGGCTTTGTCTTTAGCCAAAATGCGTGGGTGCAGAGCTATGGTAGCCGCTGTGTCAAGCCCCCTATCATCTATGGCGATGTCTCTCGCCCCAAGGCTATGACACTTGAGTGGATCACCTATGCCCAAAGCCTTACTACAAAGCTTGTCAAAGGTATGCTAACCGGACCGGTTACGATTTTGAATTGGAGCTTTGTGCGTGATGATGTGCCACGCTCTGTGGTATGCAAGCAGATCGCCCTAGGCATTGCCGATGAGATAGATGATTTACAAAAAGCTGGGATAAAGATTATCCAAGTTGATGAAGCGGCGTTTAAAGAGGGCTATCCGCTTAGGGCTGAAAATATCGCTGAGTATGAGAGCTGGGCATTAGAATGCTTCAAGCTTGCTACTGCCATAGCAGAGTCCAGCACGCAAATCCACACGCATATGTGTTATAGCGAGTTTAATGACATTATTAAAACCATTGAAGCCCTTGATGCTGATGTGATTAGCATTGAGACTGCTCGCAGTGGTAATAGATTATTACAAGTCTTTAAAGAAGTGGGCTACACACACGAGATAGGACCGGGGGTCTATGATATCCATAGCCCTAGGATCCCAAGTGTAGAGGAGCTAGAGGGGCAGATCCGCGCGCTACTTGAAGTGCTGCCCAAAGAGCAGCTATGGATCAACCCTGACTGCGGGCTAAAGACACGCAAATGGGAAGAAGTCAAGCCTAGCCTAGCCAATCTTGTCAAAGCGACAAAAAATGTCCTGCACACTTTGCAGTAGGGCAGGGCTATAAGGCAAGCTAGAGCAAAAGCGCAAGGCAAAGCCTTAAGGAGAATCTATGAGCGCGACACTAGATAGCAAAATTACTGCGGCTTTTAGCAAGCTAGAGAGTAGTGGGGACTTTGTGAGCTTTGAGCTAACGCCCCTTGTAGGTGCGCAAGTGCTAGCCCAAGACACCTTAGATGAGCTGCGAGATTGCACGCTTTTTGATAGCTTTGTCTGCACAGATTCTCCGCTAGCACGCTTCAAGCCTTCATCGGTGCTAAGTAGCATTGCCTTGCAAAATGCTTTGCAAACGCCACTTATCTGCACGCTTTCTATGAGAGATAGAAACACTACTGCACTATGTGGTGAAATCCTAGGGGCAAATGCCTTTGGCTTGCGGGCGTTTTTGAGCCTTACAGGTGATCCTACAAAGCTTGGCAATACAGATTCTAAAGCCGTGTTTGAGGACAACTCCACTAGGCTTAATGCCATCATCAACGCTCTAAATGCAGGGCTTGATCTCACGGGCAATACCCTAAAATCCACGCCAAAGCGCATTTATAACTGCAATGTCATAAACTCCTATGCTATCAATACCAAAACTATTGAAAGCAAAATGATCAAAAAGATCAAAAGCACGAAAGTGGATTCTAGCTGCGCTCTTAGCGCGTTTTTTAGCCAGCCTGTGTATAGCATAGAGTCTGCCCACACGCTCCTAGATAGCCTAGAGTCTGCCAATCGCACGCTAGGCACGAAAGTGTCTTTGGTGCTGGGGTTTTTCCCTGTGGTAAGCTATAAAAGCGCGGTATTCTTGCGCGATAAAATGCCCGGGGTCTTTATCCCAGAGTCGTGGATCTTGCGATTAGAAAAGGCACACAAAAGCCACGATCCAAAAGCAGAGGAGCAAAAAGTAGGGCTTGATCTCTCGCGCGAGCTTTTTTATAGCTTGCGCAAAATCCACAATAAATTCCACTTTATGACAAACAACAACCTCCCCCTAGCGCGACAAATCCTACTATAATACGCTATTTGCAGCTAGGGGATACAATGATAGATAAACAGCCTTTGACTATTGGCGTGATTTTTATCCAAAATGCCTTGGGCGAGTGTGTGATAGGCTTTGAGAGTTTGTATGCGATTAAGTATATTTACCCGTGCAGGCTTGTGGTGTTTGCCCAGCCGACTTTGCAAAATCTCTTGCGTGAATGCGACTTTGTCGATGCCATAGAGCCTTGCACAAAGCAGGCTATTGATGCGTATGCTTGTGATTATGCCTTGCTTACCAACTCTAAAAGTGCGCATATCCGCTTCGCACTCTCCACCAATGCCAAGCGTATCATTTGTGCGACAAAGTTTATAAGCCTATTTTCTTGGCGGTGCAAGAGCGTGGGGATTTATCTATGGAAAAAGTATAGAAACTACGATGAGCGCGAGATCTTGCTAGCGTTTGTGCGCAGGATCAGCCCCAAGCTCTATGATGAGCGATTCCCTAGCATAGATCTCACACAAAGCAAGATCCCTTATAGCAAGAGCCACGCGCAAGTGGTGCGAGACTATCTAGAGCTAGCAGGGCAAAAAGTGGATTCTAGCACGCCGCGCTATCTTATAATGATAAATCCTTTCAACAATGCCTGCCCCTACTCGCTAACCAAACAGGGCTTTGTTAGGCTCATAAATGCAGTGGCGCAAATCCCAGAGTGTATCCCACTTGTGATAACTTTTGACAAAGTGCATAGAGACTTCACACAAGCCCTAGAATCCTACTTTAATCATAATTTGAGCCATATCGCTGCCCCCCCCCTTACACAAAATCCACCTATAAAGCCCATAGTCTATCGCAATGGCGATGATCTCTTGCAGCTTGCAGCGTGGGTGGCTCACTCTAGCTGTGTGATAAGCCCTAGCACAGGCACACTGCACCTAGCGTGCAACCAGAGAGTCCCTACAATCGCCCTCTATCCAGAATACGACACGCGCCGCTGGGCTACGCATAATAAAAAATATGTATTTCTGCACACGCTAGCCAAACACATAAGCCCCGAAGAAGAGCAAGAGGCAATCACACAAACTATCACTATGCTTAGGGCAATGATCCGCGCAGGAGAAATCACCCCTATGATCTACTAGAATCCACTTTTCAAAGGGACGATACAGCTTTGGGTATCCATAGCGGTGATAAACAAGCCAAACCCCCTAGAATCCACTTTTGTAATTCTGTGTTTTCACAAATGGATTCTAGTAGCACCGCCCCCAAAGTCATTGCGAGACTTCCGCAGGAAGTCGTGGCAATCCAAAAAAGTGGATTCTAGCGATAACGCCCTTTTTTCTGTCATTGCAAGCCCACGCGATAGCGATTGCGTGGCAATCCATATTCTGCGCTAGCAGATAATCATACTAGAATCCACTTTCGCGGATTGTGTGGATTACTAAAGAAGCTGCGCTTTGCCGCACTCGTTTCACTCGCTCGCAATGACAGAGGGCGTGGAGTAGATTACTAAAGAAGCTACGCTTCGCAAGTGTCTCGCAATGATAGAAAACAACACCGCTAGTGTAAAAAGTGGATTCTAGCGGATACTATGGCTCACAAATTTTGCATAGTTATCTAAAATCAGTCCGCCCTTGCGGAATCCCAGCCCGCACGACTCATAGGCGAAAAACACATTTGGCTGATAGTAGAACTCGCCATTTTTGTTTAGCTCGTGGTAGGCTTGATAGACTCTCTTGCAGTTTTGATACTCGCTAGTGTTTTGCGCTATGATCTGGCTACTTTCATCAAAAATCTCTATCCCCTGTCCCTCTCTGCCAAAGCTAGCCTTGCTCACCTGCGCCTTGCCTTGTAGTGGCTCAAAACTGGATTCTAGCAGCAAGGGGTGATTGGGGAAGAGATCCCATAGGATTTTTAGCATTCTTTTACTTTGGAAAAGTAGCGTATAGGCTGGGTTTAGGAAAATCCCAGCCTTGCTCTCCATAATAGAGCGCATAAGCATAGCTAGCTCTGGCTCATCGATAGCGATACTCTCCCACGGCAACAGCTTAAATAAAAATTCATAATTGCACTCATTAAAAAACACCCCTTGATCTTGGGAGAACCGCACTTCATCAATATAGGCAAACTCCGTCTCAAAGCCCGCACTCCTAGCGATCTCTTGTAAAAATCTGGTCGTGCGCTCTTCTTCATCATTGCCACTCACACAGCTAAAGAGTATCTTCCAGCCCTCATAAATCTCGCTAAATCGGCTTGTATCTGCCCCAAGCGTGATAATGCGCTTAAAATTTTCTTGCAGTGCTTCATAGATATTATTAAACTGCTCGTTTTCATCAAGCCCATTAGCCTTAAGCATAGCCCATTGGATAACCGCGCTTTCATAGAGCATTGTAGGGGTGTCGGCATTAAACTCAAGCAGCTTTAATGGCAGCCCATCAAGCCCCCCAGCAAAGTCAAATCGCCCATATAAATGCCAATGCACCTCTTGCTCCCAGCTCTGCTTGATCATAGGGATAAGCGATACGGGTATATCTAGGTCAAAAAATAAGTTATTATCAATGACATACTGCCCCGCTTCGCAAAACATCTCATAGAGCTCATTGCCTGCATTGTAGAATCTCTCTGCTTCTTCTTGGGTGATCTCTACCATTTCTGGCGCGATATAATCCGTAGTGTCGCGATCGGTATGCCAGCTAAGACCTATGGATTCTAGGGCTTGCTTGTTGATTGGGGTAAGTGGTATGATGTGCATAATTGTCCTTTGGATAGAAGATATATCATAGCATTTTTAAGCGATGATAAAAGAAAAGTGCATTATAATGCGCGTTTGCAAATCTTTAGGGATTTGTAGCGGAGTATGGCGCAGCCTGATTAGCGCGCACCCTTGGGGTGGGTGAGGTCGTGGGTTTGAATCCCGCTACTCCGACCACTTGTCTTTTATGCTTTATCTCTCTTACTCTTTATAAGTAAAAACATTGCCATCAAAGTCTTGCAATCTCGCGCTGATATTTTCAAGGTAGAAAATTGCGAAATCCGGGTGATTGGGGTTGCTATCAAACACCTTTGCTATGCGATCATACTTTGCCATAAGGGCTTCTTTGGCGTCGATATGATTGACCACTCTAGCTTCTCCACGCACACGAAGTGCTAGAATATCTGCTGTGCTTATGCAAATCTCCACGCCACTATGCTGTGTGATGTGTTTGTAGAGATTTTTGCTAGGCGTAGTGCCGATGTATAGCTTGCCATTATGCACGATATTAGAGCGCATAGGGCGCACGCGTGGATTCCCGCAAGTGCCCTTTGTGCCAAGATAAAACGCCCCAAGATCTAGAATCTTGCCTATTTCTACCAGTGTAAGATCCATTGCGCCCTACTTAATGCTTGCAAGGGCTTTGTCGTAATCTGGCTCATTTGTGATCTCTTCACACACTTCTACATAAGAGACCTTACCGCTAGGATCAACGACAATCACCGCGCGAGTCAGTAGCCCAGCAAGAGGGGAAGATTCTAGGATCACGCCATAGGCTTTGCCGAAATCTTTGTTTGCAAAATCACTGAGTGTGGTTAGATTCTCGATCCCTTCTGTGCTGCAAAATCGCCCTTGAGCAAAGGGCAAATCCAAAGATACAACATACACTTTTGCATTTGCTAGCCTTGCTGCTGTCTCATTAAACTTACGCGTTTGTGTCGCACATACGCCTGTATCAAGGCTTGGCACGACATTGATGATTTGATAGCTTCCGCTAGCTCCGCCTACTTCTACTTGCGATAAGTCTTTGGCGATGAGCTTGACCTGTGGGGCGGTATCGCCGAGCTTGATTGTATTTGCGCTTAATTTGGCTGGAGAGCCTTTAAATTTCACTTCCATAGTTATCCTTTGTGTTGTGTATCTCTATAATTAGAGAAGCGTGATTATAGTCTAAAGAATATTAAGGCACAATATGGGCTAATGCTATTTGCCTATACGCGCTTTTAGGAAGCTTTGCACTGCCCAAGTCGCCCTAACCAAAAAACTGCTGCGCTTTAGCTAGGATCTGTCTAGCACCTTTGGCGATAAGCTTATGGGCTAGCTCCTTAGCACAAATGTCTGCTTCTTGCGTGCTAGCACTTAGGGATTCTTGCAGGATATTACTGCCATCAGGCAGACCTATTATGGCACTGATTTGCACCTTGCCTGTCTCTATCTCTCCTATAAGTGTGCAATGCACGCCAATAGGCACTTGACATCCACCTTCAAGCACTTTGATAAACGCTCTTTCTGCCTGTGTGCAAAGCGCGGTCTTTTTGCACGCAAGATTCTCTAAGATCGCGTGTAATGCACTATCGCTAGCCCTACACTCTATCCCTAGAGCTGCTTGCCCCATAGCTGGGATCATCTCTGTCGTGCTTAGTGGCACTATGTAGGGGATATGCGTGATATTAAGTCGCTTTAGTCCAGCATAGGCTAGGATTATGGCATCAAACTCGCCGGATTCTAGCTTGCTTAGACGCGTTTGGATATTGCCACGCAAAGATAGGCAAGCAATATCCGCACGCCTAGCCTTAAGCTGCATACTTCGGCGCAAGGAAGTGGTGCCGACTTTGGCATTTTTAGGGAGAGAGTCTAGGGTGGGGTAGGTGTAGCTTACAAAGCAGTCCCGCACATCTTCACGCTCCGTGATACAAGCAAGCACCAAGGATTCTGGGAGATCGATGGGGACATCTTTGAGTGAATGCACGGCTAGATCGATTTGTCTTGTGAGAAGCTGCTCTTCTAATTCTTTGGTAAAAAGCCCTTTGCCACCGATTTTTGCAAGGGGGACATCAAGGATTTTATCGCCCTTGGTTTTGATGATTTCTAAGCGAGATTCTACTCCGCATTCTTGCAATAGGCGATCTTGGATATAGCGGGCTTGCCACAAAGCTAGCGCACTCCCTCTTGTGCCGATGACTAGCTTTTTCATTGATTGCTCCTTGATTGCTTCTGGCTAGCAACGGAGCTTGGGGTGGATTCTATCACCTCTACATCGATGATTTCATCTTCTTGCCGTGTTTTTGGATTGTGCGCATTAGCAAAATACTCGCCAAAGTCTTTTTGGTATTGGGCTTGCGTGTTTTGGTCGTAGGGAGATTGCTTAGTTTTGTGGGACGGGAGCAGTCCCCAAAGCACCAAAACCACGCCAATAATATCGCTAAAAATCCCGGGGATAATCAAAAGCACTGCCCCAATACTACTAAACATACCACTACGCAAAAGGCTAAAAATATCTTTTTGCCCAAATAACGCTAGCATTCCCATTTGCGCTAGTGCTTTGCGCAATAGCCATAGCCCAAAGCCAGCGGAGAAAAACACCTCCATTACCCCAAGCACTAGCCCAAAACGCTCGACAAATAGACTAAGCCCAATAATCTCTAACACTATATATCCCAAAATAACCCAAAAGGCAATCGCACGCATTATTTCTCCAATCGCTCTATAATAGCCGCACACACTGCTTGTATATCATTAGCTTCTAGCTCTTGCTTCTGCAATCTATCGCGCGTAATACACTCTATCACATTGGATTCTAGTCCCTTGCCTACAACTATCCCATACAATGCCGCGCCCACTAGCTCAAAATCCGCCATTTTTGCCCCAAAGCGCAAGTCCCTATCATCACACAACACCGCCACACCCTTTGCCAACAAGGCTTGATACAGCTCTAAGGCATAGCGCGATTGCTGCTCGTTTTTGGTATTTGCGATGATGATTTGCACAGAAAACGGCGCACTAGCCTTGCTCCATACACAGCCTTTCTCATCAGCTTTTTGCTCTAAGATAGCAGGCAGCAAGCGCGAGATCCCGATCCCATAGCAGCCCATTATGAAGGGCTTTGATTGCGAGTCTTGGTCAAGATATTGTGCTTTGAGTGCGCTTGAGTATTTATCACCTAGCTGGAAGATATGTCCTACTTCTATGCCTTTTTTATGTATGAGTGTCCCACCACAGCTTGCACATATATCACCCTCTCGCACAGCGCACAATGGCGCATACACCATATTGGCAAACTCGCTAAAATCCACCCCTACGATATGCGTGTCTTTTTCATTGCCACCACAGATAATATCCCTGCCATCGCGTAAATCTTCATCAAAAATCACAGGCGCATCGCCCATAATCGCACTAATCCCAACCGCACCAATACTGCCTGCTATAAGCCCTAGAGATTCTAGCTCTTGTGTGCTTGCATCAAGTAGCTCTAAAGCTTGATAGCCATTAGCACGCAGGGCATTTAGGGCTTTGGTTTCTTCTAGCACATCATCACCGCGCAAGAAAAAAACGGCAAATTTTTTCACCACATTTTGGTTGGTGGATTCGGCTTTGCGCGATAAATCGTGGGTTTCTTCGCCGCGCTGTGTCGATAGACCCCCTTTGGCGTTTTCCCTAGAATCCACTTTTTTTAAAGAAGCTGCGCTTTGTGATTTTTCGGCATTGTGTGAAAAAGTGGATTCTAGGTTTTGTGTCTTTGTTTGTGTGGATTGCCACGCTTTGCTACGCAAAGCTCGCAATGACGATGAAGCAGATTTTTCAAAATCGCCCTGATTGTCTTCTTCAAGGATTCTAGGAGTTGCGGTGGGGCTGTGGGAGCTTTGCGGATTTTGGGGAAGGTTAGCGGACTCCCCGTCCGTGCCTTTCACAAAATCCGCAACACTGCCGCATTGCTCACCCAAAGCCGAATCCCCAGAGATGGTATAAGCCTTTACCACTGCTTTGAGTGCATAATACCGGCTAATATGAAACAGCGCACATACATCATCGATAGTTTTGACATTTGGCGTAGGGAAGCGAGCAAATTGTGCCTTAGGCGCAGAGTCTGGACCCACTCTTTTGGCGCGTTTGGCAGCTTCTACATTTGCAGCATAGCTACATTGTGTGCAGACTACAAGCGTATCTTCACCAGAATCTGCTAGCACCATAAACTCCTTGCTGCCACTTCCGCCAATCGCCCCAGAATCCGCTTCTACCGAGCGGAACTCCAGCCCTAGCTCACTAAAAATCGCGCTATATGCGTGATACATATTGTCAAATTCTTTGATCAAGTCCTCTTTAGAGCTATGGAAGCTATATGCATCTTTCATAAGAAATTCTCGCGTGCGCAAAAGCCCAAATCTCGGGCGCAGCTCATCGCGGAATTTCAGCTGGATTTGATAGAGATTAAGCGGGAGGGCTTTGTAGGATTTGACATAAGAGCGCACAAGCTCTGTGATACTCTCTTCGTGTGTTGGTGCTAGGACAAACTCATTATCCTTGCGATCTTTAAAGCGCAAAAGCTCCTTACCATAGAACTCATATCGCCCAGATTCTTGCCACAGCTCCGCCGGGGTTATAAAGCTTAATAGCACTTCTTGCGCCCCGGCTTTGTTCATTTGCTTGCGCACGACATTAGCGATTTTATCTAAGACGATCTTGCCAAGTGGTAGCAAGCTATAAATCCCACTGCCACTTTGGTGGATATAGCCTGCTTGCACAAGGAGCTTGTGGCTTTTTAGCACGGCATCTTTTGGGGTTTCTTTGCTTGTGGGGATTAGTAGGCGAGATTGCAGCATAAAAACTCCTTATAAAGATATATCATCATACTCGCATTTATAGCGGTCTAAAAGCTTTGGCTTATCATTTTGCGTAAAGACTTTTTGCAATGCTTGGATAATGGTATCTCCCTCTTTGTGGTGGGAGAGCTCTTTGAGATTAAGCGTGGGATTGTGCAAAAAGACATTAAAAGCATTGTGCAAGATCCTAAGCACTTCTTCTTCTTGCTCTTTGGGGAGATAGCCCTTTTTCACCGCGCGGGCGACTTCTTGTATAGAAGCTTGCTTTGCCTGCTCGCGCATAGATTTGATAAGTGGCAAGACATCAAGGCTTTGTAGCCAGTGGAAATACTCCACCACAGCCACGCCTATAAGCCCATAGGCTTGGTGGGCTTGGGTTTTTTTGAGTGCGCGGTTTTCTTGTATGACTTGCTGCAAATCATCGACACATAGCACCTCTATGCCACACTCTGCGCAAGTGGATTGTATATCTCTAGGGACTGCTAGATCAAACCATAGCCGCTTATACTCTCTGCTAGCACACATTTGCTTATAGATAATGGGCTCTTGCGCACTTGTGGCACTGATGATAATCTCAAAATCATTCAACATTGCTGGGAGATTCTCCAACTCAAGCAAGTGAAGCGCACTAGGATCTAGCGTATTTAGCGGAGTATCTGGGGTGATATGAGCGATATTTGTGATTTTCCTCTCTTGCAAAAGTGTAGTAGCAAAGCTAATGGCGCGATTGCTGCTGCGATTGCTTATACATACTGCTACGCCAGAATCTAGTAAATGTCTAGTCGCAAGCTGCGCCATCTCTCCAGCTCCTATGACAAGCGCGGATTTTGGGGTGGATTCTAGGGCTTTTTTCACCGCGATAGAGGCTATAGAAAGAGAAGTTTTGGCAATGGTGGTTTGTGTGCGGACTTTGGCAGCTGTGCGGAAAGCAAAGTGCATAAGCCGTGTGATCTCCTGTCCGCACGCTCCTAGCTCAAAGCACGCTTTATAGGCTTCTTTCATCTGCCCTACAATTTGCGTCTCCCCTAGCACAATGCTATCAAGCCCGCTTACCACGCTAAAGATATGATGCACGGCTTCTTCATCAAGCGCGCTTTGGCAGTGGGATTCTAGCGTGTGTAGCGTAAGCCCAAGCTCTTGGGCAAAGAGATTTAGCACGGCAACTATGCATTCTTGCGGTGCGCGCGTGTAGAGATAGAATTCCACGCGATTGCAGGTGCTAAGGAGTAGCACTTCTTGCAGGCTTGGGATAGTGTCGCGCAGAGATTTGACAAATGGCTGGATTCTATCTTGGGGTAGGGCAAGCTTCTCGCGCAAGGTTATGGGCGTGCTTTTGTGCGAGAAGCTTAGGGAGAGATAGTGGGCTGGCATTAGTGCGTCCTTTCAATAAGGGCTTTGGCGATAGATTCTAGCGCGGTGTTTTGCTCACTAGCGATAGATTCTAGGGCATTATGGATAAAGTCATTGGCGATTTGCTTGGCGTGAGTGATGATAGAATATGTGTGTAAAAGCTGCTTGATTTGAGCTATGTCTTCATCGCTTGCGCGAGTAAAGGCACGCAGGAATGACTCTTTTGCGCTAGAATCCAGTTTGTGATAGAGCAAGATATAGGGCAGAGTGCTTTTGCCCTCTTTGATGTCATTCATCGCGGGCTTGCCTAGGGTCTGCTCATCTTGGGTGATGTCTAAAATATCATCGACAATTTGAAATGCCATACCTAGATTATGTCCATATTGCTTATAGGCATTATCATCAAGCCCTACAAGCAAAGCCGCTGCCTGTGCGCTTGCGGAAATGAGAGAGGCAGTTTTATCAGCTAGGATTTGGTAGTAGATTTCTAGGCTTGGCTGAAACTCCTTGCTATAAGCGACATCTTCAATCTCGCCTTTTGATAGCAGGCTGACAGATTGGGCTACACAGCGGGCGATTTTAGGAGAGAAGTCGCAGAGCTTGACAAAGGCATTGCTATATAGCACATCGCCTAGCATAATGGCATTTTTATCGCCAAATTGCGCATTGATACTAGGGCGATTGCGCCTAGAAGTAGCAGAGTCTATCACATCATCGTGCAGTAAAGAAGCGCATTGGATAAGCTCGATAATGGCGCAAAGGTCGATGATGGCTTGCTGATGTGTAGAAAAATGCTTGGCAGTGATGGCTAGGATCAGCTTTGAGCGTAGCATCTTACCCTGACTCATTGCTGCATACATAGAGCTAATATGCACACAATCTTGCTCGTTTATCCAAGTATTTGTGCGATTTTGTATGGCTTGTAAGATTGCTTGCTCGTTTAGTGTTGTAGTGTCCTTGCTCATTAGCAGTCCTTTGGGCTTAGTTTGGTGATTTTTTAGGGAGCATTATAAAGAGTCCAAGCTGGGCTATTTTCTCTTGCTCATCAAAATCTTGAAAACTAAGAAGTAAATAGGCTGTTTTATCAATGTCTTGACCTTGCGAGAGTGGAAGTGTAAAACTTTTTCGCTTATAATCTGTATAAAGCACAAACTGATATGGGAATCTATCATATTGCAAATGCACCACAAGCCCATAGTTTTTATACAAAGTCCAATAAAGCTTAAGTGTTTTAGGCACGCCCAAGAGCAAAAACTCTTGCGTATAGATCTCATCCTTTTTCAACGATAGCTGCTCTTGCATATCCCAAGCAGGCTTTGCTCCATAGGCTTGCACACCTAGTGCCAAGGCAATGAAAAGCGCGCAAAAATAGCGACAAATCCCCACTTGTAGCATTTGTGCTATTCGTTTTCGCTTAGGATTTTCGCGCTAGATTCTATGGCGATATTGCGCTTTTGCGCTTCTATGGCTTCTTTATGTGTGTGGATAAACTTCCGCAAATCAGCCCCGCTCTCTTCAAATGCTACTTCATAGATCGCCAAAAGCTCTAGCAGCCTATCAAGCTCTTTTTTCGCAAGTGTCGGTGAAGCGTGCAGCACAATATCGCTCCATTTTTGCACAGGATCTCCTGCTAGCACTTCTAAATCATTCCATTCTTCCCACATAATCACTCCTTGTAAAGATTGTATTAGATCTACTTTTGATGGCTGGCGTGCGGTGCCACACGCTCTAGGACAGAGAGCTTGTGTGCTACAAGCCCTTCAAGCTCTGCTAAATGCGCACAAGGCTTAGCAAGTGCGTTAATGCCCTGCTGACTAAAGGCGATCAATGAGCTTTTTTTCATAAAAGTATCGACACTAAGCGGGGAGAAAAACTTCGCGCTTCCTCCTGTAGGGAGTGTGTGATTTGGTCCTGCGAGATAGTCTCCTATAGCTTCTGGTGTATTTGCACCGAGAAATATCGCTCCTGCGTGCTTGATCTTTGGCAAATATGTGAAAGCATTATCAAACAATAGCTCTAAATGCTCTGGAGCTAGGTCATTGCAGAGTGTTATGGCTTCTTGCAAGTCTTTGCAGATGATAATAGCACCGCGATTTTGTATAGAAGCTGTGGCGATAGCGGATTTTGGCAAGCTTGGGAGAAGCTCTGCTAGCTTGTTTGCTACTTGCTTGGCTAGATCGCTACTTGTGGTAAAGAGCAAGGAGCTAGCCATTTCATCGTGCTCGGCTTGGGAGAGCAAATCCCTAGCGATATATGCAGGATTAGCACTAGAATCCGCGATGATAGCAATCTCGCTTGGTCCTGCGATCATATCAATCCCCACTTGCCCAAAGACAAGCTTTTTTGCCGTGGCGACAAAGACATTGCCCGGTCCGCTGATCACATCAACTTTGGGCATAATCTGCTGCCCTTTTTCGTGCAATCCGTATGCAAATACCCCTATCGCACTAGCCCCACCTACGCGATATATATCTGTAATGCCACAAATATGCAAGGCTGCTAGCAATAGTGGATTTGCATAGCCTTGTGGTGTGGGCGTGCAGACAATGATCTCACGCACCCCTGCTACAAGTGCTGGGATAGCATTCATAAGCACAGAGCTTGGGTAAGCAGCTTTCCCACCGGGGATATAAAGCCCAGCGCGATCTATGGGCGTATAAATTTGCCCAAGTATAGAGCCGTGCTCATCGCTATCAAACCACGATTTTTGCTTCTGCTTTGTGTGAAATGCGTGGATTCTATCATAGGCGATATGTAGGGCTTCTTTTGTCTTAGAATCCAGTTTTTCATACGCGCTTTTACACTCTTCTTGTGTAATTACAAGATCGGCTAGATTTTTGGGAGCAAAGCCATCAAATCGCGCCACTTGCGCTAGCAAAGCTTCTAGCCCTTGTGTGCGGATCTCATTTAGCAATGGCAGCACAATACTTTGGGCATTTTGTAAATCTTCTTGCCCTCTATTAAGGATAGCTTGAAATGCTTGAGTAAAGCCACTTTGGCTTGTGTGTAATGTCGCAATCATCAACAACTCCAAAACAAATATGCGACATTATACACAATCATTGCAAGTGTATTGCTATAATACAAAATGCTTTGATCTCGTAAAATATAGGAGTAGCCAATGGAGCAGCCAAATGATCAATCACTCAACCAGCCAGCCAAGCAGCAGCCTGATATGCCAGAATCTAATGTGGAATCTAATATAGGGTCTAATGTAGGGTCTAATGCACAATCCAGCCCAGCTAGCGAGGAATATGTGGATTCTACTACGCAGACTTCTAATGCCCACGCTAGCACGCACACTGGGCGATTGCACTTAGCTAAGGAGAAATTCGCAAGTGAGAGTGCGCGCTATATCACGGCTGCGCTACTTGTCGCGGGCATTGCGATTTTGCTTATTTGGAACAACGCTCTTGTGATTTGGGCGGTGCTTGGCGTGGCGTTTATGCTAAGCTTTAGAGAATCTCTTAGCCTATATAAACTTGAAGAAAATTTGTGGCTTTATGCCCTTGCAGTGGGCGTTTGGATTCTAGCATTTTTCAGCGCACGCCCCATAGAATCTGCTCTTATAGCCTGTATCATTCTAGCAAGCGTAGTAGCCTATAAACAACACCTTAGCCCAAAATCTATCCTGCCATTTCTCTACCCAACTTTGCCATTTTTAGCATTGTATAGTGTGTATGTGGATTTTGGTGTGCTGCGCGTGGTGTGGCTGATCTTGATCGTGGCATTATGCGATATAGGGGCATATTTTGGTGGCAGAATCTTTGGGAAAACACCCTTTAGCCCAACAAGCCCTAAAAAGACTTTAGAAGGGGTGATTATCGGGCTAGCGGTGGCGGTGGTCATCGGTAGTATTGCTGGGATTTTAATGCTTAATACGCACTTTTTCCTTGCGATTGCTTTGAGCTTGTTTGTCGCGCTTTGTGGGGTGTTTGGCGACTTGTATGAAAGCTATCTTAAACGCAGGGCAGAGGTTAAAGACTCTGGCGCGATCTTGCCCGGACACGGCGGGATCTTAGATCGCTTTGATGCGGTGTTGTTTGGTGCTGTTGGAATGCATTTTGTCTTAATGTTTTTTGATGAGTTTGCCTGCACTAAATGCTCGATTTTAGATGCGGGACTGCTGTGATTGTCTTAGGTAGCACGGGGTCTATTGGTGTAGCGGCACTAGAGATTGCTAGCGCATTTTCTCGTGAAGTAGAAGCTCTTGCTGCAGGGCGCAATATCTCCTTGCTTAATCAGCAGATCGCTACTTATCGCCCAAAGTTTGTCGCTATCGCTGATGAGCGTGATCTAGGAGGCTTGGAGGCTAGGGGGGCTAGGGTATTTGTGGGTGGAGATGGGATTTGTGAAATGCTAGAGATAGCATCATCTTCTTTGGTGATAAATGCCATTGTGGGCTTTGCTGGGCTTAAGCCATCACTGCATACGCAATATTGCAAAAAGACTCTAGCCCTTGCTAATAAAGAATCCCTTGTCGCAGGGGGCTGGCTGCTTGATACTAAAGCAATTACGCCCATTGATAGTGAGCATTTTGGCTTATGGTATTTGCATACAAATCGCGCGATAAGGAGACTTGTCATCACAGCTAGTGGAGGGGCATTCCGCGATACTCCTATCCACGCTATCAAAGAGCAAACAAAATCTAGCGCACTCAAGCACCCAAATTGGCAAATGGGGCAGAAGATCACCATAGATTCTGCAAGTATGATGAATAAGATTTTTGAGATCTTAGAGGCGTATTGGCTCTTTGGCTACAAGGAGATTGAAGCCTTTATCGAGCGAAGCTCAAGCGTGCATGCGCTTATAGAGTTTGTCGATGGTAGCACGACTGCGCATTTTGCTTTGCCGGATATGCGCTTGCCTATTGCCTATGCGATCGATCCTATAAAAGCTGCGGCAACTGCTATCATACCCCCTATGGATTTATCCCAGATTTTATCGATACGATTTGATCCTATTGGGCTTGATCGCTATCCGCTTTATGGACTTAAAGATATGCTGCTAGAGGATCCAAAGCTTGGCGTGATTGTCAATGCAAGCAATGAGCAAGCCATCGCGCATTTTTTGCAAGATAGGATCAAATTTGGCGCATTGAGTGAGATTGTAGAACAAGCCCTTAGTGTATTTGCCCCTAGGCTTACAGAGCTAGATTCTTATCACGCGATTGCCTCGCTTGATGCCCAAGTGCGTGCGTGGTGCGATGAGCTAATCCAATCTCGCATATCCTAAATTTCTAGAATCCTATTCTTTATATATTTACTATGTAATTGTGTTTTGCTTATTAGGCTTAGAAGTAAAAAAATTTTTTACCAAAATCAAAAAATAAAGGGATATTTAAGTTGTTTTATATCAAACTTGCACGCGTTCAAGATTCTAGATAGGACTTCTAGCAAGGCTAGATTCTAGTGCTGGTATTTTGGTTTATCAAAGTTTCATAAAGCTTCCTAAAGGAGAGAATATGTCAAATATGGTTGCCCCTAGTCAAACTCCTGTTTGGGTCAATGAGGCGCGTTGCAAGGCTTGTGATATTTGTGTATCGCTATGTCCTGCTGGTGTGCTTGGTATGCGCCTAGATCCCCATAAAGTTTTGGGCAAGGTGATTGAAGTAGCGCATCCTGAGAGCTGTATAGGCTGTCAAGAGTGTGAGCTTCACTGCCCTGATTTTGCGATTTATGTCGCTGATAGGAAAGAGTTTAAATTCGCCAAAATCACCCCCGAAGCGCAAGAGAGAGCGCAAAAGGTGCGTAGCAATAACTTTATGGCTTTACATATCAATACACAAAGGAAGTAAGTATGCGAGAGGTAATTTCTGGTGGCAATGAGCTTGTAGCAAAAGCCGCAATTGATGCGGGCTGTCGTTTTTATGGTGGATACCCTATCACACCATCTTCTGATATTATGCACGAGATGAGCGTGCTTCTCCCTAAAAACGATGGACACTTTATCCAAATGGAAGATGAGATTAGCGGGATTTGCGCTGCGCTTGGTGCCTCGATGAGTGGGGTAAAATCTATGACAGGTAGCTCTGGTCCGGGGATCTCGCTAAAGGTGGAGCAAATCGGGCTTGGCTTTATGGCGGAAGTGCCTTTGGTGATCGCTGATGTTATGCGCTCAGGTCCATCAACAGGTATGCCTACACGCGTGGCGCAAGGTGATGTAGGGTTTTTGAAGCACCCCACACACGGGGATTTTAAGTCTGTCGCTATTGCGCCGGGCAATCTTGAAGAATCTTACACGCAAACAATCCGTGCTTTTAATCTTGCAGAAGAGCTGATGACTCCTGTATTTTTGCTCCTTGATGAAACTATCGGGCATATGTATGGCAAAACCTATATTCCAGATATTGAAGAGGTGCAAAAAAGCATTATCAATCGCCGCACTTTTACAGGCGACCCCAAGAGCTATCAGCCCTATGATGTCAAGCCTGATGAAGGGGCGATTTTGAATCCATTTTTCCAAGGCTATCGCTACCACATCACAGGACTTCACCACGGACCACTAGGCTTCCCCACAGAAGATGCGACAATGGGGCAGGCTTTGATCGATCGACTTTATAATAAAATCGAGTCTAAAGAGTCCTATATCTGCCAAAATGAAGAGCTTGATTTAGAGGGGGCAGAGATTGCTATCATCGCCTATGGCTCTACGGCACTATCAGTCAAAGAAGCGATGATTGAGCTAAAGAAAATGGGTAAAAAAGTAGGATTATTCCGCCCGATTACTCTTTGGCCAAGTCCTAAGACAAGACTCAAGCAGCTTGGAGAAACTTACAAAAAAATCCTTGTGATCGAGCTAAACAAAGGGCAGTATTTAGAAGAAATTGAGCGTATCCTTGAGCGCAAAGTAGAGTTTATGGGACAGGCTAATGGGCGCAGCATATCGCCTACACAAATTATCGATAGAATTAAGGAGATGTAAAATGGCTTTTAATTACGATGAATACTTGCGCGTGGATAAAATGCCTACACTTTGGTGCTGGGGCTGTGGCGATGGCGTTATTTTAAAATCAATCATCCGCACAATCGATGCTTTGGGCTGGAAAATGGATGATGTATGCTTGGTAAGTGGGATTGGGTGTAGTGGGAGAATGAGCTCTTATGTCAATTGTAACACTGTGCATACTACACACGGCAGGGCTCTTGCCTATGCCACAGGGATCAAGCTTGCCAACCCTAAAAAGCATGTCATTGTCGTAAGTGGCGATGGCGATGCGCTTGCCATTGGTGGAAATCACACAATCCACGCCAGCAGACGCAATATCGATCTAAATTATGTCCTTGTCAATAACTTTATCTATGGACTTACAAACTCTCAAACTTCTCCTACTACGCCGCAAGGTATGTGGACTGTAACAGCGCAATTTGGCAATATCGAAAATAGCTTTGATCCGTGTAAGCTTGTCGATGCAGCAGGTGCGACATTTGTCGCTAGAGAATCCGTGCTTGATCCCAAAAAGATTGAAAAAGTGCTCTATGAAGGCTTCAAACACGAGGGATTTAGCTTCTTTGACATTCATAGCAACTGCCATATCAATCTTGGGCGTAAAAACAAAATGGGCGAAGCAGTGCAAACACTCAAATGGATAGAATCCCGCACGATTAGCAAACGCAAATACGATGAGCTAAGTGAAGAAGAAAAGGTAGGTAAATTCCCAACAGGAATACTAAAGCACGATACAAGCAGGATTGAATATTGCCGCGCGTATGAGGGCGTGATTGAAAAAGCACAAGCACAAAAAGGAGGGCATTAAGAATGGAAGCTGAACTACGATTTACGGGTGTTGGCGGACAGGGTGTTTTGCTAGCGGGTGAGATTCTTGCAGAGTCCAGAATCCACGCGGGTGGCTATGGCATACAAGCTTCTACTTATACTTCACAGGTGCGTGGTGGTCCTACCAAGGTAGATATTTTGCTAGATTCTAAGGAGATTCTCTATCCTTATGCCAATGAAGGGCATATTGATTTTATGCTCTCCACTGCACAAGTGAGCTATGATCAGTTCAAAAATGGCGTGAAACAAGGCGGTGTTATTGTTGTTGAGCCAAATCTTGTTACCCCTAGTGCTGAAGATAAAAAGCATTTTAAAATCTATGAGATACCTATCATTACCATCGCCAAAGAAGAAGTTGGCAATGTCGTTACCCAATCAGTCGTAGCCCTTGGCGTAACGGTGGCTTTCACGCAATGCGTTGATAGAGATTTGGTCTATGAAACGATGATTTCAAAAGTGCCAGCAAAAGTTGTAGAGCTAAATAAAAAGGCATTTGAGCTAGGTGAGCAATACGCTAAAAATGCTATGGCATAGTTTGGATTCTTGCGGTGAATGCTAATGCCCTTTATCCGCGAGAGACACTCTATACAAGCTCCCATAAAATCCACGCGCTTTCTCATTAAGACTTTGGGCTTCCCTCCAAAGCTCGCGCAAAAGACAATCGATAAAGCTAGATTTCGACTCCCAGATAACACCCCCATCCACAAATCCCAGCTCATAAGTGGCGAAGTGTGGCTCACGCGCTTTGTGGATACCTATCCGCAAAGTGAGCTGCTCTCTCCAATATTTTCTACAAAAGATTTTGCCCTTTTTGATAAGCCAGCCAAATTGCTCACCCACCCCAAAGGCACTTTCACACACAAAAGCCTAATAGATTCTATCCGCCATTTTTGCGGCACGCAAGCTCAGCCAGTCCATAGGCTAGATTATGAGACGAGTGGGGCGATCCTTGTGGCAAAGACTAGGCAGAGTGAAAAAGCCCTAAAAGATCTTGCAGCCACCAAGCAAGTAGAGAAGCTCTATCTAGCAAAAATCAGGGGTATATTGTGCGATGAGATTCTTATTGACGCACCAATCTACACACCACATAAGCACGCAAGAGGGCATCTCTCTATCCGCTCTTGTATCAGTGATAAGGGGAAAGATTCTCGCACGCTTCTTACACCCATACACATCGACACAGCGCATAATTGCACCTATATCCACGCTAGACCTCTCACAGGCAGGACACACCAAATCCGCCTGCATTGTGCCCACATAGGACACCCTATTTGCGGCGATTTGCTCTATGGGGCAAGCGATTGTGTGGCGGATTCTTACCTAAACGCACTCAAAGAGCATTTTCACACCGTCTCCCTAGAATCCACTTTTTCACACAATGCCGCACAAGCACAAAAAACACAGAAATTACAAGAAGTGGATTTTGGCAAAAAGGTGGATTCTAGGGAAAATGTTATTTTTCATAAAACAGCCAAGCCCCTAGAATCCACTTGTAAAAACACCCAAAGAGCAGAAATCCTAGAATCCACTTTACACACTAGCCCAAGAAACACACTCCTAGCACAGACTCTCTGCCTCCACGCCTTTAGCCTGCACTTTTGCTACGACCACACCACCTACGCTCTTTCCACCCACCCACCATCGTGGTGGCTAGATTCTAGCGAATACCCAAATGGTAAAACCTAGAATCCACTTTTGACATTGTCATATTGAGGCGAAAATCTCTTGTCATTGCGAGCGAGTGAAACAAGCGTGGCAATCCACTCTCCCTTCCGTCATTGCGAGCTTTGCGGTAGCAAAGCGTGGCAATCCACAAAGAGAGACATAAAATCACAAAAAGTGGATTCTGGTCCTAGAAATTCTAAAATCCACACCGCCTCCCTAGAATCCACTTTGGAAAACCCCCAATCCCCCAAACTCAACAGCTATTTTCTCCTTAAGCTTTCTTTTTCTCGCTCTTTTTCTCGCTCTTTTTCTCGCCAAACCAGCCTTTGATCTTTTCAAACGCTTCTTGGAATATGTTTTCATACGGCTTGCTATGCACGCCAAAGCTCTCATCAAGTCTTTGGATAAGCTCCTTTTGCTCACTGCTAAGTGTTTTTGGATAAGTGATAGACACTTGCGCGATCAAGCGACCCTTGCCCCTGCCATTGACATCAGCGATCCCCTCATCTCTAAAGACAAATTGCTCTTTGTCTTTTGTATTTGGGGGGAGATTTAGCTCGATAGGCTCGCCGCGTAGTGATGGGATATGGATTTTCGCCCCTAGCAAAATCTGTGTGAAAAACACAGGCACTTCAATATACACATCATTTCCATTACGGATAAAGTGCTTATCTTCTTGCACATACAGCACAAGATACAAATCCCCCCTAGCTCCACTTTTTGCTTGATTGCCCTTGCCGCTTATGCGTAGGCGCATTTCATTATCCACGCCTGCTGGGACAGAGATTTCTACCTCTTCATTTTTGGTGCTAAAGCCCTCTCCCTTGCAGGCTTTGCAAGGATTAGTGATGACATTGCCAGAGCCTTGACAGCGCGGGCAAGTCTGCCCAAATGCCATAAACCCCTGCTGGATAAAGACCTGTCCCTTGCCCTTGCAGTCTGGGCAGGTGGTTGATTGCTTATCTGCGCTACCGCTACCATTGCACTCATTACAAGGGGTTTTATAGACAATGGAGATAGATTTTTTACAGCCAAAAACAGCTTCTTTGAAGCTAAGATCAAGCCGCATTAAAAAATCAAGGTCATATTTCTCCTGCTCAGCCCTAGCTCTTCTCCCACCGCCAAAGCCAAATGCCTGCCCAAACAAATCCTCAAATATCGAGCCAAACCCAGAAAAATCTCCGCTAAAGCCCTTGCCCTGCCGCTCTAGCCCATCTTTACCATAGCGGTCATAGATTTGCCGCTTCTCATCATCGCTTAGAATCTCATAGGCTTCATTGATCTGCTTAAATCGCTCTTCAGCACTCTTGTCATCTGGATTTCGATCGGGGTGGTATTTTAGGGCTAGCTTGCGGTAAGCCTTTTTGATGACTTCTTTATCATTTGTGCGCTCTATCTCTAGAATCTCATAGTAGTCAAATTCTTCCATATATGCTCCTTAAAATGCGTTAAAACAATATCCTAACACCTAGATTCCCACTATATAAATATGCGGAGTTTGTGTAGATCCCGTGGGCTTTAAGGGCTATTGTGCAAGCCTGCGTGGCACGCCACTCTAGCCCTAGAGATAGCAGCCCATAGCTGTGGTATTTACTATCAGGCAGGGCGATGATAAGCTCACCATTTGGGCTAGCCACAAGCGGACGCGCTAGTCTATCAACCCCTATCACCCCAACATCTTGGCGAAATGCCGGAGCAAGTGAAAGTGTAATATGTCTCCCCAAAAACTGCGTAAAAAGCACGCCTAGATCGATATTTGTCCGTAGCATATAAGGCGACATAACAGAGCCTTGTGAGCTTATGGGGAAGAGTGCGTGGAGATTATAACGCGCATAAGTCTCTAGAAAGCTGCTAGATCCTAGCACAAACACATAGCCATAGGATAGTAGCGCGTTTGTCGAGCTTGCAAAGATCCAATCATCTAGCCTAGAAGCTAGGCTCTGCTCACTCTTATTTGTGTATGAAGCTTGGAATCCTTGTGCGGCAAATGCTTGTATATGGTGATTTTCAATAAATACATCGCTAAAAATCCCAAGTGTTAGGAGCTGCGTGGAGGCAAGAGCCGGGGAGAGACTCTGCCCATACGCATAGCCCACAAACGCCCCAAGTGGGTATCTATCGATGATACCATCATAAGCGATAGCCCCTCCGCTATACCTAGAAGCAGCGGCATTTACGCTGGACTCTCCATAAAGTCCCATTACTTTAATCTCATTAGGCTTATCAAAGCGTGTCGTGTAGCGATGGGTGAAAAAGGAGTTTTGCGTGAGATTGGATTCTGGTGTCATCGTGGGTAAAAGTGTGGTAGCACTCTGTCCTAGGGGATCTTGCTTGCTTGCTGTGAGTGCTTGTGCTGTGGGCGTAGGTGTAGATCGCGCATAGGCTAGGGCGCAAAGACAGCATAGCACGCAAGCCGCCCTTTTAAACATCGTGGTAAAAATCCGCATAGTCTTCCTTATGGCTTACATTAGAAAAGTGGATTCTAGCCTATCTAGCCCAAGGCGACCTAGAAGCAGCTAAAAGCGCGCATTATAAAAAAAATGTGTTGTAAAAGGGCTTAATTTGCTAAAATTATCGGCATTTTATACCATTTCAAGGATTTGTATGAAAGCAAATGTCAAAGATTTTAGCCTGTGGTGTGATTTTATCGAGCGTGGATTCTTGCAGCAAGACTTTAGTGCGCATATACAAGAAGCGCATTTTGTCGGGGCTACGAGCAATCCTAGCATTTTTGCTAACGCGATTTTGCACTCTAGCGCATACGCCGCCCAGCTAGAGCAGCTACGATCTACCCCCAATCTCTGCCCAAAAGACATTTATGAAGCCCTAGCTATAGAGGACATTAAGCTCGCTGCCCAAGCACTTTTAGGACTCTATGAAGCCGATAGGGACTATGGCTATATCAGCATTGAGATCGACCCTACGCTAAGTGATGATGCAAAGGCTAGTATAGAAGAAGGGAGGCGATTGTATGAGAGTATAGGCTATGAAAATGTGATGATCAAAGTCCCTGCCACGCAAGCAGGCTATGAAGTGATGGGCGCACTTTTTAGAGAGGGGATCAATGTCAATGCGACTTTGGTCTTTTCTGAAAAGCAAGCCGCGCAGTGTGCGAAGATTTTGGATAAAAATGCCAAGAGCAATGCCCGCGCGGTGATTAGTGTCTTTGTCTCGCGCTTTGACTCTGCTATCACTCCAGCAGAGCCGCTGCAACCAGAGCTTGGCATACTCAATGCTATGGTGTGCTATGGCGCGATAAATGAGCTAGAAAACCCTAGGATCCGCCCTCTCTTTGCCTCCACAGGCGCGAAGCTCCCGGGACTAGCCAAAGACTACTATATCACCAATCTCATCGCCCCTCATAGTGTCAATACCGCGCCTTTAGCCACTATCCAAGCCTTTTTGCAGACACCTAGCGCGCGTGTGATCCCCTGGCTTGATAGGAAAGAAGCCTTACGCGCTATCTCTGCCCTAGATTGCAATGGCAGCTCGCTAGAATCCTTACAGGCAAAGCTCTTTGCTGATGGGCTAAATGCGTTTAAGCAAGCCTTTAATGCAATGCTCCAAAGCCTAGGCTAGGCTTTTCTACACTGCTCCTTTGGGCTACTTTCTACGCCGCTTTTATCTACTCTTTATCCGCGCCACCCCCTTGACTTGAAAAAAAAAACGCTACAATGTGGCATTTATGGGGCGTAAGCTCACATTGACAAAGGAGTGTGGAATGGATAAGAGATATTGGATTTTTGCTTCAAGCGATATAAGCCGAAAGAATATAGCCGAGCTAGAACAGCATAAGCGAACAACTTGGGACAAAGCAAATGGTATGAAAATAGGCGATATTGCTTTTTTATATCTCACTGCACCAGAGAAGTGCATTACCGCACAAACGCAAATTGTCAGTATTGATGATAATAAGATTGAAATTGAATTGGTGAAGTTTTTTGATCCGCGAATACCCCTTGCGGATATGAATTCTATTGGAATGGCTCACCCTCAAGGCGGCGTTGGATCTATCAAAGAAAAGCGATATGTGGATTTTATCCTAAACTACCCAGAGAGCCTTAAGACAGCGCAGCAAGAAGCAAGCAAACACTTTCTACAAGGCAAGCGAGTGTGGCTCTATAAGCCCGGAGAGCAAGGCTCAAAATGGGAGCTTATGCTTGAGCGTGGGCTTATGGGGATTGGCTGGAGCAAGCTAGGAGATTTACGACAATATAAAGTTGCCGAGGAGATAGAATCTAAGCTTAATGAGCTGTATCCAACAAAAAATGGTAGCCTAAGATTAAATGACAAACCTGCAAATTGGGATATGTGTAATACGATTAACAAGGGGGATATTATTATCGCTGTAACTGGCTTGAATACATTATTAGGCTATGGTAAGGTGGTGAGCGATTATTTTTATGATGAAAGCATTGATGATGAATTTGCTTCTTTTAGGAAAGTGGATTGGACTTGTAGTGGGAAGTGGGATATTGATTTTGATCGGGATATTTTCAAAGATGACAATGTCAAACAATTACCGATAAAAACTTTAACAGATATTACTAAACAAGGCTACCCACAAAAGCTTTTAGCAATTATGTGGGGAAATATTTTAGACACAAAACCTACATACGATATACCGCTTAATCAAATCCTTTATGGACCTCCCGGCACAGGCAAAACTTATCACACGATTGATAAGGCATTGGAGATTTTATGCGAGCGTGGCGAGATAGACTCTATCCCACAGGAGCGAGATGAGAAAAAGGCATTGTTTAATGAGTGTATGGAGCAAGGACAAATCGGCTTTGTAACATTCCACCAAAGCTATGGCTATGAGGATTTTGTAGAGGGGATTAGACCGCGACTTAGTGGCGAAAATGATGAGAGTCAAATAAGTGAGAAAATGGAATATGAAATTAAAGATGGAATCTTTAAAAGTATGTGTAAAAAGGCGAATGAAAACTATGAAAAATCTCAAAAAGATAGTAGTGAAGTCAAGCGGGAAATAGAGCTTGATGATTTGTTGGAGCAGTATGCAGTCTATGTAGAAGATGAGCTAAAGGAAGGCAAAGAGCCGAAATTTGAGCCTAAAGAATGGACTACGAAAATGAAAATACAGGGTGTCCATCGTTTGCAAAATGGAGATTTTAGCTCAATTATGATAGGGACTAATAAAGATTCTGGCGTTATGCAAAGACTTACGCAAAAAGTTATCAAAAGAGATTATGAGAAGTTTAAAAGTGGCGAGATAAAAGATTGGAATGATATTAAGCCAAGCTATGAGTCAAAGTCCCATAGACACGGCAATGCTGGATATTATTTCACACTTTATGAATCTATCGCTGAATTTGAGAAAACACATTATCAAGTTAGCACAATCCCTACCCTAGAATCCACTTTTGACAATCGCTTAAAGCCCTATATCCTAATCATCGATGAAATCAATCGCGGGAATATTTCTAAGATTCTAGGCGAGCTTATCACCTTGCTTGAGCCTAGCAAACGCAAGGGCAATGATGAAGCCCTTGAAGTGAAGCTACCCTATAGCCAAGAGTCTTTTAGTGTGCCAAACAATCTCTACATCATCGGCACGATGAATACTGCTGATAGAAGTATCGCCCTGCTTGATACTGCGCTGCGTAGGCGATTTGAGTTTATAGAAATGCTGCCAGATTCTAGCAAGCTATCTACAAATTGCGATGGCATAAATCTGCAAAAGCTGCTAGAAGCGATGAATAATCGCATAGAATTTTTGCTTGATAGGGAGCGGAGCATAGGACACGCATTTTTCATAGGCGCAACAAATCTTAATGACTTGCAAGCTGTGTTTAAGCATAAAATCCTGCCGCTTTTACAAGAGTATTTCTATGATGATTATGCCAAGATAAATGTGGTGCTAAATGATAATGGAATGCTAAAGTCTCAAACAATGAATGATGTGAAAATTTCTTTAAGCGATGATTTTGTGGATCGTGAAAAGCAAATATGGAAAATCACAGATTCTAGCGAGTGGAGTATGGACACTTTTCAAACGATGTATAAAGACACGCAATCTAGCTAAGGCTCACCTATGCCGACATTATATATCGCTGAGTATCAAAGCTTCGGGGCTTTAGAGATAAAGCAAGCGTTGGATTCTAGCAAGGTCAAAGACACCAAAGCCACAGCGCAAAAGATTTTTAACGAGCTAAAGGACTTCGCCTCGTATGACAAAAATTGCCTAGGATTCCACACGCCAAGCACACTCAAAGCCAAAAACTATGTCGGCACGATCCAGACTAAAAGCGGCTTTTGTGTAGAGATCTTGCCCAAGACCTTTGCGGCAGAGTGTATCACACAATGTAAAAAAGTGGATTCTAGCGCGGAAGTGGATCGCGATCAAAAAGTGGATTCTAGGGAAATGCAGTGCAAGCATACATACCGCTTTGAAAGGGAAAAGATTTTTGAAGCGTTTAGCAAGTTTAGCGAGCATATCACCGCAAAAACTACGAAAAACGCCGCTAAAACCGCCCAAGCCACAGACCAAGCCACCGCCACACAAACAACACCGCAAACCCTCCCAACACCTATGCAACACCTATGCGCTATTTGCCACGCCAAAGCGATTTTACTCAACTGCCTTGCCACGCTGAAAGACACGCCCTTTAAGCACAATCACCTAGCCGATCTCCACACGCTCCGCCTCCCTCTGCTAGAAATTTATGTGCGTATGTTTATCGATGAGTGCGAGCGATTAGTGCGAGCGGGACTAAAGAGTGATTATCTCTATATCGCGCAAAATAGGGCGTTTCTCAAAGGCAAGCTAGAGTTCAAAGACCACATCGCGCAAAATTTTATCCACAAAGAGCGGTTTTACACCAGCAGCGATGAATACACGCAAGACATCGCCCCAAACCGCCTGATACAATCCACCCTGCGCCTCCTAGCCTGCCTAAGCCTGCACCCTAGCACACGATCGCGGCTTGATACTATGCGCTTTATTTTCGCCGATATTAGCCCGAGTGAGAATATCCAGCGCGATTTCACGCACTCTGCTACGATGAGCCGCGCCAAAGAATATGAGACAATCCTTTTATGGTGCAGAGTATTCCTAGAGCAGCGGGCGTTTAGCCCATATAGCGGTAGCGACAAGGCAGTGGCATTTGTCTTCCCAATGGAAAAATTATTTGAATCTTTTGTGAGTTTTTGGCTCAAACAATGCGCCGACAAAGACTTGCGCATAACAACCCAAGAGAGCAGCAAATATCTCCTATGCGATGAAGGGGGTAAAAAGATTTTTTGCTTAATGCCTGATATTATAATGCGCGCTAAGAAAGGCGCAGCGATCATCATCGCTGATACCAAGTGGAAAATCCCAAATAGCAGCACTGATGAGAAACAATACGGAATCTCACAGAGTGATCTCTATCAAATGTGGGCGTATGCGAGCAAATATCGCCTAGAGTCTAAAAATGTCCGCGTGGTGCTTATCTACCCACAATGCGAGCGGACAAAAAAGCTAGAAAAAGAGTGGCAGCATAAGCAATGGAGCTTCAAAGCAAGCCTAGAATCCACACAATGTAAAAAAGTGGATTCTAGCGCGGAGGTGGATTGCCACGCGGATAAATCCGCTCGCAATGACAATGCAACAGCCGTAAGTGAAAAAGTGGATTCTAGTGCAAAGACAGATCCTATCACCATCTCGCTAGCCTTTGCCCCACTAGGCTAGATCCATACAAATCCCGCGCCATAGTCTTTACACAATACCAAGCTTAATGTATCATTGCGCTTTGGCTTAGTGGATTCTGGGCTTGATCGCAAAATTGTTGATATAGGTGGTCTATGGTTTGTCCTGTGGTGGGTGTGTGTGGTGGGTGTGAAGCTAATCACAGCTTAGAGAAAAAAGTGCAAGATATATATGAGCGACTTGGGGCAAAACTACAAGAGAGCGCGCTACATATCTATGCTTCGCCAGATTCTGGGTATCGATCTAGGGGGGAGTTTCGTATCTATAAAAAAGCTCCTAATATAAAATCTACAAGTGAGGATTCTAGGGATTTGGCGGATTCTTTTGGGCTAGATTCTACTAGCTTGCCTAAGCTTTTTTTATCAATGAGTGCAAAAAGCAAAAACACGCATATCCCCATTGCTCACTGCCCCATTCTCTTACCTGCTTTGCAAGATGTCTTGCACGCATTATTGCCACTACTTGAGCGCGTATCGGTCCTAAGCCACAAACTCTATGCCATAGAAGTGCTAGGCTCGCGCTTTAGCACACTAGGGGCATTACCGCCCAAATCTAGCACTCTAGAATCCAGTGTGCTAATCGCTAGCCACTCCGCACTCTTACACACCATAGTCAAAGATACGCACCAGCATAGTGATGTCGTGATAAGTCTAATCTACCACAAGCATTTGGATCTTGCCTTTGAGCAAGCAGCACTTGATCTGCTTCTTGCGCTTAGGCGCGATCTCTCTAAGAGCAAAGAGACGCAAGCGCGACTAGGGCGCATTAGCCTGATTGCTCGTAGTAAAAATGAGCGGCTTTGTATCACGCCACAAGGCGAGCAGATAAGAGACTATGCCACTGATGTCGTGCAAGTGTGCGATAAGCCCTACACATATCTGCGCAAAGAGGGGCAATTCTGCCAGCCAAATGCCTATATGAATGCCTGTATGCTCTCTTTTGTCAAGCACGCTATCTCCTCCCACGAGCGTGAAGACTTGCTAGAGATGTATGGAGGCGATGGGAATTTCTCTATCGCTTTGGCAGAGTGCTTTGATAAGGTGCTAGTAACAGAAGTAGTGAAAAAAGCTAGCGCACATATCGCGCAAAATGCGGCACTAAATGGCATTAGTAATATCACAAGTGTGCGCTTAAGCGGGGCAGAGACTATGAGCGCATTGCGCTTTGAGCGAGAGTTTTTCCGCTTAAAGAGGGTTGATATAAGGGCTTTTAGCTTCTCGCATATTCTTATCGATCCGCCAAGGAGCGGGGTGGGCGATGAGGCAATGCTGGCATTTATCGCGGGCTTTTCTTCTATCATCTATATCTCGTGCAATCCTGCTAGCTTACTGAAAGATTTGCAAGTGCTTTTGCAAACACATAGCATAGAAAATGTCGCGCTTTTTGATCAATTTCCACATACACACCACTTAGAATGCGCCCTAATCTTGCGCAAACAATCTTAAGGCTTTTTGTGTTACAATGCGCGGCTTAATTATTTATAAAATTACATTATTTAAGGAGCAAAAATGAAGCAAGTCGCTGGAATTAGCTTTATGCAGCAGGTAAAAACTTTGCGAGATATAGATCTAAGCAATAAGCATATCCTAATCCGCGTGGATTTTAATGTCCCAATGGACGAGGATTGTGATATTAGCGATGATACGCGTATCCGCGAAGCCCTGCCTACGATCAACTACTGCATCGACAATGAACCAAAATCTATCGTGCTTGTAAGCCACCTAGGACGCCCTAAGGGTGTGCAGCCAGAATTCTCACTCAAGCATATTATCAAACGCTTAGAGAGATTGCTAGAGACAAGTGTGATGTTTGCAGATTCTATTGAAGCGGTCAAAGATCTGCAAGAGAGCGCGCCTAAAGGCAGCATTATCCTACTAGAAAATATACGATTTTATAAAGAAGAGGAGCAAAATGCTAAAGAGCTAAGCAAAAAGCTCGCGTCTTTGTGCGATGTCTATGTCAATGACGCCTTTGGGACAAGCCACAGAGCGCACGCTAGCACACACGGGATCGCGGAATTTGTAGGGCAGAAAGTCGCAGGACTGCTACTAAAAAAGGAGATCGACTCCTTTGCCAAAGCTTTGGCTAATCCGCTAAAGCCTGTGCTACTTATCGTAGGTGGGAGCAAGGTAAGCTCCAAGCTAGAGCTGCTCTCAAATATCCTTGATGTGGTAGATAAAATCATCATCGGCGGTGCTATGAGCAATACATTTTTAGCCTCTCTAGGCTTTGATATGGCAAAGTCTCTTGTGGAAGTTGAGCTTATCGATGAAGCGCGCAATATCTTGCAAAAAGCCGCGCAAAAGGGCGTGAAAATCTATCTGCCTGTCGATGTTGTCAGCACAGATGATATTGCTACGCATACAAATATCAAAATCACCCCCGCCCAAGATGTCCCAAGCGGCTATATGGCAGTAGATATGGGACCTGCTACGACAAAGCTTTTTAGCGAGGTGATCCAAAGCTCACAGACAATCATTTGGAACGGACCGCTAGGGATCTATGAGATCTCGCAATTTTCACGCGGGACATTTAATCTCGCCCACGCCATCGCAGATACCTATGCCTTTAGCTTGATTGGTGGTGGCGATACAGCCGATGCGATCGAGCGTGCAGGCGAGAGAGATAATATGAGCTTTATTTCCACAGGTGGCGGAGCGAGTCTCGAGCTTTTAGAGGGCAAGATCCTCCCAGCATTTGAAGTGCTTGATAAAAAATAGGATTCTAGAGCGATGATAGGAGCAAGCGATGATGAATGTATTTTTCAAACAAGGTGGCGGAGTTTGTAGGAAAGATATTAGCAGCACAGATAGTTTAGATCTCCCACAAGAGGTGCTATGGATAGATCTGCTCCACCCAAGCACCGCGGAGGTCTCTCACATCGCCCAGACCTACACCCTTGACATACCCACTAAAGAAGAGCGAGAGGAGATCGAGCAGTCTGCGCGATATTTTGAGGATACGCAGAGTATCACTATCAATACTTACTTCCTTATGCGTAGTGCGAGTATGGATCTGCAGAATGAGACCGTTACTTTTATCCTCTTCCAGGGCATACTTTTTACCATTCGCTATGCGGATTTTAAGGTCTTTGGCGAGATCCAGCAGAGCGTGCTACTAAGCCCTAGAAGCTTTGAAGATGGTTATGATATTTTAAGCAAGATTTTTGAAGTGCGCGTGGAACAAGATGCCGATATGCTAGAGGGTGCAGCCCAGCTTACCAAGCTACTTCGCAAAGCGGTCTTTGATGAAGAAGCCAGCGATCACACCGCCCAGCTCGCCAAGCTCTCAAACTTGCAGGAGTTTAATCTAAGCGTGCGAGACTCACTCTTTGATAAAAGGCGCGCGATCACGGCATTGCTTAAGAGCTACAAAGTCGATCCCGAGATCAAAAAGGACCTAAGTATCGTGCTAAAGGACTTAAACTCGCTTGTAGAATTTACCACTGTCAATCTCAATATGCTTGATAATACCCAAAGTCTCTTTGCCAGCCGCGTCAATATCGAGCAAAACAAAATCATAAAGCTTTTTACCGTGGCGACTATGGCGATGATGCCCCCCACACTTGTAGGCACGATTTATGGTATGAATTTCAAGTATATGCCCGAGCTTGAGTGGGAGTTTGGCTATCCTATGGTGATTATTGTGATGATTGTATCCACCGTGATCCCTATTTGGTATTTTAAGAAAAAGGGCTGGCTATAATGGCGTTTTTAAGCGATCCGCAGGCGTGGATCTCTCTTGCAACACTTGTGGTGCTAGAAATCGTGCTAGGGGTGGATAATCTCATCTTCCTTGCCATTTTAGTCGCAAGACTGCCCAAAGAGCAGCAGCGCAAAGGTAGGATTCTAGGGCTAGGCTTTGCGCTTATCACGCGCATAGCTTTGCTTGGCGCACTCTTTTGGATCACCAAGCTTACAACGCCGCTGTTTAGCCTATTTGGGCTAGCTATCTCTGGGCGCGATATTGTGCTGATTGCTGGGGGGATATTTTTAATGTATAAAAGCGTGCAAGAGATTCACAATCACATCACACACGCGCAAGAGACACAAGCGATAAAGCCTCGCCACGCAGGCTTTATGATCACGATCGCACAAATTGGGATTATTGATATTGTGTTTTCGCTAGATTCTGTCATCACGGCTGTGGGTATGGCAGAGCATTTGGAGGTGATGATCCTAGCTATTATCATCGCGGTGCTAGTGATGATGTTTGCTGCTGAAGTTATTTCAAAGTTTATTGACACCTACCCCACGCTTAAGATTCTAGCCCTAGCGTTTTTGCTAATTGTTGGCATTGTGCTGCTTGCAGATGGACTCCACTTTGAGATCCCGCGAGGCTATGTGTATTTCGCGATGTTTTTCTCACTTGGCGTGGAGCTGCTCAATATCCTAGCCCAAGCCAGAAAATCCACCAAAGATACTTAAAGATAGCTGCCAAAGCCACAACGCAGATCCTAGCCTTTTTTCAAAAAGTGGATTCTAGCACTAATGCCCCACTCTGTCATTGCGAGCCGATGAAGTCGGCGCGGCAAAGCGCAGCTTCTTTAGTAATTCATACACAAAAGCATAAGAAACGCTATCCAACACAAAGCCAAGAGTAAAACACAAGAATCAAGCAGATTTGTAGCAAAGTCGTAGCAGAGTTTGAGAGAGAGTGTTATAATACAACGCCCCCAAGATAGGGGGCTATCCCAATTCACAAAGGCTTTGTTATGAAAAAACATAGCAAACGCCTTAGGTTCGCATTGTATCTAAATTTCAAGCTCTTTGGGTTAAGATTTAGGCTAAATGTTAAACGCTAAGGCGTGGGGGCTATGCCCCTGCCTTTTGAGTGGGATTACTTGCTAGCGATTCAGTCTTGGGCGAGCAATTTCGTAGATTTTGGGGATTTCTAAAGAAACATCGGCTACGCCGAGCGGTGTCGCTTGTTTTGTGAAAGGCACGACCGCCAAGGTCGCTAACCTTCCCCAATTTTTGCAAAGCTCCCACAGCCCCACCGCAATCCTTAGAATCGTTTTACTCTAAAACTAACTTTAATCCTAGAATCCTTTAGCTACAAAATGGGCTTTTACCCTAGAATCCACTTTTTCACATAATGCCCTTTTTATAGTCATTGCGAGCTTTGGCGCAAGACAAAGCGTGGCAATCCAAAACAAGCGAAGCGAAGTTTCTTTAGAAAACAAGCGAAGCGAAGTTTCTTTAGAAAACAAGCGAAGCGAAGTTTCTTTAGAAAACAAGCGAAGCGAAGTTTCTTTAGAAAACAAGCGAAGCGAAGTTTCTTTAGAAAACAAGCGAAGCGAAGTTTCTTTAGAAAACAAGCGATTTTGAATAAATCAAACAAGAGTGAAGCACGCGTTAAGTAAGAGAGTAGAGTAAGACTAGCCCACCCCCTTAACGACCAAAGGCTTTTTCAAGGTAGGCTATGGATTATCCTAGTAGCACTTGACTACTACTATACATAGCAGTATAATGCCGACTAAGATTTTCTGGTAAATCTTACTCATCGTAACCTCCTTTGTGAAAAGTAGGCTACGCCAAGAGAGGCTGCAACTCTCTTGGGCAATCTCTGCTACAATTCTACCCACTTCCTAAATACTCCCTAGAATCCACTTTACTCTATATTTACAAGCACGACATATTTTTTACACACCCTTTACAAACTTCCGCAAACAATGTGTAAATATTTAGTCTAATTATAAAAAGCCGTTTTTTTTTTTTTGATTTTGGCTACAATGTGGCTCTCATATTTTGACTATTTTTATCCAAGGAGATACTATGCAAACAGCTACTCATAACACTACCCCGCACAAACTGGGGGGGGGGGGGTAAATAATCTCTCTCTAAATGCTTCTACTAGATTCTCTCAAAAGGTTGCTTTATCTATCGCTTGTATCTCGTGCTTAACTTTGACAGATCTCCACGCTCGGTGGTATCTATTTAGTGGTGATGTAACAAAAGCTAACTGCGATGTCTATGCAAGTGGTGGTAACTTTGTAATTGACCCCAAAGGTAATGAAAAATCTTGTCAAGGGGACTCGGCAAGGTTTGCTACAGATGGCGGTTGGAGCAAAACCCTAATACTAGACCGAGTTACTTTAGAGAGCTTTAGGGCTGGCACAGAAGGTGTAGGTATAGATGCAAGTAGGCTGTGGGGTAATGTCCGTCTTAATAACTCCACCATAGGGACGGCAAATATTGAAGGGAAACTTCGACTAGAGATTGTAGCCCAAAGCGGAACCAATACTATAAACACTCTAAATCATACAGCCAGCCTACTGCATTTAAAAGGCGGTAGCAACAAGCTAAACATCACCACGCTGAATCAAATCGGTGAGAATAGCGACACGCAAGTTTTTGACAATATAACAATAACAGACTTCAATCTTAGCGGTGGTAAAACACATCAGCTTGTAGGTGAGATTACCAACCTAAATATCACTAGTGGGACATTCTATCAAGGTAAGCATAATGGCGGATCTAGTGGCTATCAGGATCACCAAATCACAGGCGGCACTATCACAAAGGTGGATTTAAGCGGCAATGGTGCGTTTGAGCAAATTAGAGGCAGTGTAACTGACTTCAATCAATCAGGCGGCACTGCCGAGCAAAAAGGCGGCACAATCACCAATCTCAACCTCTCCGGTGGCACATTCACCCACAATGGCGGCACACTTAACAATGTAGTGCTTAAAGCTGGTGGCAGTGGCTCTACATTTGTCAATGGCACAGATTCTGCCTTTGAGAACATCACCCAAGAGGGTGGCAATCACACTATCATCGGTAAGGTTACTAAATTTACTCTAGCGAGTGGCTCCTTTACCAACAACGGCTCTATCACCACACTCACCACCAACACTACTACCACAGCACAAAGCAAATCTGCTTTCCGCAATGCCCAAGCTGCTGCTACCAACCACATCACCAACAACGGCACCATTGACAAGCTAGAGCTCACTAAAGATGCTGATAGCGTAACCAATAATGCTGTGTATAACACAGGCGGCGGTTTGAAAAGCGGTATCATCAAAGAGCTAGATGTCAAAAGCGGCAATGCCACCATCAACACCCTAAATGGTGTAGGACAAGGGACAGCAGCTAATATAGAGCCCCATACACTCTCTAATATCAACATCACTAAAGACGCCAAACTCACCGTTGATACCCTAAGCGTAGGACTTAAGGGCAATCAAGCAATAGAAAGGGTAAGAATCAATAATGATCAAAATGGCGGTAGCCAAAAAGAATTTGCCGTGAATAAAATCCAAGTAACCTATCTTGATGGCAGCTTTGATCCTGCTAAAAGCATTAGCAAAGAGCTTAAAGACTATGTAACACAAGGTAGCCAAAGCTATGTCGCTAGCGATTCTAAGCCCACTTTTGAATCTAGCCCCGAGCTCCAAGCCATAGGCGTGAAGTTTAATCCCGATGGCACCCCGATCTTTGATGTAGAAGCTTCTGTGGCTGCAAGTATGACAAGTATGGTAGTGCGCCAATCTATGAGGAGAAAAATGCTCCTAGACACCTACCTAGCAGAGCAAAGCCGAAGAAGCCTTAAAAACAAAGAGCGCAGGACCAAGCAGCGACTAGAAGCAGCCACCCTAGGCGAAGCAAGAGCAAAGTATCAAAAAGACCTAGAGAAATACAAGCTAGACTTAGCCAAATGGGATAAGCTAGCCGCCACCAAAGAAAACAAAGCTTTGATCGCTAAATACGAGCAAGAGGACAAAGCCTACCAAAAAGCCCTAGAGCAGTATCAAAAAGACAAGGCAAAATGGGATAAGCTAAGCGAAAAAGATAAAGCAAAGCTTTCAGGCAGTCTCACGCCAGCTCCCATAGCTCCCACAGAGCCAAAAGCCCCTACAAAGCCCAATGTCAAGCCAGATCATAAAGACTATAAAAAGCTAATGGCAGCTTATGATAAAGCACAAAAAGAGCATAAAAATGCCCTAGCCAAATATCAAAAAGATAAAGCCAAATACGACAAAGACAAAGCCAAATGGGATAAAGATAATCAAAAGCTAGCAAAAGCTAGCACACCAGCTCCCATAGAGCCAAAAGCCCCAAAAGCTCCCGTGCGCCCAAATCTAAAGCCAAACCACAAAGACTACAAAAAGGCTATGGCAGCATATACCAAAGCACAGCAAGCACACAAAGCAGCCCTAGCCAAGTATGAAAAAGATCTAGAGAAATACAAGCTAGACAAAGCCAAATGGGATAAAGACAATCAAAAGCTAGCTGCAAATACTAAGCCAGCTCCCATAGCTCCCACAGAGCCAAAAGCCCCTACAAAGCCCAATGTCAAGCCAACTGATAAAAACTACAAGCAAGTAATGGCAGCTTATGATAAAGCACAAAAAGAGCATAAAAATGCTTTAGCCAAATATCAAAAAGATAAAGCCAAATATGACAAAGACAAAGCCAAATGGGATAAAGATAATCAAAAGCTAGCACAAGCTGGTAGCAAAGCCCCCATAGAGCCAAAAGCTCCTACAAAGCCTAAAATCCTAGCCCAAAAGCCAGAAATGCCACAAGAGCCTAGTCTTGGAGAGGTAAGCCAAGAGCTACTAGCTAAGCACCAAGTCCAGGGGGATTTCTTTATCCGTCCGTATGGTGGTGTAGGAGATCATAAAGCAGCTGGCGGTGCGCAAACAAGCTCTTGGAGTGCAGGCACGCTCATTGGCGCAAACTGGGATCTAGCCCTTGGCAACTCACAGGGCAATATCGGCTTCTATGGTGGCTATGAGTATATCTACAATGGCTATCAGCAAGCCCATATCGATGCCCAAGGACACACAGGCTTTGTGGGGCTACGCTTCTCACATCTTTTTGCTAGGACTAAGCTAGCTGGATTCTACTATCTAGCTGACATCAATGGCGGCTATAGCGATATATCTGTAGGGCAGGATATGAATGGTATGCGATTTGCCGCAAATGTAGGGAATATCAACTTTGGCTCATCATTGAGACTAGGCTCATCTGTGTATATGTATGGGGCTAAGTCTATCCTCTTCCCATCAATTGGAGTAGGAGTAGAGGGCGGCTATCTAGGAGACTTTG
>NZ_JANURN010000006.1:0-150701 GCF_030249855.1 Helicobacter zhangjianzhongii
GGTGTGGGAATGTAGGTCGATGCAGGGATAAGGGAGATTCTTCTTTTGACTTCTTGTGTTTTACTTATTGTTTTTGCTTAGTGTTAGGATAGCTCTTATTACTCATTATATTTTTAGTTTGTTGGTGTGGGCTTGCTTCATAAATACTTTATGAATGCCTAGAATCCGCTTTTGTAATCCTGTCGAGTTTTTCAGCTTTGACTTGTCATTGCGAGCTTTGGCGCAAGACAAAGCATTGTAATCCACTCCCACTCTGTCATCTAAAGTCTTGAAAAAGGCGCGGCAATATTAGAATCCATTTTTCAAACTAGATTCTGGTTGTGCTATGGATCGCCGTGCTTTGCGCTAGCAAAGCTTGGCGATGACGGAGTTTGGGTGTTTTCCTAGAATCCACTTTTGAAAGCCCCGCCACAATCCTTAGAATCGTGCGGTAGTAAAACGGACTTTGTGAAGCAAACCAAGCTTTTTGAAGTAAAACAGACTTTGAAAGTCAAACTCCTTTAAAAGTGGATTCTGGTGGAGAGAATGGATCGCCACGCAGTGTTGGCACACGGCTCGCGATGACAGAAAATAGGCATTAAGGCTAGAATCCACAACGCGAAGTTTCTTTAGAAAACAAGTAAAACGCTCGGCGCAAGCCGATGTTTCTTTAGAAAACAAGCGATAGCGGTGCAAAGCCAAGCTTTTTTAGAAAACGCAGCAGTGCAGACAAAGTGAAGCAGGTTTCTTTAAAATACGGCAGCAAAACGCAATAAATGTAAAAAGTGGATTCTATGATCGCCACGAAAATCCGCTAGGGCAATGCTGGCCTAGATCCTAGGGAGCCATAGAGCGACATTGCCTTGCTCATAGCTAAGATATGTGCTATCTCCGTGTCCGGGGAAAATTTCTATATCATCACCAAGCCCCCCAAACTCCCCCAGCGCACTAAATCTCTGCAAGGAGTCGCGCATATCACTAGGGCTTGAGTATGGAAAATCATATCGCCCGATACTGCGCTTAAAGACAAAGTCCCCACTATACATACTAGAGATTCTACCCGTGCTATCTCTTAGGCACACCACCGAGCAGCCCGGCGTATGCCCGGGGAAATGCAAGTAGCAAATCTCCACCCCACCTAGCATAAATTCACTTCTACCCTTATCGCAGCTCACAAGCACATCATTTGCGCTAAACTCATAGGGAGTAAGCCCTGTCTCAAAGCAATCGCTCTCCAGCATAAAGCCATCATCTCTAGGGCAATACAGCGGGATCTCTGGGCGAGCGGCTTTAAGCTTGGCTACATCAAAGATATGATCAAAATGCCCGTGTGTAAGCAAGATCGCCAAAGGATTTTTGCTAGATTCTAGCACCCACTGCGCACTTCCCATACCTGGATCGATGATAAACTCCCCCTGTGGCGTTTGCACGATATAGCAGTTTGTCTCATAAGGACCAAATGCCTTGCATAAATGCGGAAATCTTTTGAGCACTTTTTTTTCTTGCACATTCATAGCTTACTCCTTACACGACTGCTACACATTACGCTTTATCGCCTAAGCCCGAACCGCAAGCTTGCCAATAGCCTCAGGCGCAAAGTCATCGACAAAGGTGCGCATAGCTTTAGAATACATATCCACTAAGCGATTTGTCTCAATAAGCGCGGTCATTTCTTTGATCGCATTGACATTGCTTTTTTCGATAAATCCTTGCGCGAGAGAGCCATCATTGATAGACATCACGCGATCTTCTATGCGCTCTTGTGGGTAGCTATAAAGATTGTCCCCTACTTTTTGGAGGTATTTTGGATTATCAAAGCTCACAATCGCTAGCGCACCGCCATCTACCGGGGCATTTTGCTCTTCATTAGCACCAGAGCGGAAGAAGAGATTGCCATTTTTATCCGCTTCTACTTGCATACCTTGCCCTATGATGATCCCGCCTTCTCCATCGATACCCACGCGAGATAGCACGCGGAATCCTTGCTTGGTGCTAAGATAGCCTTCATTATCAATAGTGAAGCTCCCATCGCGTGTGTAGCGCACGCCATCTGGTGTTTGTATAGCGAAGTAGGCATTGGGCTTTTGCAGGGCGAAGTCTAATGGGTTTTCTGTCTGGGCGATCGCGCCGCTTGCAAACTCTGTGTATTCCTCGCTGATGATTGGCACGCGGTTTAGATTGCGGTTTTGGTATTGGGCGGCGGCGCGGGTGTGGTCTTTTAGCGGCAAGGTATCTTGAGTCTGCTTGTAGAGTCGCAAGAAATCGCCGATGACTACATCATCGCGCTTAAAGCCATTGGTGTTGAGATTGGCAAGATTGTTTGAGATGACATCAAGGCGGTTAAACTGCGTGATCATACCGCCTGTAGCAGAGTAGTAGCCATTTATCATATCCTATCCTTAGGGCTGAAAGTGTTTGTAGAATCTAAGCAAGTAGTATTCCACCTAGAATCCACTTTTTCAACTTAGGCGATTCAGTCTTGGGCGAGCGATTTCGTAGATTTTGGGGATTTCTAAAGAAACATCGGCTACGCCGAGCGGTATCCCTTGTTTTGGAGGCAACCGCAGACCTTTAGTCTAGCTCTGCCTCCAAAACAAGCGAAGCGAAGTTTCTTTAGAAATCCCCAAAAAACTCCAAAAGCCCCACCGCAATCCTTAGAATCGTTTTACTCTAAAACTAACTTCAATCCTAGAATCCACTTTTTAACCTAAACGCTTTTTCTGTCATTGCGAGCTTTGGCGCAAGACAAAGCGTGGCAAAGCGTAGCTTCTTTAGTAATCCATAAAAGACACAATAAAAAGTGGATTCTAGTAAAGGTTATTTTGCTAGCGCAAAATTATGGATCGCCACGCATCGCTACCCTGCTTACTCGCAATGACGATAGGGGTAGCATAGCACAAGGCTTGCGATGATAATAATGGCAGATGTGACACAAGGCTTGCGATGACAAAGCCAACCTATGCAAGAAGTTGCAATCTAAGACTAAAGCCCTATCAAGCTAGGCTAAGGCTTCTTGCCATAGTAGCAAGCCTACAAGCACGCTTTGTCGCCCTATGCCTAGGATCTGATCGCGCAATGTGCTAGCTTGCTCAATGCTAGCTTGCGTGGCGTGGGCGGCTGGGTTGCGGATCGCTTGGAGAGATTTGATAAATGACTGCAATTTAATAGTAGTAAAGCTGCATAGATCGCGCTTTTTGTCGCCATTATAGAAGCTATTTTTCGCGCCTTTTAGCTTGCAGTTTTGATCATATCGCCACGAGTCTAAGAGAGACTTGGCGTGCTGCAATAGGTGCTTTGTCGTGCCAAGGGCTGGAGTCCTTTTCGCCCTGTCTTCAAGCCACTCTTGCACGCTGGATTCTATCTCTTGCACGCTGTAAGTAAGCTGGGATAAGGGGGATTCTACATTGGCAAGTGTGCTTTGGTATGCCACTAGGGTCGCAAAAAGCGCGCGGTAAAATCGCATAATCTCTTGCTCCATTGATTTAGCATAGAGTAGGACAATGCCTGTGCAGTCATAGAGTGGATTTTCTCTGTTGGCAAGGTATTCTATCTCGGCGTTTATGAGATTATCCATCGTATCTGGCAGCAGTGTGCCAGCAAGCTTACTGCCAAAGATATAGTCGATAAGCCGCTGGCGCACTTGGATTTGCTCAGGAGTCTTAAACATATTGTGGTAGTGGGCTTGCTCTTGGGCGAAGTAGTTTTGATTGGACTTTAGCGTGATGAAAAGCGGGTAGGTGTAGTCGTTGCCATAGATGGCAAAGGTGCGGTTATTGTGCAAGGTGGTGCAATCTGCTAGGAAGCTATCGCGCACGGAGGCAAAGTCATTGCGAAATAGCTCGCGCATATCACTCACCACAAACCACAGCTCCACTTCAAGCCCCTTTTGCTCATAGTAGGCAGGGGCTTTAGCGACTTGATCGCGGGATATGGCAGTAACTTTGCAGGCATAGAGATTGGCATAGTCGCTTAAAAAGAGCTGTAAAGGACTCTCCCTAGAAGTGCTAGTGATAAGCTGCTCCCACTGGGTGCTGGCAAAGGCGGTGCTAGGTGGCTCTAGGATTTGCGCTGGCGCGCTAGGCTCTGCTTGGGCTTTTGGCTCTTGGGCGCGCATTTTGGACTTAATCTTGCCAAAGGCGACACTGCCGTGGGATTTTAGGATTTCTAGGTGGGATTGTATGACGCTGCTTTCATAGTAAGGGTTGTAGAGTATCAAGAGAGCGGTGGGGTTTAGGGATCGCATATTTATCCTTAGTAAAAGTGGATTCTAGGGGATTCATCTTGTGGGCTAGAATCGCGGATTGCTTCATCTCGCAGCGTTGATAGACCTCTAGTCTTATCTTCCTTGCGAGATTTGCAAAGCCACGATTCTAGCTCCACAATCTTAGAATCCCAAGCAGGGGGTGTAAAAGTGGATTCTAGCACAAATGCTGCGCTAAGGCTAGGCTACACACGCAGCCGCGCATATATTATGTAAAGATCTTTTTGCCTAGTGTGCGCAAAGAGTCTAGCCCAGCACTCACGGGGTTGCTATGGGGCTTCATCGGCAAGTGGCATTTGGGGCAGCTCCCCGCACGCATATCTTCTGCTCGGATCATATCGCTTTTAGGCGCGTGGTGCTTGATATAACCGCATTTTTGACAGACATAAGTCCTAGGTCTAGGGGGTATCATCGCTCTCTCCTTAGAAATTTGTAGATGACATAGAGCCAAAATGCCGCGGCAAACCAGCCTGCTATAAACCACGCTGTGCTATGCGGACTGCCATTATACCAAAGCCAGATTGCTTCAAAGCCCAAATAGCTTACTGAAAGCAGCGCGACTATGGTGATAACGGCTATTGTCAAAGTCGCTTGAAATATCAACACAATGGTGGCTATGATAGCCGATACAAGCAAGATCAATGCCATAATCTCTCCTTGCTTCTTGCTAGCTCTTTTTGCTCGCTAGATTGATGATCTTCTCTTTAAAGCTTGGGTCTGTGCGGTATCTAGCAAGCAGGGATTCAATGGCTTGCACAGAGTCCTGTAAGGCTTGCGGGTCGCTTTTGGCAAAGTCTAGGATCTTTTGGGCGATCGCCACACTAGAATCCACTTTTTGCTCTGTGTTGCTGGATTTTAGCTTGGGGAAGTCATCGCTTAGATCATAGATGAGCTTGCCGAGCTTGGCGCAAGAGCTTGGGTGGCTCCATAGAAATTTGAGTAGTTCTTTGAGTAGGGATAGCATTGTAACTCCTTGCATACGAGATAGAATCTACTTTTTGTCATCGCGAGATTCTGCGCTAGTAGAGTCGTGGCAATTCTTTCACACTAGAATCCATTTGTGCGGATTGGATCGCCACGCTTGCTTATCGCAAAGCTCGCGATGACAGAGAATCGCGCGGAGTGAAATCTGCGTGGCAAGCGCAAGCTTCTGTAATCTACAAGCCAAAGTCTAAAAGTGGATTCTAGGTGGCATTGTAGCAAAGAGTGATGACAGGTTTTGTCGCTTGGATCGCTACTTTTCTATGCCATCGTGCTTGCACTCGATACAGAGATAGACTTCTGTTTTGGTGCTTTGTGTGCTGGCTTCTTGGATAGAGTGTTTAAGGCTTGTTTGTAGGCTTAGTGGTAGGGTGTTTAATTGTGCTTGTATATTAAGCATAGATTCTTGCGTTTTAGAAATACTGGTAGAAATGCTCTCTTTTTCTTCATAGCGATATTGGAGGCAGCCGCGCTCTAAAAACTCTTTGATAATGATTTGTAGCTGATTGGGCAGGGCTTCTACATTGATTTTGTTCTCTTCTAGCCATCGCCGCACTTCTTCTACGCTGCATTTAGGCTGGAAGCTTGCCATATTCACTTCTTTGCTGTGAGATTTAGCACTCTCTTGGCTTTGCTTATTGCTAGAATCCACCTTGACTTCACCCCCAACAACCTTATATCTCCCGTCAATTTCTGCGCGTGTTTTTTGCTCTTTTTTATAGCTTTCAAACTCCTCTTTGCTATAGCATACTTTCCAGCTTGAGCCATTGCCTAGCTTTAGGATAAATTGCTTTACTATCGCTTCATACTCTTCCCAATACTGCTGCCCAAAGCTCTCTGCTTCAAAATACACATTTTCATACAGCTCTGATGGGACAAGTGGCTTAATCATCGTGTCATTTTGTAGGGTGGCATACTCTGCTAGAGGCACAAGCTTTCCTTTTGTGTTTCCGCTTGTTGATTTGATATAGTAGCCCTCTAGCTTTGCCAAATTGGACTCGATGTCAAAGTCTTTGGCGATGATGTCCTTGGCTTGTGGGTTGTTTTCTGTGATAGAGATTTCTGTGGGTCTATCGACTAGCATTATTGGCTTCATTGTGATCTCCTTAGAATATGTTTGAATGTGTTTAGGCTATTTTTTTAGCAGATATATAAGCGCAAAAGCCGCCACCACGCCTGCTACAAGTAGCACTCGCTTATTTTGCTTAGCCTTTGCTTGTGCCTTAGCCCTTGCTTGCACTGCTGCTTGATACTCTCTATATAGATCACTAAATCGCGCGATTTCTAGCCCCATAGCCTGCAAGGTAGACTTGATAGACTCTAAGCTCTCATCATCACTCCATAGCACAAGGGCTGGGCGGATCCTGCCTGCTTCATCTCTCTCGGGGTGATCTTGCACACAGAGTAGATAGCGCGAGTCGCTAATAGGCACTATTTGCTCACTATCAAGTGGGGGCAGCCCATCGATAATCTCATAGAGGCGGTTTAAATGCGGCTGAGCTTCATCGCTAGAGAGTAGCTTGCCATTGAGTGCGGTCGTGCTAGGGTGGCTGCCGCCTGTGATTTTAGACTGAATAGTAGCGATGATCATTTATGCTCCTTGTGCGGCTAGGATCATTTCTCTAAGCTCTTCTTGCGGATTTTGCGTCATATCATAGGGGTAGTAGGGGATTTTTGCTTCTTTTAGCTCTTTTTCTATCTGCTCTGCTTGCTCTTTAGAGACTTTGTCTAAATGCGTCCCCACCGCCCGAAAGGCTATACCCTGCGCCTTTGCTTCATCATAATCAGCCTTTATATAGTCTTTGTCATACTTTTGCATATCAAAGACATAGAGCCATACAAGCTTTTTTAGCTGCCTGTTTTTAATCTCTTCATCTTTGTTAAGTAGTGTGAGTCTCTTTTTTGATTTATTATCGCTTGCATCATCTCTGCCTGCGGTGTTGAAAAGTTTCCATTGTGGCGTGAAAAGTCCCTCGCCAATGCGTATGTCTTTTTCACTCCAAGCTTGCGCGGTGCTTTTATGCTCTCCTACAAAGCCCTTGCCCTCTAGGATCTGGAGTATCGTATCCTTGCCAACTCCTGTTTTGCCTTGCAGCAGCACTACTGCTTGATAATACTCCCAAGCGCGCCTGTCTCTATCTCGCTCTTGTCTCTCTGCTTCTGCTTTTTCATCAAGGTGGTCATAGATCTTTTTCCCACCCCATATTGCTCCTAGTAACGCTATCCCTCCCAATATAAATGGTAATGGCATTGTGTCTCCTTGTGATATGTAATATTTGCTTGTAATAAGCGAGATGGCATTAAATCAAAAAAAAAAAAACAGCTTAAAGCTAGGCAAAAGTCGCCAAAATCTCGCCTAAGTGCTATTTGCTGTGAGGGCTGGGCTAGGGGCTAGCTGCTTTGCATAGCTGCTTATTGTGCTGTGTATTTGCTCTTGTATTTGTGTGATAGGAGCTATCAAGCCATAAGAGATCATATGCGAGAGTCGGTCGACCTCTTCTGGTTGGAAAAAGGATTGATCAAGTGCGCTGTGGGTTGCTGCATTAAAAAACTCTTCATAATTGCTAGCGATCTTATCTACCACCTTGGCAAGCTCCTGTAAAAGCGCGTAGGCATTATCGCAAGCTTGCTGTGTGCTTGCCCTAGAATCTATAATACTTGCCAAAAAAGCAGCCAAATCACTAAACCCAGAATCATCGCTTAATCGCTGCTTTTGGCAGGGCTTGCTATCGCTGCAGCTATCTTTGTAAGGGGAGAGAAAATGATCTTGTATCTCTTGTGTAGGGAGATTATCTCTGCCCTGTGTGGCGGCACTTAGATCGTGGCTTGCGATTAGGCAAGAGGCTTGCGAGAGCAGTGCCGGCAGTGTGTAGATACTCCTAGCTCCAGCATAGCTTTGCCCAAGGGAGTCTTTGAGCTTTTGTATCACTGCTTTTTCCTGTGGGCTTGTGCCATTGGCTATTGGCTTTAGTGTATTGGGGGTAGCAGATTTATCAAGCAGCACATAGACTTGTGATTGCTTATTTAGCCCTTGCTTGATCGCCTTTAGCGTGCTGTTTTTAATCGTATCGCTAACTACGAGCAAAACACAATGCGCTTGCTGCAAGGCGCGTGCAGTCTCTTTGCTTAGATTCTTTTCATCTGTGAAGCTTGGTATATCGATAAGCTGCAGATTTTTGCCATTAAGCGTAGTGCTATATATGGCAGTCTCTTGTGTAGAATCTAGTGTGGTGCTTGCCCCATCGCAAATGCGCATAAGCTCAGGGAGTGCTACTCTTCTTGCTTGGGTGTATATGTCTATTTGCGCAGAGGCTAAGAGCGCGCGCTGTGTTCTGGCTTGCTTGCACGCTGTGTTTATGATGAGCTTTTTTGTTTTACTCAAGCCTAGAGATGACTTCATCTTCCCCCAGAATCTAGCGCATTCTAAAGTGTATTGCTGTGTAAGATTCTCAAGCTCTAGGCGAATGTCCTCTAGCTGTTTGCGCGCTTTTTGCATAAGTGCTTTCATCGCTTTTATACGCTCTTGCAAATGAGTGTATCTGCTGATAAATTGCTCTTGCTGCTTGCGCTTAGAGGGCTCTTTAAAGTGGATTCTAAGTGCTTCTAGTAGGGTGGCTTTAGCCTTATGGCTCTGGCTGCAAAGGGCGCAAAGAGCGATTGTAAAAATGTCTTTTTGCGTGGTTTGCTCTCTAGTTTGCTCACTCAAGGTGCTTACAAATGTGTCAAAGAGCCTTTTACTCTCTTGTAGCTTTTGTTTATCACACTCAAAAAGTAGCGGTGATAGTTCATTTACTTGCTTGTGGATAAAGTCAAAAATCTCTTTCTCACTCATATAGACTCCTTCTTATCAATATCTCTAAAATGGCAGTAGATAAAGCACCCTTTAAAGCCTGCAAAAATCGCAGCTATAAAAAGTGGATTCTAGCTTGGCTCGCCATTATGCGTGGGGCAGTGGCTTATGATGTGGTGAAACTATCGCTAGAATCCACTTAGACAAAAGCTCAAGGAAGCTTAGAGAGTGAGTGCTGCGCTATCCCACGCTTCTATGCTGGATTCTAGCTTGGCTTTATCGCCATTAGATTCTACTAGGAGCCTGCTATACTCTCTACCAATATCGTGCAGGATATAAGCATAAATCCCACTTTTCATAGCTCTTGGGGTTTGCTGGTGGATTTTTATAGGCACTGGCATAAACCCAGATACACTAGAAATGTGAGTTTTTGGCTCATCATCTTTGTCATAATCTAGCCCGATTATGCGGTATTTATACGCCGCATCCTTTGCTAGCTTGCTAAGAGCGGTGCTAAAGTTCGCAGGCTCTATGCCAAAAACACTCTGCAAATGCTTCATCATACACACTTGCAGCGGCAGTGTCAGCCCTGTGTTGAAAAGCCATTGATGTCGCCACTTGGTATCGCTCAATTTGTCGTAGATGGGGCTAGGGATTATTGGGAATATGCAGCCCCCACCCCATACAATTTGCTCCTTATCGCCGCTTAAGCTTGTGATCGCCGCTTCATAGAGCTTGATAAGCTCCTTTGCCATATCGCTTGGCGTGTTTTGCTCGCTCTCCGCTTCCTGTGTGGTCTCCCCACTCGACTTGCTTGCTTGTATAAATTGCGCAAAAGGCTTTGCCTTGCTTACGCGATCAAACATCTCCTGTCCTAGTGAAAGCACCTTTAGTAGCTCATCTTGGGTGGGGGAGAAGCTTTCAATATATGCATTTATCTCACGCATTTTTTGGAGCGATTCAGGCTTGTGTGGTGGGTTTAGCATACTAATCCAGCTTGGGCAGTCTGTATCGCTAGCGATTTTTTTGTCTATTTGACTCTCTTTGTTTGCTTGCTTTTCCCTGCTCCCTTTGTCCCCTTGCTCTAGCTTTTCCTTAAGCTCCAAAAACCCCCGCCCAAAGCTAAAGCCACTCATCGCATCGCAATATCGCATAAAAGGTGCTTCGACCTCTTCTATCAATCGCTCTTGTAAGAGCTTTTGCTCGGTGAACTTTGCAGCTCGCTCTCGCTCTTGTTGTGCGTATTCCTCTCTCTCCTCTCGCGCCCTTTTCTGCTCGCGCTCCTTAGACTCTGTATAAAGCTTATACGCCCAATAGCCAAAGCCGCCGAAAGTCGCTATCGCGCCTACTTTTTTCCAATCCATTTGTTGCTCCTTGGTGTGTTCGCATTTGCGTAGTGGCATTGTATAAAAGGGCTATGACAGGTTGTGTCGTAAAATGACGGAAGTAAGTGTATTTCAGGTTTTTTGGTATTTTATCTCCTTATCATCGCTCGCAAGTCTTTGCCCAAATACTCATCAACAGCTTCTATATCCATTTTGCCTACATTCCACCACGCATACACTTCTCTTAAGGCAAGTTGCCCAAAGTTTACCCAGCCTATGAGGTTGGTATGAAGCAAAAATTCAACCGGATTTGCCAGCGGACCACCGCTTCTTATAGTAGCATCGATTCCATCCATAGTGCATAACACTCCGTGTCCTACAAGGAGCATTCTGCGAAGTTCTGGGACACTGCTATTTGGCATACATTCTTTCCATTCTCTGCCGTGATAAAATCGCTGCTTCATCACATACATAAAGCGGATAATAAGTTCGGTAATAACCACAGGTATAGCCATAGTCAAGCCGTGCCTAAAGTCATAACCAGATTCAAAAACCTTGCTTGTAACCACAGCAAAAGTCTCTTGATGCTTCTCTCCAAATCTCCCAAAATCACAAAGCTGAAAAAGATTATAAAAAGGTATAGAGATTCCACTGCCTCTGCCATCAGCCCCACTAGATCCAGTCCAGTCAGAAGCTAGATGCCCAAACCAATTTGCAAACCCACAAAAGATCTTAGCAATAAAATTACCACCTTGTAATTCAAAATTTTCTGTATCTATTGTGATAATTTCTCCATTACTTACAAATGTCGCTGTATTAGTAAATTGATTAAGAATAGAGAAAAAAAGTCCAATAATATCAGGCGAATGTCCTAGGCTTTTTAAGTGGTGATTTTTTGCGGACATATTGCAGACTTTGCCACCTGTATCAGCAGTATGACGATGATCATAATTAACTTTAAATTTTTTTTCCAAAAATCCTATCGCACTTTTTACTGAATTTTCTTTCCCTTCTTTTGGTTTCCAGCCGCATAATTTTGCAAATTTTTTTGTCGCATTGTTAGCCTGCTCATCTATCCAACCACCCAGCTTACTTTCTCCGGGCTTACCCACAAACAAAATATCCACCAAGCCACCAATAAGCCCACAAGCCCCAGCGATGAGATAATCATATTTATCACACTGTGCGTTTTTTATACTAAATTCTTCTTTGATCCGCTTTTGTAGCTCGATTTGCTGAGTCTTGCTCATAAGGTTTTCAAATGGATCTTTGCTTAGGTCAATATGATTGCGTTTGGCATAATCATTAAATGAGTCAATATACTCTCCCCACGACATATTCTCATTAAACACCACGCTATCGAGCTCATCAATAGTATGTAGATCACTATGGATCTCTACTTGCATAGAATCTAGCTCTTTTTGCAAGGATATAAGGGCTTCTTGCTCTTGATTTGAGTCCATTTCTGCCATATTAGGATCTATATCTGCAAGAAGGGCTTCCATATCACTCATAAGAGAATCTAGCTTTTGTCTATTTTGTGCTTGTTCATTTTGCATTATATCAAGCGATTGATGAAGCTCTGTAAGCTTACCTTGTGCTTTACTTATTTGATGCTTTTGGGTAATAAGGGCGTTGCCCTCATCTTTTAGGCGATCTTTATTCATTGTTATCTCTATTTATTTTTTACCCAACAAACTACCAATAGCACTTTTGGCATTATTTGTCGCACTAAAATATCCTATACCCTGTAGAATATCGCCCAATTTTTCTAGTGTATCTGTGGAAAGATTTCTTTTTCTTACAAGCTGTTGTGTTCCATTTTGCTCTTTTTCTTCATAGCAAGAAGTTATAAAGGCATATATTTCTTTTTTAGTAGGCTCATTAGCAAGAGATTTAATGCGAGAAATATCAAGTGTTTGTGGGCATTGCAAAGCTGCTTCCATATTGGCACATTGATTTGACTTGCTATTCATTTGTTTCATTGCTCCCTGCAATTTAGACAAGATCTTGGAGAGTTTTTCTATATCGTCTCTATCATCTTTATGACGCACTATCGCATCATTGAGCTTTTTAACGATAACATTTATATCCCCAATCATAAGCGAAATGCTTTTTTGTGTTTGCTTGATAACTTCGTGAAGCATAAGCTCTCTCGTTTTGTATTTGCTTAACTCATTATTGCTTGTTAGGTATTTTACCCCTTGATATACACCTACACCGATTAAAACTGCTACACCAATGCCCGTCGCCATACTTGATAACCCAAGCATACCGCCCATACCAAGAGAAGCCAGTCCTGAAGTCATACCAGCAGCTGAAAGCCCCATAACAGAGCCAGACAAATATATAGCTCCAATAGGTGCGCCAACGCTTGCTGCTTTTGCCGCAAGATCTTTTGCTGCCTGCTTAATTTTATCATCATCTACATTTTCATAAAGGATTTTAAAGTCATTTTCGACAGCTATTCTAGCAAGCTCCATCTTATCTGTAGATAGACCAAAAATTTCTTTATGTTTTTGTAAAAAATCAGGGTAGCTTACTTGTATTATAGAGCCTTCTTCTGTGCTAAGTGTCGTGCTTGCGTGGATACTAAATATATCTTTAACAAGTGAAATCATAATGGCTTCATAATGGGCTGCTTCCGCATTATCTTTTATAATAGTAAGCAAATCTTGCGTAGAGATTGCAGAGCTCCCAATCTCTGCTATATAACTTCTTAGTTCAAATCTCCCCTCATCATCAATACTAATTCTACCCATCAAAAACATAATCTCAGCCAATTCTTTTTCATCAATTTCACCATCATTATCAAAAGCCATATTGATCAGAATTTTTACATAAGCATTTTTTAACACACTAGGCATTTCTTCTAGTGGTTGCAATAAATTTACCTCTTTAAACTCACTACATTCCGCAATAAGTTTGTTTAAAAACAATTCCAAAGGCTTATAAATGGTAGGCCTAACATCGGTATCCTTTAGTTCTACTACTTCTTCGCCCTTAAAAATCTTAATGCCTTTACTTGTTCTCGTTTTATCTGCTTTGACTTGTTCTACTACTTCAAAATATTCCGCCTTGCTTATCTCCTTATATTCAATGCTTATAAGCGCACTGCTAGTTTTTATCAGCATTTTTTCACCTGTAAAAACTATCCCTTCTTTTGCAGAGCCAAAAAGCGTGCTATCATACAGCGCGATGATTGAACTCATAGAATCTTCACATTCAAAGGCTTTAATTGCATTGTTTAACTTCTTTTCGGGAATATCCGGAGCAACCAAAATGTCCTCAATTACTTTGATATGCTCTTTAATAAAAATATTTGCATCCATTGTGTCTCCTTGCTAAAGTGAAGTTTGCTTATGTTGAAAGCGAGATAGCATTAAATCAAAAAAAAAAAAAACGAGCTTAAATTTAGGCAAATCACGCGCCAAGTGTCAAACGGAGATTCTAGTGAAAACGCGGATTCTAGGGTTTTGTTGTTTATGAATTACTAAAGAAGCTGCGGCTTCGCCTTGCTTTGCCACACCGCTAAAGCGGCTCACAATGACAGGGGGTAGGGCTTGCCTGGGGCTCGAGATGACAAGTAAAAAGGCATTGTTCCTAGAATCCGCTTTTTGCAAAAGTCAATGTCCAAACCAAGCAAGACCAAATCTGCCTAAAGAGCTTCTATACTGGATTCTAGCTTCTCCCTATCCCCCTCGCACTCTTTCAATAGCTCGCCATATCGCTCGCCAATATCGCGCAGGATATGCCAATACACCCCACTTAGTGGCGACTCTGGGCTTTGGTGTGTGGGGAAGCGAAACAATGTAGTAAAGCTATATTGTATCTGTGTCTTCTCGCTATCTAGCCCAAGTATGCGGTATTTATACGCCGCGTCCTTTGCTAGCTTGCTTAGCGCGGTGGTGAAATTCGCAGGCTCTATGCCAAAAACACTCTGCAAATGCTTCATCATACACACTTGCAGCGGCAGTGTCAGCCCTGTGTTAAAAAGCCATTGATGTCGCCACTGCGATATACAATCACTAGAGTCCCACAAATCATCTCTCTCATCGCCGCTTAGGCTTGTGATGACTGCGGCATAGAGACTGGTAAGCTCCTTTGCCATATCGCTTGGCGTGTTTTGCTCGCTCGCCGCTTCCTGTGTGGTCTCCCCACTCGACTTGCTTGCTTGTATAAATTGCGCAAAAGGCTTCGCCTTGCTTACGCGATCAAACATCTCCTGCCCTAGTGCTAGCACCTTTAGTAGCTCATCGTGGGTGGGGGAGAAGTCTGTGATGTAGGCGTTGATTTCTTGCATTTTTTGCTCATCGCTAAGCGATGTTTCGCTAGTAGTAGAGTCGCTAAGATTTGCACTAGAATCTACTTTTTCTTGCTTGCTTTTAAGCTTGGCTTGCAAATCTAAAAATCCTTTTCCAAAGCCAAACTCACCCATCTCTGCGCAATATCGCGCAAAGGGTGCTTCTATCTCTTCGATGATCCGCTCTTGCAAAAGCTCTTGTTTTGTCTCCTCTTTTGCGTGCTTTTTGGCTCTCTGCGCCCTTTTGAAGGCATACTCTTCTTTCTCCTCTTCCTTAGCGTTGTAGTATTTATACGCCAAATATCCCAAGCCACCTAGACCAGCTATGCCTAGCCCTACATTTTTCCAATTTACTTCCATTTACTACTCCTTGTAATGTCATCGCAGAGCAAACTCTGCGTGGTGGCATTGTATAAAATGGCTATGACAGGTTTTGTCATTTAGTGGAGAGGAGGGCTAGAATCCACTTTAATAAGTAGTAGATAGATACTCTTGCAAGATTTGATTAAGCTGCTTTTGCAAATGCGCTGGCTCTAGGATTATGATAAAGGGCAAAAACATTTTGGCTAGATTTAAGATCTCATCATCATAGCTATACTCGCAAGTGATATAAAAATGCGTGGCATCGTGGCTATCTAGGCGGATATTGGAGATGAAGGCTTTGCGCATAAAGTATTCTTTGGCGGTGTTTTGGATCTGTAAGGTGGCGGATTTGGCGTGGGGATTCACCCACTTTGCAGAGCTTTTTTCTACGATGGATTCTATCGCTGGGCTAGGTTTGAAGTGCGCTTCTTCTAGGCGCAAATGCTTGATATGAGTAAAGGTGAAGTGCTTTAGCGTGCCGCTCTCATCAGCGAGCAAATACCATATACCATTATTATTAAGCAGGCGGTAGGGATTGGCTTGGCGGGGTGTGGATTTGTAGCTAAAGTGTATGGTGTGCTGCTTCAAAATCGCCCTAGCAAGCAGCATAAACATATCTTTATGCGCGGAAATATCTTCAAAGCCTTGATTTTTGATAGCAAAGGGGCTTGATTTGGAGGCTATCGGGGCGGGGTCTTTGCTGTGATTATCCCAATAATCTGGCAGCGGGATATGAAGCAAATCGCCGATAAATTTATCATCAAGACTGGGGAAAAGCCCCCAAATCCCACTCACTCTAGCAAACTCTCTAATATCCTTAAACCCAAGCTTGCCTAGGGACTCTGCTTGCAAAAAGCATTTGCCATCCTTGTCTTTTTGGATTGGCAGGAAGCCTAGCCGCTGGTTTATATCGCGCTGGATCGTGCGCAAATCGACATTAAATTCCTTAGCGCATTCTCTCATAGAGATATGCTCGCCATTTACAAGCGCGTGGAAAATCCGCACGATCCGCATTGTCTTTGTATCATAGCTCATTAGCGTCCTCCTGCCTAGATGAAGCGGCATTGTAGCACAGCCTGCACGCGTGAAAAACGAGTTTTACCAAAGATTTACAGAAATATCTGTGTATTTTACATACGCTACGCATAATATCACCACAACTGCTTTAAGCTCATAAGGACAGCAATGCACGCGATGATTGATATGAAAGACTTGACGCTTGGCTATCGCAAGGAAAAGATTCTAAAACACTTCAACCTGAAAATTAAAAAAGGTGAGTTTGTGGGGATCATCGGTCCTAGTGGAGCGGGGAAAAGCACACTTTTGATGAGTATCGCTGGGGGGATTAAGGTCTTTAATGGGCATTTTAATGTGCTAAAGCACGATATGAAAAAGCTAAAGAAAAAGGAGCTTACACAAATCCGCCAAGAAATCGGCATCATCTTTCAGGGATACTGCCTTGTAGATAGGCTAAGTGTGCTAGATAATGTCATTAGCGGTATGCTAAAAGATCTGCCTATGCCGCGAGCCTTTATCCGCGCGGCGGGCAGCGGCAGAGAGTAGCTATCGCAAGGGCGTTAATGGGAAACCCCAAGATTATTTTAGCCGATGAGCCAATTTCAGCCCTTGATGTGAAAAGTGCTACAAAGGTTATGGAGATCCTAAAAAAAGTCAATGAAACCTATGGTGTCAATGTCATCACAAACTTACACCATTTAGAGTATGCAAAAGAATATTGCAGCCGTATTATCGGCGTAAATGGTGGGCAGCTTGTGTTTGATGGGAAGCCAAAGGATTTGGATTCAAAAGCGATTGATAGGATATATCATAATGAAGAGGTGCTAGCGTGAGGGATTTGGCTTTTTCTAAAGGGGATTCGGTCTTGGGTAATCATTCCGCAGATTTAGCAAATTTTAGGGCAACCGCAGACTCTAGCTCTGCCCTAAAATCCTTAAAAAGCCCCACTAGCAACACCGCAATTCTTAGAATCGTGTTGCTCTCAAACTAATTTTACTCCTAGAATCCACTTTTTACACTAAACGCTTTTTCTGTCATTGCGAGAAAATCCGCAAGGATTTTCGTGGCAATCCACAAAAAACAAAACCAAAATCCTAGAATCCTTTGCTAGCTTTTTTACAATTCTTACTTAATCCTAGAATCCACTTTTTGAAAAGTGGATTCTAGTAAAGGTTATTTTGCTAACGCAAAATTATGGATCGCCGCGCAATCGCTACCGCGCTTGCTCGCGATGACAGAGATATTTCGCCTAAAGGCTCAATATGACAAGAGAAGGGCGTTATACGCAAAAAGTGGATTCTAAGATTAGGGCTAGAAGCAAATAGATTTTAAGGCGTGTAATTGTGCGGATATGGATCTAGGGCTTAGGCTTTAGTAAATCTTTGAGCCGTAGCTCTTCTTGGCGGGCGGCGATATATTGTCTGTGGGCGATTTTTTGCGCTAAGGTGGCTTGGTGGATCGCGCTTTTATCGCTAGATTCTTTTGCTTGTGCTAGGGCGATATTAGCACTAGTGAGCTGGGATTTGGTATAGGTGATATACTCTGCAACCTCTGCTAAGATCTCTGTATCATCGCAATGCTCTAGCAAGCGAGCTAGATCATCGCGCGCTTCTTGTAGCTTGGCTGGATCTTTGCTGGCTTTTTGCTCATAGGCATTAAGCCCATCTTGGGCTTGCTGGATTTTATACTCACAAATCGCGCCTGCATAGAGTGATTGGAGCAATGAGCAAAGCCCAAAAAGCAGCCCACAAGCGCGCTTCATCATAGCCCTTTAGACTCTAGCCATAGCAATACATCTGCTATGACCTGCTCTTTTATCGGCTCATTTAGCACCTCGTGCCTAGCACCCCCATAGAGCAAAATATCCACATCATCAAAGCCTTGGGATTTTAGGTGTGTGCGCGCCTTTTTCACCCCTATGCCAAAATGCCCGCTTGCATCATCGCTCCCGCTGATAAACAAAATAGGCAAATGCGGATTTTTGGGATTAGGATAGCTGCCATAGACTTCTTGCATACCCATAAAGAGGTGTAAAAAGCTCTCTATATCAAAGTGGAATTGGCATTTAGGATCATCTCTATATGCCTGCCTTACTTCTTCACTAGAGCAGAGCCAGCCTAAGCCATCGCTAGAATCCTTTTTGAATCGCTTATTAAATCCGCCAAAAAGAGCCTTGGTGAAGAATTTTTGCCCAAAGGTTTTTGCCCCAAAAAATCGCAAAAGTTTCGCGAGAGCTATGCCGTATTTGAGATCCTCATCAAATGCTGGCGAGCCACTAAGGATAAGTCCGCTTAGCTCTTCACTATAGAGCGAGACATATCGCCTAGAGAGTAGCGATCCCATAGAGTGCCCTAGCAGCACAATGCGCGCATTTGCATACCGCTCTTTAAGCAAGCAAGAGAGCTTGTAGAGATCATAGCTCGCGCGACAGAATCCATCTTCACCCATTGAGCCAAGTGTAATGCCATTGTCGCTATTAAGGCTCTCTCCGTGTCCTCTATGGTCGCTTACTGCTACGATATAGCCCTTTTGCGCAAGTGTGTTTGCTACCCACTCATAGCGGTCTTTATGCTCGATCATTCCGTGGGCGATTTGGATAATTATAGGGCTAGAATCCACTTTTGCAGGCCCATAGAGATCATACGCCACTTGCCCAAAATCTGAGGCAAAGCGGAGGTTTTTGTGTGTTGTGATTGTTGATTGCATAGCTGCTCCTTAAGTGTTGAAGTAATTGTAGCAATAACCTTGGTCGTTATTTATCAAAATTCTCTCTATGCTCTTTGAAAGTCTTGCTGAAAGAGTGCGTGCCGTTTTTGTTGCGCACGAAGTAGAGATAATCCACCTGTGCTGGCTCAAACACCGCCTTAATCGCCTCAATGCTAGCACTGCCTACTGGGATTGGCGGGATACCTTTGTTGCGGTAGGTGTTGAAAGGCGAGCTGTCGTTGCGTATGCGCTCTGGCGTTACTTTGCTATGGGAGTATTTGCCATAGTTGAGTGAGCCGTCCATTTGTAAGGGCATATTGAGCTTTAGGCGGTTGTAAATCACAGCGGCGATTATGGGCATTTCTTGCGTATTGGCGGCTTCTTTTTGAATGATTGAAGCCATAGCGATATGCCTAAACCACTCATCTTGCTCATATCTTCCCAAATATTTGCGCGCTAGGTCCTCGTGGATCGCTAGGGATTGCTGGATAAGTGAGCGCATAAGGCTATCTTCTGTGGCGTTGGCGTGGATTTTGTAAGTATTTGGCAAGATCACGCCCTCTTCATAAGGCGCATAGCGCAAGTAGGATTCTAGGAGTTTGTCTTCATTTAGGTCAAGCTGCACGCCAATATCTATGATGAAAAAGTGCAGTGTCTCTCCGGGGATTAGCGTAACGCTCTCTTGGGCGGCTTTGGCAGAGGTGAGTGCGTAGAGAAAATCCCCCTTTGTGATCACGCCATTATGCACAGCATAGCTTATGTCAATCACGCCACTTTGAGGCGTGCCAAGTAAGCGCAAAATATGCCTATCAAATTGCGTAATATCCCAGCCATTTTTGCCTAGCTGTGTTATAATCGCGCTTATTGAACCTTGTGGCACGACAACTACCGCGCTAGTAATAGGTGTGCTAGTAATGCTAGTAATAGGTAACCCCAAATAAAAAAAGATCGCTAAGATAATGAGAAAAACGCCGTCTAAAAGAATGCTGAGTATATTTATCATTTTGTTTGTTACCATATTTACCCTTGTTGGTGGTTTTAAGATTCTATCTGATGGGATTGCAATCGATAAGCTGCGCTTTGCTGATATACAAATACGCGGATTGTATCTAAAACTCAATAATAAATTCTCCCTAGAAGTTCAGGAATTGGATCTAGCAAAGGTGATGAGCAAAAAGCCTGAGAAAAACGCAAAGCCATCTTTGCAACCTACGCTGAAAGAGATAAGTGATTATGTCAAATACGCGCTATGGGGGTTGGCATATTTTGAAAATCTGCGGATAGAGAAGATTGTCTTAAGTGATGAGTATGTCGCTAGCGTGTTTTATGATGGGGAGCATTACGCGCTATCTTTCCCCAAGCTACAAGCGGTGTTTAATGTCCAAAATCAAGGCAATACAATCGAGCTTAATATCCGCAAGCTACAAGTGTTTGAGCCAGATGTCGAGGTAGCTGGGCGGATCATCTACTCTGGGGCAAGCGGGCAATTTAGCTTTGGTGTTTCTCTCGCACCTTTGCTGATTGACTCTGGCAATGATGACACACATATATCTGCTAGTAAATCCACAAGCAAGCTCTTTTTGCAAGGCACAAGCGATTTTAAACGCCTTGTGCTAAAGGCAAAAACATCAAAAATCAACGATTTGCGCTCTATAAGGACCATCATCGCCCAGAGTGCTAAGGATCTGCTGCCTGCTTTAGATATATGGCTTTTTAATGCGCTTAGGTTTGATACCATAGAGCTAGAGCAAGCGAGCTTTGATGTGGCACTGCACGAAAAGCAGTTTATAAAATCACTCATAAACAACACCAAGCTCACACTCTATGCCACAAAGCCCACTTATGCGCTTGACCCAGCTCTAGCACCCTTTAGCGCAAATCGCGCTAAAATCCAAGTAGAAAATGGCAAGGCAGCACTTGAGATGATAGCCCCCAAGCTAGAATCCATCGACCTAAGCGGCTCTAAGCTAGAGCTTGCGCTTATGGATTCTGTGCCTACGCTTTCTATCTTTGCCACTTCTAAGAAGCTGCTTTATACGCAGGCACTGCGGGATTTGCTTGCATTTTATGGGGTGCAGCTGCCAATTGATCGCATTAGTGCAGATATGCAGGCAAATCTTGCTATCCATATCCCCTTTGGTGATGATGCTAAGGTGGAGCTAGGGGGGAAAGTATCCGCACAGCAGGTGGTGCTGCGCTCTGGGGGGCTAGATTTTGTCAGCAAGAATGCTTCAGTCGTCATTGATATAAACCCAAAAAGTGGGAGCAATGCCATTGATATATGGACACAAAATATTAGCTATGAAAATCTCTTTGACATTGATGTCAAAGCTCATATCGATCTAGCATTAAAGCGACTTAAGACAAATTTATTTGTGCATTCCTTGCGGGTTAGCACCAATCCAGAAATCAATCAACGCCTTATCGACTCGCAAGATTCTGCACACAAGTCTCACAAGCAAGTCCGGCTGGATTCTACTCTAGATCCTAGCTCACGGGAGCTTGTGCGCGTGGGCAGAGCCTTTAGCCTAGATTCTAGCCTAGAATCCAAAAATGCGCTAAATGCGCCAAGCGTGCTAAATGCGCTAAATGTGCAAGGTGGCGATGTGTGGCAACGAGATTCTATCAAGCCATTTACGCCTAAGGAAATGCTTGCTTATATGGCGCATTTTGCTTCCGTTGCTAATGGCGATATGAAGCCATCGCTAGAATCCACCCAAGATTCTAGCCAAGATTCTACTAAGGATTCTAGCCAGCTAGATACACATAAAACTTCGCAAGACCCAGCCCCTAAAGAATCTAGCGCACAAAGCGCACAAGAAATAGAATCTAAAAATGCGGATTCTAGCAAGGGATCTTTAGCGATAGATCCTGCTCCTGCCACAGATCAAGCAGTAGAATCTACTGCAGATTCTGCCACAGACCAAGCCGCAGAGGTGCTAGAGCCTAGCAAGCCTGATGTCTCCCTAGCCCCCAAAGAAGAGATTATAGACTTTTCTACGCCTGATCACTCTATAGAAGAAGCACAAGACCAAGAAGCAAATCCGCGCGAGCTAGAGAGCCTAGAATCCATTTTGCAAGACTCTCCAAGTGATAGCAAGGGTGTCAATACATCTAAGCAAGAGCAAAGAGCGCAGGGTGAAAATCACCCAGAATCCGCCCAAGCAGAATCTACTAGCGATGTATCTGCCCAAGAAGAGATAGAATCTAGCCCCGAGATAGAATCCACCTCCAATACCTCAAGCCAAGCTCTTGATCCCGCGCAATCACCTAGTGCCAATCCGCAAGACCAAGATCCGCAAGACCCCGATCACGCCAAGCCAACCAACCACGCTAGAATACATAGTAGAAACGGCATAGAGCTTGACTTCACAAAGCCTATGAGTGAGCAAGAAATGCGCGAAAAAATCATTGCCCTAATCAAACACCAAGATGAGCAGAAATTCACCTATGATATTTTCAAAGCCACGCAGCAAACACTTCCGCAAATTGATGTGGAGATTGACTTCTCAAGCGATCCTGTCAAAGTGAGTGTCCCAGCTCTTGATGTGTATGTGCAGCTATCTAGCGATGGTATCCGCGCTAATGTGGTGGATTTTGGCAAGTTCGCGCCTTTTTCTCCGCTTATGCAATATCTTGGGCTTTCATCAGGGAGTGCGGTAGTGGATCTAAAAAGTGCGCAAGATTTATCTTTCCAAGTGCGTATTGCTGATTTTCCTACATTTTTGCTCTCTAAAGATAAGACGCCATTGCATACATTTACTTTCAATGGTAGCTATGCAAATAATAAGCTACAAGTCCTTAGCGATGATGGGCTAATCGGGCTTGATTTGTATGACAATACAATCATTGCAAATTTTAAGGATATTGATGTGAGTATTGATGGCTTGCTCGCTAGCAAAATCCCAGCGATCCAAGAAGCCTTTAGCACTTCTAGTGAGAAAAAGGCGGTTTTCACAAAAGAAGAGATTTTACTTGAGAGTGAGTTTTTACGCGCTAAGCGTAGATATGAGCGGCAAAATGGCATTAAACCTAGGATCATCGCAATCCAAGCGCAGAATATCACAGGATTTTTCAAAGATGTTGTGATCCCATTTGATGACTTTAATGCCAAAATCCGCGATGATCGCATTAGTGCTGATGCGACTTATAAAAATGGCATTGCGAATATTGACATTATCCACGGCAATACCATCATCAAAGCGGGGAATTTTGGTGCAGAGTTTTTAAATCGTGTTGTTGGGCGGCATATCGTTGATGGAGGGTTGTTTGAGCTTAGTGGAATCTATAAAAATGACATTTTTAATGGTGATATTTATATGCAAAACACAAGCTTTAAGGGATTTGCGATCGTGCAAAATGTCATTGGGCTTATTGATACAATCCCATCTCTTGTGATGTTTAGAAGCCCGGGTCTTAGTGCTAAGGGCTATGAAGTGAAGCAGGGCAACATTAAGCTAGCTCTTAATACGCAGTATGTCGGCTTAGAATCCATAAATCTCATCGGCAAATCTATGGATATGCAAGGCGGTGGCTTTATCGAGCTTGAGAGTCAAGAAGTGGATATGGGACTCTCTATCTCCACGCTAAAAAATCTTAGCGGGATTTTAAACAAGATTCCTATTGTAGGGTATTTGCTCCTTGGCAAAGATGGCAAGGTAACTACCCAAGTAAGCGTGCGAGGCACTATCCAAGATCCTAAGACACAAATTTCTCTCGCACAAGATTTGCTAAAGACACCATTGCAAGTGCTTAAACGCGCCTTTACGCCTGTGGATATGGTGATTGATGAAATTATTAAAAGTGTCGATCGCTAATGCCCTTACAGAATCTAAACACAGAGCAATATGCTGCAGCCACTGCACCTATGGGGCATAATCTCATCATCGCTTCTGCTGGCACGGGGAAAACTTCTACCATTGTGGGGCGGATCGCGCATTTGCTAGAGAGCGGCGTGCAAGCAAGTGAGATTCTACTGCTAACTTTTACTAACAAAGCTTCCCAAGAGATGATCGCGCGCGTGGCAAGTCGCTTTGGTGAAGTGGCAAAGCAGATAGAGTGTGGGACATTTCACGCTGTGAGTTATCGGTTTTTGAAAGATAAATATGCCATATCTCTAAAGCAGCCTAAAGAATTGAAAGTGCTATTTAAAAGTATCGCAAAATCGCGTGTCTATCAGCATCAAACAAGCACGCCACCTTACTCTGGGGAGTATTTGTTTGATTTATATTCACTCTATCTCAATTCGCGCAATAATGAGAGCTTTGAAGAGTGGCTTGGAGCGCGTGGGAGTGATCATAGTGCATATATTGATATTTATGAAGGGATTTTTGCAGAGTATCACGCGCTTAAAAAATCACATAATTATATGGACTATAATGACTTGCTTTTGGAATATGCCAAAGAAATGCGCGGCATAGAGTGTCCTTATAAAGAGATTTTATGCGATGAGTATCAAGATACCAATCCCTTGCAAAATTATGTAATCCACGCGCTAAATCCTAAAAGTCTCTTTTGCGTGGGGGATTATGACCAAAGTATTTATGCCTTTAATGGCGCGGATATTTCTATTATTTCAAGCTTTACAGAGACTTATGTGGATTCTAGGGTTTTTACTTTAAGCAAGAATTATCGCTCCACGCGCTATATCCTTGATCTTGCTAATCGCGTGATAGAAAAAAACGAGCGCATTTACCCCAAAGAGCTTGAGGTAATCAACCTGCAAGAGCCCATCGCGCCAAAGCTGCTTATTTACAATGAGCTATTTGAGCAGTATCAAGGCGTGGCGCAAAAGATCCTCACAGCCAATTATCCGCTTGATGATATTGCCATCATTTTTCGCAATAACTCTTCAGCAGATGGCTGCGAGGCATTGCTACGCGAGCTTAATATCCCCTCAAAGCGCAAGGGTGGAGTGAGCTTTTTTGATGCTAAAGAAGTGGCTCTAATGCTTGATTTTTGCTCACTTTTGTATAACCCAAAAGATATGATGGCATATATTCATATTTTGAGCTATGGCTCTGGGATTGGGGACTCTATCGCTAGGGAGCTATATGAGGGGCTATTGCGCTTGGGGAATGGCGATGCAAAAAGGGGGTTGCTAGCACCGGATTCTAGTGTTAGGGCATTTGAAAAGAGGGCTAAAAACGCGCAGCTAGGGCTGTTTGATGACTTTTTTGCATTGCAAGATGTGAAGAAGTTTGATAATGTCGTGCAGGGTAATTTTGTAGGGCATCCGATTTTATCACACCCAAAGCTAAGCTTTGATGGTGCGAGATTTTTGAGCGATTTTTATGCGGCGGTGGAGCGATATGACTATACCACTAAGCCTAAAGACTTGATTTCTATGCTTGCTTCAAGTCAGCTGTATCAATATATTGTCGAGCTGCTTTGTGCAAGGCGTGCGAAAAATAAAGATGGCAGTGTTGATATAGAGCGCAAAACACAGGCAAAAGATGCCATTATGCGTAAAATTATTTTGCTGCAAGATATTGCGAAAAACTACGAGAATCTAGGGCGATTTTTGAATGCTATGGTGCTTAGTAGCGGTGAAAATACACAAGGAAGCGGTGTCAATCTCCTAACAATCCACGCGAGCAAGGGACTAGAATTTGGTATGGTTTTTATCATTGATTTAATGCAAGGGCGTTTTCCTAATCTCAAACTTATCGCTAAGGGTGGTAGTATCGAAGAGGAGCGCAGGCTGTTTTATGTAGCAATCACGCGAGCTAAAGAAATCCTCTATCTCTCTTATGCCAAAAAAGATGAGATAAAAAACATTAGCTATGAGCCATCACTTTTTTTGTATGAAGCAAAGCTTTTGCAGCAACAAGCTTAAGCTATTGTGGTTGCAAAGGCTTTGCCCCTGTCAAGATTATTTATCTTAAGGAAGCAATAAGCTGGATTGGACAGGTCTGGGAATATATCCTTTTTATAAGGAAATATTTTTTTCTTTTTTTGCCTAAAAATAGGCAAAATGCTTGACTATTTTTGTGTTTTTTATCTATAATCTCGGTTTCAAATTTCATACATTGCATTTATGGCAGTGGGTTCTTTATGGGTTTTTAGTAAAGAAGATAGCCAGAGAATCTTTGTTTTAGAGTTTGATAAATCTTTCAATGACTTAAGGAAAATCTATGGAAAAAATTCGATTGAAGCTAAAGGCTTATGATCATCGGGTTCTTGATAGATCTGTTGCTTCTATTGTCGAGGCTGTGAAACGCACAGGTTCTGAAATATGTGGTCCTATCCCATTGCCTACTAGGAGTAGGAAATACACGGTGTTGCGATCTCCACATGTAAATAAAGATTCTCGAGAGCAGTTTGAGATCCGCGTGCATACTAGAATCATTGATATTATGTCTGCCACGCCGGATACTGTTGAAGGGCTAATGAAGCTTGACTTGGCTCCAGAGGTCGATGTAGAAGTAACTTCTATGAGCAAGTAGCTTAAGAGAGAATTGATATATACGCAAGGATTTGAGATGGAATTTTTAGTGCAAAAGATAGGTATGAGTAGGACTATCGGCAGTGTCAGCACGCCTGTTACGCTTCTCAAGGTTTTGCAAACCAAGGTATGCGAGATAAAGGACAATGGACAGGCGATAGTGGCTTACTCTAAAGGCAAAATGCAAAATAAAAGTATTATGGGGCAGCAGAAGAAATACAATCTTAGCAAGGAATACAATCGGTTCGCTACTTTAGCGGTGGCAAATACAGAGGTTGGTGATCTTGATATGGCTTCTCTTGAGAGTGCGCAACGCTTGAAAGTGTCTTTTAACACAAAGGGGCGTGGGTTTAGTGGGGCTATGAAACGATGGAATTTCCAAGGTGGTCCTGCTGCACACGGTAGTCGATTTCACAGGAGACTTGGGTCAATTGGGAATCGTGAGTGGCCAGGTCGCGTTCAGCCCGGGAAAAAAATGGCAGGACATTATGGTGATGAAAAGGTAACAGTTCAAGCACAGATGCTTTCTTTTGACAAGGAAAATGGCATTGTTGTGCTAAAGGGTTCTGTTGCTGGGCATAATGGTGCATTTGGCAAGATTACTATCATTAAATGAAGGGTGAGAAATGAGTAGTGCAGTAGTGTTAGATAAATCATTTAAAAAGACAAGTGAGATTGCCTTGCCTGATAGTTATAAGGGCATTAAGGAGCACAATCTCTACTTGTATATTAAGTCATATTTAGCTTCTTTGCGTGCAAACAATGCTAAGGCTAAAAGACGCGGCGAAGTGAGTGGAGGTGGCAAGAAGCCTTGGGCACAAAAGGGCGGCGGACGCGCAAGGGCTGGTAGTATTACTTCTCCAGTATTCGTTGGTGGTGGTGTCGCTCACGGTCCAAGCAATAACCGAAACTATGATCTTAAGATCAATAAAAAGCAAAAAAGACTTGCGCTTGAATATGCCATTAAGCAAAAAGCCCAGAGTGGCAAGCTATATATTGTGGATTCTCTAAGTATTGAAAGCGGCAAGACAAAAGATGCCTATGCTGTGTTTAAGACTCTCAATGAGCGCAGTGTGCTTTTTGTGTCTCACTCTATTCGTGATGAGAAGACATTTTTGGCTTATCGTAATTTGCAAGATTGTTATTTTATCGAAGCAAGTGAGATGAATGCCTATCTTGTAGCTGTTTTTCACGCAGTAGTGATTGAAAAAGCTGTGTTTGATGCATTTTTAGAATCTGGAAGTAAGGGGAAGTAAATGGCTGATATAACAGATATTAAATCCATTCTTTATACGGAAAAATCTTTGTCTCTTCAAGAGAGTGGGGTTTTGGTTGTGCAGACATCAACGCGTGTTACCAAGAATCAACTCAAAGAGGTCTTTAGGGAATATTTTGGCGTTGTCCCGGTGAGCGTTAATTCTTTGCGTCAAAATGGCAAGATTAAGCGCTTTAAGGGTCGAGTTGGACAGAGAAATTCTTATAAAAAGTTTTATGTGAAGATTCCAGAGGGTGCGAAGATTGATTCGCTCACAGCATAGAGGAGTAAAGTATGGCAATTAAAACATATAAACCATATACCCCAAGCCGTAGGTTTATGAGCAATCTTAGCTCTAATGACATTACGGCAAAGCCCAGTGTGAGAAAGCTATTGATAAAACTTCCCGTGTCTGCTGGAAGAAATAATAATGGTAGGATTACTAGTCGGCATAAAGAAGGTGGCGCAAAGAAATTGTATCGCGTGATTGATTTTAAGCGTAATAAATTTGGTATCCAGGGGCGTGTTGCAGCAATTGAGTATGATCCATATAGGAATTGTCGCATTGCTTTGGTAGTTTATCCCGATGGTGATAAGCGTTATATACTTCAGCCTAGTGGCTTGCAAGTTGGAGATGCAGTAATCTCTGCAGAATCTGGACTTGACATTAAAACCGGATATGCAATGAAGCTAAAAAATATCCCCATTGGGACAATTGTGCATAACATAGAGATGCATCCGGGAGCAGGTGGGCAACTTGCTAGAAGTGCTGGATCAAGCGCACAGATTATGGGGAGAGAGGGTAAATATGTGATCTTGCGCTTGCCAAGTGGAGAGATGCGTTATGTACTTGATGAATGTATGGCGACTATAGGTGTTGTTGGTAATGAAGATTTTATTAACATATCTATAGGTAAGGCTGGTAGGAATCGCCATCTAGGTGTGCGTCCGCAAACGCGTGGTAGTGCTATGAACCCAGTAGATCACCCACATGGTGGTGGTGAGGGTAAAACAGGCTCTAGTGGGCATCCTGTTTCTCCTTGGGGAACACCAGCTAAAGGATATAAGACTCGTCGCAAAAAGGCGAGTGATAAGTTGATTATCTCAAGAAAGAAAAAGTAAGGAATAACGATGGCAAGATCAATTAAGAAAGGTCCTTTTATTGATGGGCATTTGGCAAAGAAAGTAGCGAAATCTCGAGAGACCAAAGACAACAAACCTATCAAAACTTGGTCTCGTAGAAGCACTATTTTGCCGGATATGATAGGTTTGACTTTTAATGTTCATAATGGTAGGGCGTTTGTCCCCGTATATGTAACAGAAAATCATGTTGGTTACAAGTTAGGTGAGTTTGCCCCTACGCGAACTTTTAAGGGACACAAAGGCAGTGTTCAAAAAAAGATTGGCAAGTAGGAGTGTAGTATGAGTAGAGCATTATTGCGTTTTGTTAGATTGTCTCCAACTAAAGCTCGTTTGGTGGCAAGGGAGGTGCAGGGTATGAATGCTGAGATTGCATTGGCAAGCTTAGAATTTACCCCCAACAAGGCAGCCAAGTTGATTGCCAAAGTGATTGCTTCGGCTATTGCAAATGGTGGCTATGATGCGAAGGGTGTTGTTGTGCATTCTTGTCGTGTTGATGCTGGTCCTGTATTGAGAAGGTTTATGCCTAGGGCTAGGGGTCGTGCGACACCTATACGCAAACCCACTTCACATATTCTCGTGGAAGTTTTGTCTCAGAGTGAGATTAATGCTCTGCAGACAAAAAAGCCTAGCAAAAAAACGGTCGCTAATGCTAGTGTGGGAGATAAAAAAGGTAAGAAGGTAGAAGGTAAGCCAGCCGACAACAACAGTAGCAAAAAGGTTGTTTCATCTGCTGCTAAGCCAAAATCTCAAGCGAAAAATCAGAAACTGAAGGATAAATAACCATGGGACAGAAAGTTAATCCAATAGGACTTAGATTAGGTATCAATAGAAATTGGACATCTCGTTGGTTTCCTAATACGCAAACTGCTCCGGACAATATTGTTGAGGATCATATTATTAGAAAGTTTCTAAAGAAAGAGCTTTATTATGCAGGTATTAGTGAAATTATTATTGAGAGAGCTGCGGCTAAGATTCGTATAACTGTCGTAGCTGCTCGTCCTGGTCTTATTATAGGGAAAAAGGGTGCAGATATTGAAAATAAGCGTGAGGCACTGAAACATCTCATTAAAAAAGATGTATCAATCAATATTAAAGAAGTCAAGAGACCACAGGCAAATGCCCAGTTAGCAGCAGAAAATGTAGCTATGCAGCTTGAAAAGCGTGTGGCATTTAGACGCGCTATGAAGAAAGTTATGCAAGCGGCAATGAAATCTGGTGCAAGGGGTGTGAAAATCAAAGTATCCGGTCGTTTGGCTGGAGCAGAGATGGCTCGAACAGAGTGGTATATGGAAGGCAGAGTTCCGCTTCATACTTTGCGTGCTAAAATTGATTATGGATTCGCCGAAGCTTTTACTACCTATGGGATTATTGGAGTTAAAGTGTGGATATTTAAGGGTGAGATTCTACAAAAAGGTATTCAGCCTGATAGACGCGATGAAGATGGCGAAGAGGATTCGCGAGGGTCTCGGTCAAAATCTAGAAGAGGGGGACAATAAATATGCTAATGCCCAAAAGAACAAAATATAGAAAGCAGATGAAAGGTCGCAATCGCGGTAAGTCTATGCGTGGATCTTCTTTGGCTTATGGAAATATAGGTATCAAGGCTCTTGAGCTTGGCAGGATAGATTCTCGTCAAATAGAAGCAGCTCGTATTGCCCTTACTAGACATATCAAGAGAACAGGAAAGGTTTGGATACGGGTTTTTCCAGATAAGCCTTTAACCGCAAAGCCTCTTGAGGTGAGAATGGGTAAAGGAAAGGGTGCGGTCGAGAAGTGGGTGATGAATATCCAGCCGGGTAGAATTATCTATGAGATTATTGGTGTTGAAGAAAGTATGGCGCGAGATGCTTTGGCATTGGCACAGAGCAAACTTCCTTTTAAAACAAAAATCATAACTAGCGAGAGTGAAAATGAAATTTATTGATTTGAAAGATAAGGATTTGGTAGAGCTTCATAAGATTCTCAAAGAGAAAAAGTCTGAGCTTTTTGAGTTACGCTTAAAGCTTAAAACGGGGCAGCTGACTAATCCTAGTCAGATTGCAATGGTAAGAAAGGATATTGCTCGAGTCAATACGGCAATATCGGCAAAAAAGGATAGTAAATGAGCCAAACACAGTCACATAAAAGAGTGATACAAGGTAGGGTTATTTCTCGTGCAGGAGACAAGAGCGCAGTTGTTTTGGTGGAGCGCAAGGTTGTCCATCCAAAGTATCGCAAGATTGTTAAGCGTTTTAAAAAATACACCATTCACGATGAGAAAAATCAGGTGAAAGTTGGCGATGAGATTGTAGCTATAGAGTGTAAGCCTATTTCTAAAACTAAGTCTTTTAATCTCAAAGAGATCGTATCGGTAGGAGTGTAGTATGATACAGAGTTTTACACGCTTAAATGTAGCGGACAATAGTGGTGCAAAAGAAATTATGTGCATCAAGGTGCTTGGCGGTAGTCATAAGCGTTATGCCAGTGTTGGTGATGTGATTGTTGCATCTGTAAAAAAGGCGATCCCTAATGGAAAGGTGAAGAAAGCGCAGGTCGTTAAAGCTGTTGTAGTTAGGACAAAAAAAGAAATCCACAGAGCTAATGGCTCGCTTGTGCGATTTGATGATAATGCAGCAGTGATTCTTGATGCAAAAAAGGAACCTATTGGGACAAGAATTTTTGGTCCAGTAAGTAGAGAAGTGCGATATGCAAATTTTATGAAGATTGTATCGTTAGCTCCGGAGGTGTTGTAGTGATAAAGTGTAAGATAAAAAAGGGCGATATGGTTAAGATTATCGCTGGAGATGATAAGGGAAAAGTGGGAAAAGTGCTTGCTGTATTCCCCAAGAAGTCGCTAGTTGTTGTCGAAGGTTGTGCTCTTGTGAAAAAGGCTATTAAACCTACTGATGATAACCCCAAAGGTGGTTTTGTAACTAAAGAAAAATCTATACATATTTCTAATGTCAAGAAAGATGGGGAGTAGATTATGTTTGCGTTGAAAAAAAAATATAATGATGAGATAAGAGAGCAGCTTAAGAGTGAGCTTAATATTAAGAATCCTATGCTACTTCCAAAACTAGAGAAGATTGTGATTAGTGTCGGTGCTGGAGATTATGCTAAAGATTCTAAGATTATGCAAAATATAGCGGATACGATCTCGTTGATCGCAGGACAAAAGGCTATTATTACAAAGGCGAAAAAGTCTGTTGCAGGTTTTAAAATGCGTGAAGGTATGCCTATGGGCGTTAAGGTAACTTTGCGTGGAAAACAGATGTATAACTTCTTAGAAAAACTTATTGTAATTTCTTTGCCAAGGGTCAAGGATTTTCGAGGTGTTCCTAGAAATGGATTTGATGGGCGCGGTAATTATAGCTTTGGTTTAAATGAGCAACTTATGTTTCCGGAAGTTGTCTATGATGATATTATGGTAACGCACGGTATGAATATCACCATTGTTACTTCGACACAAGATGATAAAGAGGCATTCAAGCTCTTAGAGTTATTTGGTATGCCATTTGCAAAAGGGAGATAGTATGGCAAAAAAATCAATGATCGCAAAAACCAATAGAAAAGCGAAATTTAGTGCGCGAGCATATACTCGGTGTAGAGTGTGTGGGCGACCACATTCTGTTTATAGGGATTTTGGGCTCTGTAGAGTTTGCTTGCGTAAGATGGGCAATGAGGGCTTGATTCCCGGTCTACGCAAAGCTAGTTGGTAAAATAAGGAGTAGTTATGGTAAATGATATTATTGCAGATTCTTTGACAAGAATTCGTAATGCCTCTATGAGAAGACTAGAATCCACGACTTTGTATTACGCCAAGATTGTGGTTTCGATTTTAGAGGTTTTTAAAGAAAAGGGATTTGTTAAGGGATATAATATAACCGATAAAGATGGTAAGCAGTCAATTCTCGTGCAGCTTGCTTATGATGAGCGTGGAAAGTCTATGATTAATGAGATAAAGCGTATTAGCAAACCTGGTCGTAGAGTTTATAAAGCTCGTAGTGAATTAAAGAGATTTAAGAACGGATATGGGACAATAGTTGTAAGCACAAGCAAAGGTGTAATATCCAACGATGCGGCATATAGAGCAAATGTTGGTGGCGAAGCCTTGTGTAGTATTTGGTAATAGGAGAATATTATGTCAAGAGTTGGTAAAAGACCTATTGGTATTCCGGATTCTGTGCAGGTCAATATCGATGGTAGTAAAATTGTATTTAAGGGTGTTAAAGCTACAAAAGAGCTTGATACTTTTGGAAGAGTGAAGGTAGAATTAAAGGATAAGGAGCTTATCTTTTATGCCATAGATTCTGCTCCGCAGTCTAGAGCCTTTTGGGGTACATATAGGGCTTTGGCAAATAATATAGTTATCGGTTTGACACAGGGCTTTACAAAGGTCCTAGAAATCAATGGTGTTGGCTATAAGGCTGCCGTAGTTGGCAATACTCTTGAGCTTGCACTTGGTTTTTCTCATCCAATCAAGTATCCTATACCTAGTGGTGTGGAAATGACTCTTGATAAAAATCAACTCACTATTAAGGGAGATGATAAACAGCAAATTGGGCAAATTGCAGCTGAGATACGAGAGTTTAGACCACCTGAACCTTATAAAGGCAAGGGGATTAAGTATATTGATGAGACAATCATACGAAAAGCTGGTAAGACAGCGAAAAAATAAAATATAAGGGGCTAGTTATGACTGATAAAGTTTTAGCATTGAAAAAAAGTTTGCGACTTAAGAGAAAGGCACGCATACGAGATAGAGTGAGTGGTGTGGATTCTCGTCCTAGGATTAGTGTTTTTAGGTCAAATAAATATTTATATGCACAAGCCATTGATGATGTAAAGCAAGTAACAATTGCTACTGTTGATGGGAGAAAACTTAAGCTTGGCAATAATAAAGAACAGGCAAAGGAGATTGCTGTCGTATTCGCTCAAGAATTAAAAAGTAAAGGTATCAACGAGGCGGTTTTTGATCGCAATGGGTATTTGTTCCACGGTGTTATCCGTGCATTTGCTGATTCTTTGCGAGAGCAAGGTATAACGCTATAACATTAAGGAAGGCATATGAAAATTGATAGAGAAGAGTTTAGTGAGGTTGTTGTAAATATTGGGCGTGTAACGAAAGTTGTGAAAGGTGGGCGCAGGTTTCGTTTTAATGCTCTTGTGGTTGTTGGTAATCGCAATGGTATGGTTGGATTTGGTTTGGGAAAAGCAAAGGAAGTGCCAGATGCCATTAAAAAGGCGGTAGATGATGCCTTTAAGAATGTCATCAAAGTTAATATTAAGGGCACTACCATTGCTCATGATATTGAGTATAAATACAACGCTAGTAGGATTCTACTTAAGCCTGCTAGCGAAGGGACGGGCGTTATTGCTGGTGGATCAGCTAGACCTGTTATTGAGCTTGCTGGGATTAAGGATATTCTTACTAAATCTTTAGGTTCTAGCAACCCCTATAATGTCGTTAGAGCTACTTTTGATGCTCTGGCGCAGATTAAAGCATAATTTAATAAGGAGATCGTTATGGCTTCTTTACACGAAATTAAACCAGCCAAGGGAAGTGTAAGAGATATTAAGAGAGTAGGAAGAGGGCAAGGAAGTGGTATGGGCAAGACATCGACGCGTGGTGGCAAAGGTCAAACAGCTCGAGCTGGATATACAGCTAAAAGAGGGTTTGAAGGTGGGCAGCAGCCTTTGCAACGCCGATTGCCAAAGGTTGGTTTCACAACAAAAATCCAAAAACCCTACACCATCAATGTGGATAGAGTCAAAGCAGTGGCTGGGCTTAGTGAAATTACTATAGAGAGTATAGAGAGCATACATAAGCTTCCTGGTTATGCGAAGACTACGCATTCAGGCGCTCAGTCCAAGGTCCTTGTTAAACTTATAGGATCCGGTGCTTCAGCACTTGTTGGCAAAGTAAAAGATGCTAGAGTTGCTGTAAGTAGGCAACGATAGTGGCTCAAGAGTTTTATTATGAATAAAGCGATTGTTAATAAGATTCTTATCACTTTAGCTTTTTTGTTTGCTTATCGTGTGCTTGCATACATTCCAATACCAGGAGTTGATGCAGCGGTGATTAAAGATTTTTTCCGCTTAAGCAGTAGCAATGCATTGGGACTCTTTAATATGTTTAGCGGTGGTGCTGTGGAGCGTATTAGCATTATTACGCTTGGTATTATGCCTTATATTACAGCTTCTATTATTATGGAGCTTTTGGCAGCTACTTTTGCTCCACTTGCAAAGATGAAAAAAGAGCGTGATGGTATGCAACGATATATGCAAATTATTCGTTATGTTACTATTGTCATCACGGTTATTCAAGCTATTAGCGTATCGTTTGGTTTGCGTAGTATTGGCGGAGGTCCTAATGGTGCAATTTTGATTGATATGAAAGAATTTTTGCTGATTTCTGTGTTTGTGATGCTTGCTGGGACAATGCTACTTGTGTGGATTGGCGAGCAGATTACCCAAAGAGGAGTGGGTAATGGGATAAGTCTCATTATCTTTGGTGGTATTGTATCTGGGATACCGAATGCAATTGGATCGACATTCAAGCTTGTTAATACGGGTGAGATTAGTGTATTGAGTCTTATTGTTATTGGCGTGATTATTGTAGCTACTATTTGTTGTATTGTGTATATTGAGCTTGCCGAGAGGAGAATCCCTATCTCCTATGCGCGTAAAGTTATTATGCAAAATCAAAATAAGCGCATTATGAATTACATTCCAATCAAGCTAAACCTAAGTGGTGTAATACCTCCTATTTTTGCTTCTGCATTGCTTGTGTTTCCTTCTACGATTTTGCAGGCTTCGAGTAATCAATATCTCCAACTTATTGCGGATATTTTGAGTCCTAGCCATTATTTGCATCATATTTTGATGTTTGCATTTGTTGTGTTTTTTGCATATTTTTATTCTTCTATTGTGTTTAATGCCAAGGATATTGCAGATAATCTTAAGCGTCAAGGAGGGTATATTCCGGGAATGCGTCCAGGTGAGGGGACTTCATCATTTTTGAATTTTGTCGCAAATAATTTGACCCTATGGGGTTCATTGTATCTTGCCGTTGTTTCTACTTTGCCTTGGGTGTTGGTCAAGCTCTTAGGTGTGCCATTCTATTTTGGTGGAACGGCTGTTTTGATTGTCGTGCAAGTTGCCATCGATACAATGCGTAAGATTGAGGCACAAGTTTATATGAATAAGTATAAAACACTAAGTGCGGTAGGATTCTAGGGTTTAGAGAGTGATGGACGGGTATTGTTGTGGCTATAGCGATTCGTAGCAAGAAAGATCTTGTTGCTTTGGCAAAGTCATCAGTAATTGTGGCGCAGACCTTGGAGCTTGTATCTAAGAATGCGATGCCCGGAGTTAGTCTTTATGAGCTTGATAGAATTGCAGAAGATTATATCTTGTCTCAGCAGGCAAAGCCGGCATTTAAAGGATTGTATGGGTTTCCAAATGCTACTTGCTTATCTCTTAACTCTGTGATTATCCACGGGATCCCAAGTGATTACAGATTGCAAGAAGGCGATATTTTGGGGATTGACTTGGGTGTAGAGTGTGATGGTTGGTTTGGTGATGGGGCTATTACGGTTGGTATTGGCAAGATAGATTCTAAAGATGAGCAGCTGATTGCTTGTGCCAAAGATGTTTTATATGAAGCGATAGATTTTTGCCGACCTGGCATTCATTTTAAAGAATTAAGCTTATTTTTGGAGCAAGCGATAATAAACAGAGGTTTTGCTCCATTGCTTGGATTTTGTGGGCACGGCATAGGGAGAAAGCCACACGAAGAGCCAGAGATACCAAACTATCTAGAATCCCCAAATTCCAAGCAAGGTCCAAAGATTAAAAATGGAATGGTGTTTTGCATTGAGCCTATGGTGTGCCAGCTTGATGGGACTCCAGTGATTTTGGATGATAAATGGTCGGTTGTTGCAAAGGATATGAAAAATGGCAGCCATTATGAGCATACGATAGCTATGATCGATGGCAAGGCAAGGATTTTAACTCATTAGAAAAGGAGTAGGCGTTGGCAAAAGATGATGTGATAGAAATTGATGGTAAGGTGATTGAAGCCTTGCCAAATGCGACATTTAGAGTGGAGCTGGACAATGGGCATATTGTTTTATGTCATATTGCAGGAAAGATGAGAATGCACTATATTAAGATTTTGCCCGGAGATAGGGTGAAGCTAGAATTAACGCCCTATAGTTTGGATAAGGGCAGGATTATATATCGCTATAAATAAGCCTGCTTTAAACTATATTCGGATATAATCCGCGTTTTTAGTTTTGAATAGGGTATGTTACATAGCGTGATATGCCCATTATCCTAAAAGTAATTAAGGAGATTGTATGAAAGTTCGACCATCGGTCAAGAAAATGTGTGATAAGTGTAAAATTATCAAACGAAAGGGCATTGTGCGAGTGATTTGTGCTACCCCTAAACATAAACAGAGACAAGGATAAACAATGGCGAGAATTGCTGGTGTAGATTTGCCAAAAAAGAAGAGAGTTGAGTATGCGCTCACATATATTTATGGCATTGGGCTTAAGAGTTCAAGAGATATTCTTAAGGCTGTGAATATTTCTTTTGATAAGCGAGTTAATGATCTCAGCGAAGATGAAGTATCTATGATTGCTAAGAAAATTCAAGAAAGCTATATGGTTGAAGGTGATTTGCGCAAAAAGGTGCAGATGGATATTAAGGCTCTTATGGATCTTGGTAGTTATCGTGGTTTGAGACACAGGAAAGGGCTTCCTGTCCGCGGTCAGACAACAAAAAACAACGCGCGCACGCGAAAAGGTAAGCGCAAGACTGTTGGCTCTAAAAGCTCGTAGTTATAGTATCAAGGAGACATAATGGCAAAAAATACAACAAAAAAGCGTGTTGTTAAAAAGAATATTGCGCGAGGGATCGTGTGTATATCGGCTACTTTTAACAATACAAATGTAACTGTTACAGATGAAATGGGCAATGTGCTATGTTGGGCTACGGCTGGTGGTTTAGGGTTTAAAGGAAGTAAAAAATCTACTCCCTATGCCGCGCAACAAGCAGTTGAAAGTGCTTTGGCTAAGGCTAAAGAGCACGGGATTAAGGAAGTTGGCATTAAGGTGCAAGGACCTGGCAGTGGTAGAGAAACTGCTATTAAGAGCGTGGGGGCTATTGAAGGCATTAAGGTTTTGTGGTTGAAAGATGTAACGCCATTGCCACATAATGGCTGCAGACCACCAAAAAGAAGAAGAGTGTAAGGGGATAAAATGGCACGATATAGAGGACCGGTTGAAAAATTAGAACGACGATTTGGAGTTTCTTTGGCTTTAAAAGGCGAGAGAAGATTGACAGGAAAGAGTGCGCTTGAAAAGCGACCTTACGCTCCGGGGCAACACGGACAAAGAAGAGGGAAGATTTCTGAATACGGCTTGCAGCTTCGTGAAAAGCAAAAAGCTAAAGTAATGTATGGCGTTTCAGAGAAGCAATTTCGCTCTATTTTTGTCGAAGCAAATAGACAAGAAGGCAACACGGGTGAGAATCTTGTTAGACTTATTGAATGCCGTCTTGATAATGTTGTTTATCGTATGGGGTTTGCTACTACGCGTCGTTTCGCTAGACAGCTTGTTACACACGGACATATTTTAGTGGATGGCAAGCGACTTGATATTCCATCATATTTTGTGAAGCCTGGACAAAAGATTGAAATAGTTGAAAAGACCAAAAATAATCCACAAATTGTGGCAGCCATTGATCTTACGGCACAAGTGGGAATTGTTCCTTGGGTGGATATAGATAAAGACAAGCGTTTTGGTATTTTTACGCGCTATCCGCAGAGAGAGGAAGTTGTTATTCCTATTGAAGAGCGTTTGATAGTTGAATTATATTCGAAATAATAGTTAGGCAGGTGATTTATGGATATTTTTAAAACTATTCCCCACATTCCCAATGAGATTAAGATAGAAGATTTGGGTGAAAATCGCATTCGCGTGAGTGTGTGGCCTTTTGAGCCAAGCTATGCGATTACTTTTGCTCATCCTCTAAGACGCTTAATGCTCTCTTGCACGCCTGGGTATGCACCTGTTATGTTGCATATTGATGGTGTTGCGCACGAGTTTGATTCTGTGCGTGGCATTGCTGAAGATGTTACGCCATTTATTGTTAATTTGAAAAACATTCGCTTCACAAACAAGGGGTCGGACATTAAGGACACTGTTCGTGTTAATTATGAATTTACTGGTCCTATGGAGCTTCGTGGTGCGAATTTAGCAAGCGATGAGATTGATGTGGTCAATAAAGATGCCTATCTTGCTACAATCAATGAAGATGCTAAGTTTAGATTCTCTCTTGTTATTAAGCGTTCTATTGGTTTGAAGCCTAATGACTTGGTGAGAAAGGATAAAGATTTTACCGGTGAGATTGGTTTGATACCGCTTGATGCGTATTTTACTCCTGTGAAGAGTGCTGTGTATAGAATAGAAGATGTTCTTGTGGAAGATAACCCCAATTTTGAAAAAATTGTGTTTGAGATTGAGACAGATGGGCAAGTTGCGCCAATTGATGTGTTTAAAAATGCCATAGCTATGGCACAAACACAGCTTAATATTTTTGGTCAAGATGTGGCGGTTTTGAATCCAGATTCAAATACACCTGCAGAAGATATTGTTGATATTAAAAATCTTCTTGTGAAAATTGATACACTCAACTTTAGCACTCGTTGCTTTCATTGCCTAGATAAAATTGGTATCCAATATATTGGCGAGCTTGTTATGATGAGTGAAAATGATTTGAAAAATATCAAGAATCTAGGGAAGAAGTCTTTTGATGAGATTGCTGAAAAGTTAAGCTCTTTTGGCTACCCTATTGGGACATCTTTGAGCGCAGAAGTGCTAGAAGCGTTTAATAAAAAAATTGGTCGATCAAAATAGTTGATTGATTTAAGGAGTAAAGATGAGACATAGACACGGATATAGAAAGCTTGGTAGAACAAGCTCTCATAGAAAAGCATTGCTGAAAAATCTAGCGATAGCTTTGATTGACAATGGCAAGATAGAGACAGGCGTATTTAAGGCAAAAGAGCTTCAAACTTATATTGAAAGGCTTGTTACTACTGCTAGAGTTGGTGATTTTAATGCTCATAGGCTAGTTTTTGCATATTTGCAAAATAAAGCTGCGACAAAAAAGCTAGTAGCTGAAATAGCACCGAGATACAAGGATCGTAAAGGTGGATACACACGCATACAAAGAACTAGGACGCGGAGAGGTGATGCATCACAAATGGCGTTTATTGAGTTTGTCTAGGTAGAGAAAAGCTACTGCAGTAGTGTTGATAGAGTGTAGAAGCTATGAGTGATACACCTAGTAGTGATTTTCAGTATTCTCCTATCCATAAGAGCCAAGCTAAGCTTGCTTGCTCTGCAAATCTTCTAGCATTATTGGAGCAGATTCCAGATATGCAAATCATCGACATACGAGACTCGCAAGATTATGCTTTAGACCACATAGGTATTGCTAGAAATATTCCTATGCAAGACTTTGCTAGCTTATCGCAAGAGATTTTAGCTAATCCGCAGACAACTTATATGCTCCATTGTTATAGCGGCTATACGGTTTCTGTGTATGGCTCTTATCTTGTAGAGATGGGTGCAAAGAATGTGTATTATTTTGATGAGAGTTTTTATGAGCTTAAACAAGCGTTACAAAACCACCATAAGCAAGAGCAATGACACATATACAATCATCTACGGATCCAGCACAGCAAGTAACCCCCACGCAAGATACTACTATGCAAGCTATTATTATAGTGGGCTATGGTGCTATGGCACAGGCTATTGCTAAGGGATTAAATGGCATATATCCTTTAGAGATTTGTGGCAGAGATAGCACAAAGGCAGAGAAATTTATCGCCGAGCTAGGTTTGGTAAATGCTAAGGCTATCCCGCTAGAATCCAGCTCCAATAATCAAGTCAAATGCAATCGCGCTAAAGCTTCTATGGAGTGCAAAGCCTCTATTGTGCCTGCCCAAGATAAAATCGTGCTACTTTGTATCAAGCCTTATGGGCTGGGTAGTTTTAGCTATTTGGGTAAGGCTAAGGCTGTGTATAGTGTGCTTGCTGGCGTGAGTGTCGCTACACTGCAAAGCCACATAAGTGCGCAAGCATATATCCGCCTTATGCCAAATATCGCTGCTCTTTGTGGGTTAAGCGCGACCACTGCTTTTTGTCTCAATGCCAATAGAAATCAGGTAAAAAAGATTTGCGAGAGTTTTGGCAGTGTGGTATTTGTAGAAGATGAGAAACTCATTGATGCTAGCATTGCTACAAGCGGTAGCTCGCCTGCTTTTCTCGCGCTTATCGCTCAGGCGTTGGTGGATTCTGGGGTGCGTGCAGGGCTTGGTAGGATAGACTCCCTAAAGCTTGTGAAAGAGAGCTTTGTGGGTGTTGGGGCATTGCTTGATCGATATACTCCACAAGAGCTGATTGAGCAAGTAACCACACCCGGAGGCACGACCATTGAAGGACTAGCCGCGCTAGAATCTAGCGGTGTGCGTGGCGCGATTATGCGTGCTTGCCAAGCAAGTGTCTCTAAAGCTATCGGTGCAAAAACAACCCAAAATGACTAAGCAAAAAGCTAAAACAATGAGCTATGTCTCTATGCTGCGTGCTATGCTCACAAGGCGCGATAAGATTATTTTGCTTTTTTTGTTTATCGCTACGGTGTTTTTCTCTGTGATGGAGACCATTAGCATTAGTATCGTTATGCCCTATATTACTTTTGCATCTAATCCTGATTTAATCCTATCTCAAGATATTTCAAAGCGCATTTATGAGCTATTGGAGTGTAGCTCATCGACGCAGTTTATGATATTTTTTAGCGTGATTTTGATCGCATTTTATCTCTTTAGAATTGTGTATGGCGTGGCGTATAATTACGCGCTTAATCGCTTCGCATTCCGCAAATATCACTTTTTTGCCTATCGGCTTTTTTGTAAGGCAGTGGATCTAAACTATGCTGATTTCACGCGCAAAAAGACCGATACCATTCGCCACGCCATTACAGATTCTGCGCTTAAAGCGTCTTTTTATGTGCAGTATTGGCTGCAGATGTTTGCAGAGATTTTTACGATCGTGCTGATGTATGGACTACTGCTGCTTACTAGCTGGAAGATGACCTTGGTGCTAAGTGCGATTCTAGGTGTGCAGGTGCTGCTTATTACGCGATTTATCGGTGGCAAGATTAAACAAATGGGCACGATACGCAACACTATGGATATGCGCTTCCACGAGATTATTTCTAAAACTTTTGGGAATTTTAAAATCATCAAACTCAAGGGCAATCAAGAAGATGTGCAAAAAGAGTTTGAGAGTGCTAGCCACACGCGCATTGGTGCGGAGATTCTCGCGCAAACTCTTCTGCCTACACCCAAGCTCATTTTAGAGACGATAGGCTTTAGCGTGCTGATTGCTAGTGTGGTGTATATTTTGGTGCGATATGACTCTGCTGCGGCAGTGCTGCCTATCATCTCTATGTATGCGCTAGCGTTGTATAGGATTTTGCCTGCGATGACAAAGCTCTTGCAAAATTACAATATGATGGGGTTTTATGGTGTGGCGGTGCAGCAAGTCTATGAGGATTTGCTTTATCATACAGACTATGAGGATAATGCCCCTTGTCAATTTGCTAGCAGCATTGAGCTGCGCGGTATCGAGTTTGGCTACAAGCCTAATAAACCTATCATCAAGGATTTTAATCTCATCATCAATAAGGGCGATAAGGTAGCATTTTGCGGAGAAAGTGGCGCGGGCAAAAGCACGCTAGTAGATCTTATCATCGGTATTTATAAGCCCCAAAAGGGCGAGATTCTCATCGATGGAGTAAAAATTGATAATCACAACCTCCGCAGCTGGCGCAAGAAAATCGGCTATATTCCACAGACAATTTATCTTTTTGATGGTAGTGTGGCGCAAAATATCGCCTTTGGCAGTGAGCTTGATGAGCAAAGAGTCATTGAAGCGTGCAAAAAGGCAAATATTTATGACTTTTTATGCGAGCACGATGGCATTGATACGCGCGTGGGTGAGGGGGGGATCTTGCTAAGTGGGGGGCAGAAGCAGCGCATAGGGATCGCAAGGGCGATTTATGATGATCCAGAGATTTTAGTCCTAGATGAAGCCACAAGCGCGTTAGATTCTGCGACAGAGGCAAGGATTATGGAAGAGATCTATGGCGTAGCTAAGGACAAAACACTGCTAGTAATCGCCCACAGGCTTAATACAATCGAGCATTGCGAGCGCAAAATCGAGCTAACTAGAATCCACTAACCCCAACCAAAAGGAGTAATATGCTAACACTACGCAAGGCAAATGAAAGAGGGCATTTCAATCACGGCTGGCTTGATACTTATCATAGCTTTTCGTTTGCAGGGTATTATGATGAGAGATTTATGGGATTTAGCGCGCTGCGTGTCATCAATGAAGACAGAGTAGAGCCAAGTCAGGGCTTTGGGACGCACTCGCATAAGGATATGGAGATTTTAACCTATGTGCTAAGCGGGAGCATCGCGCACAAAGATAGTATGGGTAATGAAGAGCGCGTGCCTAGCGGGGAGTTTCAAATAATGAGCGCGGGCAGTGGCGTTACGCATTCGGAGTTTAATCTTTTAGATGAGCCGCTGCATTTTTATCAAATTTGGATTAAGCCAAATGAGCTGGGCATCGCTCCACGATATGAGCAAAGGGCTTTTGACACAAGCAAGGGCAAGACGCTTATTTTATCCCCAAACGCCGAGCAAGACTCACTCAAAGTCTATCAAGATATGCGATTGTGGCTGTATAGGGATATTGCAAATGAGACTTTTAGCTTTGATAGTGGCAAAGAAAATAGTAGGAGGGCATATATCCAAGTGGTGCGAGGCAAGCTAGAGATAGGATCTAGCCAAACCAAGCCATTTACCATAGAGACAAGCGATGGCGTGATGTGCTGCGCAGAATCCACTTTTAGCCTAAAGGGCTTGGATTCTAGCAATGAAGTGCTGATTTTTGACTTGCCTTAGTGGATCTAGCCTAAGGCGCGGTCCTAGAATCCACTTTTTATCACAAGCCCACACTGCCCATTTTCTCTCACGCGCGAGCCAACTCCCCTATCATCATCGCGAGCCTTGAAAAAGGCGTGGCGATCCATAGCCAAACCGCGCAAATCTAGAATCCACTTTTTGATTATAGATTACTAAAGAAGCTGTGCTTTGCCACGCGGCGCAAGCGGTGCTTGCAAGTGAGAGAAAAAGGGCAATAGTGAAAAAGTGGATTCTAGAGCTTATAGGAGCTTGATGTAAATAAGTAGCATTAGAGAGAGATTCGCAATCACACACACCCATAATAATATTGTGCGTTTTTTTGCTTTGGCTGTAATTGCGGATTTATGTTGCTGTATCAATAAATCTGCTTTAGCAAGATCTGTTTCTAATTGATCAACCAGAGCTTTTGTCTCTCTTAGTTTGTTGTTTGCGTAGTTGCGAATTGCCTTATTGGCTGCTTTACGCTTTGGCTTATCTAGCCAGCTTTTTGCCTTATTGGCTGCTTTGGCTGCTAGTGGTATCAATGAGAGCCATTCACTCCCTGTCATTTATCTTTTCCCTTAAAGATAGAGCCTATAAGCCCAATTTCTTTTTCACCAAGGATTTTTAGGCATTCATTAGGCTCAAGGTTTCTTAGTTTGTTGATTTCTTCTTCTGCTTCTTTTATTTTATCTTGTAGCGTTTTTATATGTTTTTTTAAGATCTTTGCAATTTTTTTCCATAGAGTCAAGAGCATTTTTGGCATCTTGTGGGGCATTTTCTCTTCGCGCTTCTATCAATGCTCTTTCTTCACGGATTCTAGAGTGCAGGAGTGTAATATTATCGCCCCAAGTGTTTTTATACTTCTCTATCTCTGCTAGCTTTTGTTCTATATCTTGCAGCATTGCGGTTTAATCTTTGCTTTATGCCTAGCTAGCTATCACGCTTTGATAGAAAAGCACAGAGTAAAAACAGCAGAGCAATGCCACCGCCGATGATCCAAATCACTTCAAAAGGCTCGCCGATATACCAGTGGTAGCCTTGCTCTAGCCCCTTGATGATAGCAGCAAACATTAGCACCACCAGCCCAATAGCCATCAAAGCACCACCAGCCCATATCACAAGCATCAAAACAATGATCCAAAAAATAAAGGTCAAAATCCCCATTATTTCTCCTCTTTATCGTATTCGGCTTTCGCGCTATTTACATAGCTTTTAAACATATCTGGCGTGAGGTCTGTAATTATGCTTGTGAGATGATCAAAATTTTTATCAAGGTAGGCAAGATAGGCATTGCCTATTACTTTAGTCGAGCCAACAGCGATTGTAGCATTGATCACTCCGCCTGCTATGCTCCCAGGACCGGGGATAAACTTAAGCAGATTTCCTGCAATCTGCGCTAAAAAGCGCACCCCAAACGCCGCGCTTACGACAGAAGCAAGCGTGGCGACAAGCTGGGCGGCATTTTCCTTCTTCATATCAATGCCAAAAATACTATTGATATGAAGAATCATATAAACCTGCAAGCCTGTCAAAATCCCTATATTAGAAAATGGTATAGGTGCGGCACCAGACAAGCTTGATGATACGGCATAGCGGTTGATGATGGTTTTCGCATAGGCTAGATTGGCTTTGTGCCGTTGCTCCTTGTCGTGGGCTTGGAAGCGTGCTAGGGCGTTTGCCTGTGCTTCTCCCATAAGTTTATAAGATTTGTCTAAAAGCTCGTTAAGCCCCTTTGGCTTTTGCAAGTTGCCATCATCATCTTCTATCTCTAAGGCTCTAGTGCGCTCTATGTGAGTCTCACCTAGCTTAAGCTCTTTTTGCACAAACTCCTTGAAGCTTTTGCCATTTTCATCTTTGTCTTGGGAGGCTTTAGTGATCGTGGCGATTATGGGGAAATTTTGGGATTTGATAAAGTCAAAGAGATCCTTTTCTGCTGGCTCTAGTCGGCGTGAAGGCTCTGCGATACAAAACCACACGATATGGATCTGCTCTTGCGGATCTTTGGCGTGATTTTCTTGCAAGAAGCCCTTCACTGCTTCAATCGTGCTAGGGTCTCCTAGCTCTAGCCCCTTGGTATCATAGATGGTAAGATCTGGCAAGCTAGCAGAAGTGTGAGCTGTGATCGCTTGGGTGATAGGGCTGCCCGTGCCTGTTTTAGCTAGATTTTCGCCAAATATCGCGTTTATCAGCGTGCTTTTGCCATTGCCGGTTTTGCCTGCGATTAGGATATTTAGCTTGGTGGTAGAATCCTTTTTGATTGTGTTGTAATGACTCAATGCTCCTGTGAAAAGCTTCTCGTAGTCTATTTGGGTTTGTTGTGGTGTCATACGATCTCCTTCGTGTAAAAGTGTATTAAATCAAAAAAAAAAAAAACGAGCTTAAATTTTGCGTATGCGTGCTTGTGAGGGCATTTAGCCAATCTTTTGCCAAATGCGCTCTATATACCCTATGATAAGCCCTAAATAAATTGGCGATACAAGGATATTTGCAATTATCACAAAAAGCCCAAGCCCCTCCATAAAGCTCTGTGGCATTCGCCATTCTTGTATGCAGGGATAGCCTTGAACGCATAGATATAGGCATAGTGAAAGCTGCAGCAAATAAAGTGTCGCTATGGCAGCAAGTGCCAACCATTCCAATGCGAACCATTTCATAGCTGCTCCTTTGGTGTGGTGTATGGGATTGTATCCCACTAGGCTGACAGGTTTTGTCATAGAAGTTACTAGCAGATACAGCAAAAGTGGATTCTAGGGGTAGGCGATTCAGTCTTGGGCGAGCAATTCACGCCATTGAAAAAATTTAGGGCAGTCACTGTCGCCAAGATAGCTCCTACCCTAAATTTTTTCAAAGCACGCAAAGCCCCACCGCAAAGCGAAGCTTCTTTAGAAAACAAGCGACAGCGGTGCAAGGCGTGGGCACGCAAGCAGGTTTCTTTAGTAATCCTTAGAATCGTGCTAAGACAAACAACCTTAAAAAGTGGATTCTAGCAACGCCGCAAATCCAAAAACCTAGAATCCACTTTTGACAAAAACGCTCAAAGATTAAGCCGCAAGTGGCAGGATTTTGCAGCAACAACGCAGGGGCTGAAAGCGTGCTTGATAACCAAGCCCGCAGGATTCTAGGATTTTTGACAAAAACGCCCACAATGTGTTTTGTAGTCAAGCAGATAGGCGGCAGGATTCTAGTCCAAAACAAGCGAAGCGAAGTTTCTTTAGAAAAGCCAATGCCAAAACCAAGCCAAATCCTCTCCCTTTTTACTCATATCGTAGGGCGTTAATAGGATCTTGCATAGAAGCCTTTTTGGCAGGCAAGTAGCCAAAGATTATGCCAATTAGCACAGAGATACCAAATGCCATAAACGCCACGCCTATATCAAACACAAATGGCAGCACCATTATATAGCTAGCAAGCAACGCGCCAAAAAATCCAAGCACGATCCCAATGCACCCACCAAGCGAGCTAAGCACTATGGATTCTACAAGAAACTGCATAAGCACTTCACTCTCTAGCGCGCCGATGGCAAGCCTAGTGCCGATCTCTCTGGTGCGCTCTGTTACAGAGACAAGCATAATATTCATAATCCCAATCCCACCCACAAAGAGACTCACACTTGCAATCGCCCCTAGAAATAGGGTCATTGTTTTGGTTGTTTCTTCCATAGCTTTTGCCATCTCTTTGGTATCCCAGATGTCAAAAAGCTCTCTTTGCCCCTCTTGTGGCGGGCGGATTTGGAGCATTATCTGCCGTAGCCTTGCTACAAAGCTTGTGCTATCTACTCCATCATCAAGCGAGATAAGCACTTGGGATATGAAAAACGGACTACTAGCCCCAAAGACAAAGTTTGAAAAGGCTTTTAAAGGCATAAGTATTACATTATCTTGATCATTGCCGCGGAAGCCTTGACCTTTGGATTCTAGCACGCCTATGATCTCACACATACTATCGCGGATACGCACTCTAGCTCCTAGGGGATTTGCTTGGGGGAATAGCTCTTTTACCACGCTTTGCCCCACTAGGCACACACGCGCCCCTGTGCTATACTCTCTCTCATTTATAGCACGCCCAGAGTCCAGCTCCCACGCACTAGCGAGTAGATAGTCTTCATCAACTCCGCTAATTTGCGCTTGCGTATGCTTCCCGCCGTGTCGCACAAGCGTTTCGCTATATGCCACAGGGGCTACTGCGCGTGCGAATGCTAGATTATGCTTGATAGTAGCCACTTCTGCATTGCTAAAATTGCGCCTTAAGCTACTTCCGCCGCTCCCAAATCCACGCGCAGGGTTTAGGACGATGACATTGCTGCCTAGGTTTTTGATTTGATCTTGGATATTTTGCTTGACGCCATTGCCGATAGCTATCATCACGATGACGCTTATCACGCCGATAATCACCCCTAGCATTGTCAAAAACGCGCGCAAGAGATTGCGGCGGATTTGTTTAAAAGCTAGGAGGAAGGAGTTTAGCAGCATTATTTATCCATTTGGCTGGGTGTTTGGGGGCTAATGCTAGAATCCACTTTTCTCTCCTGCTGGATTTGCCCATCAAGGAAGTGTAGCTCCCTTGAGGCATAGCGTGCCATATCGTGCTCGTGCGTTACCATAAGGATTGTGATGCCTAAATTTTGATTAAGCTCGCTAAGTAGCTGCATAATCTCCACACTGCGCTTAGAATCCAGATTTCCCGTGGGCTCATCAGCGATGAGAAACATCGGCTCTTGCGCGATCGCCCGAGCGATCGCCACGCGCTGCTGCTGCCCTCCACTTAGCTCATTGCTTAGATGATGCGACCACTCTTTTAGCCCCACCATTTCTAGGGCTTGCAGGGCTTTTTGCTCTCTTTGGTGCTTGTGGATCCCGCGGTATAAAAGCGGCAGCTCGACATTCTCTAGCGCGGAGGTGCGTGAGAGCAGATTGAAGCCTTGAAAGATAAAGCCTATGTAAAATCGCCGTAGCAAGGCTCTTTGCTTGCGTGAAAGGCTGGTTACATCTACGCCATTAAAGACATAGCGACCGCTTGTGAGTGAATCTAAGCAGCCAAGGATATTTGCGGTGGTGGATTTCCCAGAGCCAGAAGGACCCATAAGCGCGACAAACTCGCCTTGCTCTATGGCGAGATTGACCCCGCGCATAGCTTGGTAGCCTGCCTTGTAGGTTTTATGCGCATTTTCTAGGAGGATAAAGCTCATTGCTTTTGGCTTGCTTGTGTGATGATTTGGGTATTTTCTGGGAGCTTTGGGCTAAGGATTTGGGCATTTATACCATCATTTATACCTACTTCTACTTCTATGGGGCTTGGCACACCATTTTCTAGGATATAGATGGTTTTGCTAGGCTTTTTGCTAGCTTTTGCGCTACTTTTGCGCGGCGGTGGTGGAGTGGAGAAAGAAAAGGATCTTTTGCTAGCCTCTTGCTTTGGCGGCTCGAAAAAGAGCGCGCTTACAGGGATTGTCTGCACATCTTTTTGTGTTTGGATAATGATATTTGCACTAGCACTCATACCCGGGCGAAGCAGCTTGGCTTGGTTATTGACTAGGATTCTAGTCTCATAGCTTATGATGTTGTTGCTAGTATCTTGCGTGGCAGCGTAGCTTACGCGATCGACTTTAGCACTAAAGTCTGTATCCGGATAGGCATCGACACTAAAGCGCACGGCTTGCCCGATTTGCACCTTGCCTATATCAGCTTCAGCGACATTGACGACTAAACTCATCTCTTCAAGGCTTTTTGCTAGCTTAAAGAGCGTGGGCGTTTGAAAGCTTGCTGCCACGGTCTGCCCCGGATCAATACTGCGCTCTAGCACGATACCATTGATAGGGCTTAGGATTATGGAGTTTTTTATATCAATTTCACTGCTTTTGACATCTGCTTGTATGTTTGCGATATTTAGGGCATTGACTTGCGCACTGCTTAGGGCGTTTTCATACTCTAGCTTGGCGGTTTGTAGCTCTAGCTTTGAGGGGGATTTGCCTTGTGTGCGCTTATATAGCTCTTGCAGTCGGTCGTAGTTCCATTTGGCTTTTTCTAGGGTTATTAGGCTAAGCTTGTGCTGGGCTTTGGCGGATTCTAGGGAGGCTTTTTGCTTGTTTAGGGTTTGATTAAGCTTCTCTGGATTTATGGTCGCTAGCACCTGTCCTTCTTGCACGCTATCATTTATATCGACAAGCACCTCTTGGATACGCCCAGAGATCTGGCTACCTACCTCAACGGTATCAATGGGCGAGAGCGTGCCAGCAGCAGAGACGATTTGCGTGATTGTAGCAGTCTTTGGCATAGCGGTTTTGTAGATGTATTTGGGCGTGCTAGGATAGAGCCACCAAATGATCCCCCCAGCCACTAGACAGATAAGCGCGATAGATAGAAAAAGCCATTTGCGCTTTGTGTGCTTGGGGTAGAGCTTGGCATACATATCCTTGGCTAAAACACTCACGACATATCTCCTAGATACTTAGCAATGTGGGTAAAAATTGTAGCAGATTATAAACGCAGAATGTGAAGCGATGATGAAGTGCTAGAAATGCTTATGCAAGCAGGCAATGATCTCATAAATATTATCGATTTTGCCGCCCATAATGGTGCAAAAGCCCGGTATCCCATAGTCTTTGGCAAAGATTATGGGTCTGCCATCATCGATTTCATTGTGCGTGCGGAGTGTCTTTATCTCATAGAGGGAGTCGATGTATTGCAGCTTTGATAAGCTTGGGATATAGCGCATAGCATCGTGGCGCATAAGGGGGAATTTGGATTCTAGCTTGTATGGGGTTGTAGGGCTAGGGTGCAAGAGAGAATCTAGCAAGGCATAAGGATCAGTATTGCCTAGTGCGGTGCTTGTCGTGCCACTCCACGCGCAATGCGGCGTATAGCGGACATGGCTTAGTGTGTAGCAATCTCTAGCAGGGTAGGGCATAAGGGAGAAAAACGCCCCATCCATAATGGTAAAGCTTATTTTAGACAAAGACTCTGGCGGGCGCACCAAAGCCATTTCTGTAAGCTCGTATTTGAGCGGGAGGGGCTGGAGATTTGATCTGTGCAAAAGGGCGTTGATCCCAGCATAAGTGCAGTTTAGCACAAGTGGGGCGTGGAAGATCTGCTCTCTTTGCGCGCTAGATTCTAGCACGCTCACCCCCACCTCCCCTTGATCGCTAAAGACTCGCAGAGCCTGTGTGTTTAGCGCGATTTGGATGCGATTTTTGCATAGGCTTTCTTGTAGGATTTGGCGCAGGATATTGGCGTTAAAGGCATATTCTTGCACGCAAAACACATCTTCTATCAGCGCATTATCGCACAATGATCGCGCCATATCACTTGCTGGCTCAATGGGGATAGAAAACTGCTTAAAAAGCCGATAAAACTGCGTGGCAGAAGTTTTGGAGCCGTATTTGGCTATGGCATAATATTTTTCAAAGCTGCTATCAATCGCAGGAGCAAACTCATCGCAAAATCGCGCAAAATGCCTAGCACTGCTTAGGGCGGTGCTAAGGGAGCGTGGGTAGTGGTAGCCATTATGCACGCGGGCTTGATTATGCACACTAGCACGCAGGAGCAAATCGCGCTCTTTTTCTATGAGAAGAAGCTTTTTGTGCGTGCGCGACATTGAGCTTGCGATATATGCGCCAAAGAAGCCGCCGCCGATGATAATGCAGTCGTAGTGTGTTGCAGCTTTTTTGGTTATGGGCGATTCAGCTTTTGGGCTAGAATCGTGGATTGCTTCGCCGTGCTTGTGCGATAGACCACCAAGTCTTATCTCCGCGCACGGCTTGCAAAGCCACGATTCTAGCTCCAAAATCTTAGAATCGCTGGGGCTTTGGGTTTGCGTGGCTTCATCGTCATTGCGAGACACTGCGCTAGCAGTGGCGCGGCAATCCACACATTCTGCGCTAGCAGAATGGCTTTCCCTAGAATCCGCTTTTTTACTCTCATTGTAAGCTTTGCTTTGCCAAGTGTGGCAATCCCCAAAATCTACGGAATGACTACCCAAAACAAGCGAAGCATTCGGCATTAGCCGATGTTTCTTTAGTAAAGCTGAATCTAGCAAGCAGGCTGTCCTCTCACATATATTTGTATGCGCCACATAATGCACATTCTTAGCTAGATTATCGCTTGCTATGAAGCTCATAAATGTCGCTAGGCTATGGGCGAGATTATCCCCCTCATCAAAGATAGGCAGGCTGGATTCTAGGGCGTGGTCTGGGCTAGAATCCACATAAGAGAGTGGGGCTGGATCTAGCATATTGACTTGCAGGCAGGACTTTTTGCCAAAGAGCCTTAGCACTCTTTGGCGTTTGTGGCTAAGCAAGGAGCATTCTAGCGATATGGGGATAGATCTCTCCGCTTGCTTTGCGCATAGCCTAAGCCTAGCACTTAGCTTTTTTTGATCTAAAAACACGCATTCTTGCACTTCTACATCTGTGATAATGCCAAGCTCTTGCATTAGAGCAAAAACGCTTAGATAATGCACCCCTAGCACTTCAAGCACGCTTTCATTTTCATAAAATTTCCCATATTGGGTGATTGTGGCGCAGATGGATTCTAGGGGCAAGCCTTGGCAAAGTAGCAGCGCGTGGCGGATCGATGGGCTTAGGGTGTAGATATAGTCGGTGAAAAGCACGCGGCTATGGGCTGTGGCTAGGGATACAAGCTCGCTGTATTCTTGGGCGTTGCTGGTGGCTGGCTTTTCTATGAATGTATGGCAGTGGGCTTGCAAGGCGGCTCTAGCTAGCTCAAAGTGCGAGTGCAAGGGCGTGGCGATGAAGCATAGATCTGCTTGGCGCAAAAGGGCAGGGAGGTCGCTTGTAGAGGTGTTGGCTATGGCTAGGATCTCGCAGTGCTTGGCGATATAGGGGCGTAGAATCTGCCCAAAGTATCCGCTGCCTATAAGCAGGGCTTTGTTGAAATTATGGGATTGTTGGCGTGGCTGCATTGGCTTTAGCTTTTATGGGCTAGGATCGCGCGGCGCAAGTGGCGTAGGCGGTAGATTTCTTTTAGGTAGATTCTAGCAAGCTTGGCTACTTGCACCTTTGAGCCTAGTGCGTCATCTTCCCAGCGCACGGGGATTTCTTCAATCTCTATGCCTAGGGCTTGGGCTTGGATAAGCATTTGTGCGCAGTAAAACCAGCTAGGATCATCGCTGCATTGTTGGCGCAAGAGTGCGGCTATATCGGCGCGGTAGAATTTAAACCCACACATCGCATCGCTAAAGCTTGTGTGTAAGGCGGCTTTGATGATGGTGTTGAGTGTCTTGGAGGTGAGCTCGCGCAGGAGCTTGCGTCCTATGACTTGCGAGCCTTGAAGCAGTCTTGAGCCTACGACTATGGGGTGTCCTTGGCATAGCTTGTCATAGACTTCAAGCAGGTGAGTAAGGTCGGTGGATAGGTCAATATCCATATAGCCGATAAACTCGCAAGGGCGTGGGAGGGAGGCGTTGTGATCTATGCCGGCTTGGATGGCGAGACCTACGCCTTTTTGGTTTAGGCGGAGGTATTGGATTTTTATGGATGGTTGGGCTTTTTTGGAGGGTTGGGCTTTGCGTGGTTTTGGCGTTGGCTTTTGGACTAGAATCGCGGATTGCTGCGGCGAGTCGGCGGTTACATACGCCCAAGTATGCGCCCTTGACTCGCCTTGCAAAGCCACGATTCTAGCCTCAAAATCCTGCCGCCTATCTACTTGGCTACAAAACACATTTTGAGCGTTTTGGGCAAAAATCCTAGAATCCTTTGCAGGCTCATTTAAATTTGCTTCGGTGCTAGAATCCTCGTTTGCTGCCGCCTTCGACTTGCTCATATTTGTGGCGTTTTCCCTAGAATCCACTTTTATGCTGTCATTGCGAGCGGACTTGTCCGCGTGGCAATCCATTGTTTCACGACTAGAATCCTTATTTTGTGTATGGATCGCCACGCTCGCTACACTCGCTCGCGATGACAATTCTTGCGTGGCTTGTTTCTCTGCTTGTTTCTCTTCAAAGATTCTAGGATTTCTAAAGAAACCTGCTTGCGTGCCCCCGCCTTGCACCGCTGTCGCTTGTTTTCTAAAGAAGCTTCGCTTTGCGGTATTGCTTTCGCAGTTTTTTGGGGATTTTAGGGTAGAGCTAGACTTGCGGTCTGCGGTTGCCCTAAAATCCCCAAAATCTGTGGAATGACTGCCCAAAGCTGAATCCCTTGTTAGCGACAAAGCGATTTCTTGCGTAGCATCACTAGATCCATTATCAATAATCGTAAGCACACAGGGGATATTATGCTTGATCACAAATGCCGCAAGCGTGCGCACGCCAGATTCTAGGCGGTCTTGCTCATTGAGCACAGGTAGCAGGATATTTAGTGTCTTTGGCATTAGGACTCCTTGATATTTGGCTCGACATAGTCTAGGACCACAGAGCTTTGCTCATCGATGATCTCATAGATGGCATCTTTTTGCCGAAGTAAGATTATGCGCATATACTCGCCAAAAATACAGAGCATAGAAAATAGCCCGATATTGCTTAGCACCATATAGCTAGAAGTTGAGGTCCAGCCTTGGGCTATATGGGGCATAAAGTAAAATGAGATTATGATATATAGCCCATATAGTACATTAAAGATCGCAAAGCCCAAGCATAGCCCTGTGCCTAGCCGCAGCAGCTTATAAGAGCGACCAAAGAGCATATCAAGCCCTAGATTGATCGAATCTAGCAGGGATTTTTTGGGGATTTTGGTGGGGGTGTAGGGGTGCTCACAGATCTTTAGCGTGCTATCAAAATCGATAAATCGCAAAAGCTTAATATCATCTTGCGTGCGTAGTAGCACATTGATCGCCCTGCGCGATAGCACGCAAAACTCGCTAAACTCCTCTCTATATGCCCCATCGCTAAAGGCTCGCAAGAGCTTGTAAAAGAGCTTTGAAGTGTATTTTTGCGCAAAGTTATAGGGCTTGCTTTTGCGCGTGGCTATGGTGATGTCATAATTATGGCAGGATTCTAGCATTGCAAGTGCGACTTCAAGCGGGTCGCTCTGCAAATCCATAAACAGCACATAATCCCCAATGCAATGCCGCAAGAAAATCTCATAAGCGATAGAGCCTAAACGCTTAGGGCTTCCAGCCATAGAGCGCACTTGCAGCACGCGGCAATTTGGGATGGTGTGGGTTATGCTGTTAGTAACGGGGGGGGGGGGGGTAATATTAGGGATTCAGCTTGTGGGCTAGAATCGCGGATTTCATCGCCGCACTGCGTCAATAGACCTCTAGTCTTATTTTCCTTGTGCGGCTTGAAAAGCCACGATTCTAGCTCCACAATCTTAGAATCCTGCGCTGGCTCATTTAAATTTGCTTCGGTGCTAGAATCCATTTTTGCTTCCGCGTGCGAGTCGTTTAGATTTTTAGCATTTTTGGCAAAAATCTTAGAATCCTGCGCGGAGTTGTTTAAAATTTGAGCTTCCCTAGAATCCACTTTTTTATTGTCATTGCGAGACACTGCGCTAGCAGTGGCGTGGCAATCCATTGCTCCACGACTAGAATCCTTATTTTGTGTATGGATCGCCACGCTCGCTCGCGATGACAGGAAAAGGGCTTCATCGGCTCGCGATGACGGAGAGCGTGTCGCTTGTGATGGCAAAGTGGATTCTAATGGGGGGGTTGTTTTCACTCTCTAGCGTAGGATTTAGCAGCACGATCTCAAAATACGCAAACCGCGCCCGCAATGCCTCATACAATGCCTGCAACGATGATAGAGAGAGATTATGGTGCAAAAGCGCGACAGAGATAATATGCTCTTTGGTTGATATATGCAAGATATTTGCCTTTTGTGGGATAGGGCATTATAGCATAGATTTGTTGGGGGCGTTTTGGCAGGCGTTGTGATAGGTGGCAATGATGCGCTTCATATCATAGTTTGCACACACAAACTCCCTTGCATTTTGCCCCATAAGCTCTTTTGCCACAGAATCTAGCGCGATAAATGCCTGAAACGCCCCTGCTAGAGACTTTACATCTTGCACTTCACATAAAAAGCCATTAGAGTAGCCATTGTCAAACTCTCTTACTAAATGCTTGCAGCCACTTGCCTTGCTTGTGATGATTGCTTTACCCATACTCATTGCCTCTAGCAGAGATACACTCACCCCCTCTCTATAGCTTGGCAGCACCACACAGGAGGCGGATTCTACAAATGGGCGGACATCTTTTGTCTCGCCTAGATACTCTATGATCCCCTGCCTTTCCCACGCTAGAATCTGCTCTTTGCTTATCGCACTAGGATTGTTGCAATCGCTTGAGCCTAAGAGCTTAAAGCGGATTTTTAGCGACACGGCATTGTTTATGCCCCCCCCCCCATTAGATTCTATCTTATTAGCCTTTTGCATAGATTCTTGCACCATTTTTGCCGCTTCTACAAACTCGCCCACGCCCTTATCCCAAAGCATTCTAGCCACGAGCAAAAAGACAATTTCCCCTTGTGTCTCTTGTGTTTGTAGTGCAGAATCCTTGCAAACCTTAGGAAAGAAATACTCCGTATCCACCCCCTCACTATCAAGCAAAAATGCCTGATCTTGTGCGATAAGCTTGTGGGATAAAAACTCTTGCTTGTCATCATTGTTTAAAAACCACACTTCTTGCGTGGCTTTAAGAGCAAAGCGATACATTTGACACACAATGAAGCGTAAAATACGCTTTTTAAGGCTACTTTTTTCACCCTTATCGTTGATGAATACATAGCCAAGCCCTGTAATGATAGCAATATTTGGGATTTTTAAGGCATTACACACGCTTGAAGAGTAAATAGCTGGTTTTATGGTGTAGTTAAACACAAGAGCTGGGCGTATGCGTCTTAAGAGCTTGTAGAGTGTATATGTGGTGCGGAAGTCTTTCAACGGATTGAGTGAGCGAGAATCTAGGCGGATATTATGCGTGGTAAAGCCCTCTTGGTTTAGGGAGCTTGTGCTTGCATCAAAGGGAGCGATGATATGGATAGCAAAGCCGCTTTTTTGCAAGGATTTTAGGACTTGGAGGCGGAAGTTATACATACCAAAGCAGGTATTACTAATGAAAACTAACTTTGGCGTTGGCTTTGCCGCGCTTTTGCGGGAGTCTGCGCGGTGGGCTTGCTCATTACCGCTTAGGTAAATCCCTTCGCCCACCGCTTGACAACCCACAAAATCATCGGCAAATCCTACCGCCTGCGACTTGCTCATATTTGTGGCGTTTTCGCTAGAATCCACTTTTTTTGTCGCTTGCGACTCGTTTAAACTTTGGGCGTTTTCCCTAGAATCCACTTTTTGAAAAACGGCGTTTTTATTGTCATTGCGAGCAAGCGCGCTAGCGTTTGCGTGGCAATCCATAGATTTTGCGTTAGCAAAAAGAGCATTCCTAGAATCCACTTTTTTGCTCTCATTGTAAGCTTTGCTTTGCCAAGTGTGGCAATCCCCAAAATCTGCGGAATGATTACCCAAAACAAGCGAAGCGTTTGGCGTTAGCCGATGTTTCTTTAGTAAAGCTGAATCTCTCTTAGTAAAACTAGATTCTAGGATTGAAGTAACTGCCCTTGTATAGTGTGCAATAACCCTTGATATACAGAAACGCCCTTTGACAAAAGCCCTAGCATTTGCTCCCATTTGTGTTAAAGTGTTTGGGGCTGTGTTTGGCAGTGTGTTTGAGGCAAGGAGAGTCATCGCAAGGCTTAGAGCGTGCGTGTCTTTAGGCGGGATAAGTATGCCATTTTGCCCGATAAGGAGATTTTCATAGGGTGTAAAAGGTGGGGCGACACACTCCTTGCACCCTGCGATATTTGTGGCAATGATTGCTTTGCCCATACTCATAGCTTCTAGCAAAACCCTAGGCACACCCTCTTTATATGAGCTTGGCAGCACCATGCAAGAGCTAGATTCTACAAAGGGGCGGACATCTTTTGTCTCTCCTAGATATTCTATAATCCCCTGCTTTTCCCACGCTAGAATCTGCTCTTTAGGTATCGCACTAGGATTGTTACAATCACTCGCGCCTAAGAGCTTAAATCTAGGGAGCTGAAATTTAGGGGGTTTAAGGTATTTGCGTGGGATTTTAGGCGGCATTGTATCCACCTAGCTTTGCTTGTAGGGCAAAAGAATTGTCTAAAGCAAAAGAAGCGAAGCGATAAGATGGAGCAAAAGCAATATGATATGTGAGATAAAGCGGCTTAGACTCTAGCTCTGCCCCCCCCCTAAGAGCATTACAAGCCTATGCAATATCTTGCGCAGTGGCTTTAGCACGATGAAGATAGGAAAGCTGCTTAAGCCATTGTCCCGCCACGCGCGAATGCATTCAAGATTGGCACGCATAATATTGCTAAGATTTGCATTGGAGGTCCCGCCCACGCGCATTTTGACAAAGCATTCATCGATGTATAGGGACTTTGCTTGATACTTTTGCAAAAATCGCAGCATAATCTCATAATCCGCCGCGATTGCATAGGAGAGATCAAAGCCCCCATAGCGCGTATAAAGAGCCTTTTTGGCATAGAAGCTTGGGTGAGGTGGGTGGAAGCCTAGTGCGAAATCTAGCTTTTTGAGATTTTTGCCATTAAGTGTGCGCAAAGGCTGCATAGAGTGGCTTATGTAAAGGATATTAGCATAGACAATATCAATAGAATCTGGCTTATCAAACCCCCACGCGATAAACTCTAGCACAAGCTTTGAGGCAAAAAAGTCATCAGCATTCAAAAAGCCTACAATCTCTCCGCGTGCTTTTTCTAAGCCCTTATTCATACCATCATAAATCCCCAAATCCCTTTGGCTAAAGACTTGCAGACTCACACCTTTTGCACGATATTGTGGGCGGTAGGATTCTATGATTGATAGCGTTGCATCGCTGCTTTGATTATCGATGATGATATGCTCAAAGTCGGTATAGCTTTGTGCTAGGATAGATTCTAGTGTGCTAGAAATGGTGGTAGCGGAGTTGAAGGTGGTGGTGATGAGGGAGATTTTAGGCAGCTTTAAAAGCGATTCAGCTTTTGGGCTAGAATCGTGGATTTCATCGCCGCGCTTGTGCGATAGACCACCAAGTCTTATCTCCGCGCGCGGCTCGAAAAGCCCCGATTCTAGCTCCAAAATCTTAGAATCGCAGGGACTTTTACTAGAATCTAACCTTGCTTCCGCGTGTGATTTGCTTAGATTTTTAGCGTTTTGGGTAAAACTCCTAGAATCCACTTTTTCATTGTCATTGCGAGACACTGCGCTAGCAGTGGCGTGGCAATCCATAGATTTTGCGCTAGCAAAAAGGGCATTCCTAGAATCCACTTTTTCAAAAGTGGATTCTAGGCTGTGGATCGCCACGCCGTGCTGGCACACGACTCGCGATGACGGAGTTGAAGTGTTTTCACACCCAGCTTGTTTGTCTTCTTCAAAGATTCTAAGATTTCTAAAGAAACCTGCTTGCGTGCCCCCGCCTTGCACCGCTGTCGCTTGTTTTCTAAAGAAGCTTCGCTTTGCGGTATTGCTTTGCTTGTTTTGTTTGCATTTTAGGGTAGGAGTTACCTTATCGGTAATGACTACCCTAAAATGCAAACAATCAGGCGAATGATTACCCGAAGCTGAATCCTTTTTAGCAAAAATGGATTCTAGGCTAGAATCTATAAAAATATAGATTTTATAACCTAGCTCTGCCCCCCCCCCTAAGAGATTTTCCCTACTTGCATAAAGGCTGCAATAAAGCTCATAGATAGAATCTAGCATTTTCTCGCTAGTAAAAAGCTGCAAAAATCTAGCCCTTGCATTGCGCGAAAATCGCTCATAGTCGCGCTCTATCTCTCTAATGGCTTGGGCTATGGCGGCTGGACTTTTAGGCGGGACTACAATGCCGCTGATATTATGGGCATTGACATAATCCACACCAGAGCCATCAATACTGCAAGATACAACGGGCAGTCCCTGACTCATCGCTTCAACTTGCACAATTCCAAACGCTTCATTTTTTGTAATTGATGGTAGGATAAAAATATGGGCGTTGCGAAATTGCTGCGCACGCTCTTGGTGCGAGAGAGTGCCTAGAAGTTTAACCCTATCTTGCAATCCCAATGCGTTGATTTTCTGCTGTAATTTTTGCTGCAATGCCCCTGTGCCACCAATATGCAGGCAATATTGTGGGAGCAAAGTCATCGCTTCAATAGCATATTCAAATCCTTTATAAGCAACGAGTCTCCCAAGGGCAAAAATAATTCTTTTCTCCCCCTTTTTGCTCTGTGCTGGGCGTTGTGGTAGGGTGGATTCTAGGCTAGGGGCTATATCATCTATACCTATGGGGATACTTACACATTTATCGCGGTAGGGCTGTAAAAAGGCGGATTCTAGGGCGTATTTGGGGCTTGTGGCGATAATGCTATGCGCCCTTTGTAGTAGCCAGCTTTGCAGTGGGGCATAGAGCTTTAGTAAGTGCTTTTGCTTGATGATGTCGCTATGCCAGTGCAAGATGATGAGCTTGCCTTGTATGTCGCTTAGGAAAAGTGCTAGATTTGCCATAGGGTCTGGCAGGTGCAAGTGGATAATGTCATAGGCTTTTATAAGCTTTTGCAGTGTGAAAATCATCTGTGGTGTGATAGAAGTGGAGGCAAGCTTGCCAAAGCTTTTAGTGCGGTAGATTCTAGCCCTAGAGTCTAAAATCTCATAGCTAAAGTTGTAAGAAGAGCTAGAGCATAGCACATCACACACTAGCCCTCTAGCATTTATCCCATCGCAAATATCTTGCATTACACTTTCAATCCCGCCAATGTCTGGGGGGTAGAATTTGCCGAGTTGGAGGACTTTAGGCAGCGGCATAGGCTACCTTTCTTAGAGGCGTTGGCTTTTGACTAAAGAAACCTGCTTCGGCTTCGCCTTGCACCGCTTCGCTGGTTTTGCGCGATAAACCTTTGATTTCTGCGCCGCGCTGTGTCAATAGACCTCTAGTCTTATTTTCCTTGTGCGGCTTGCAAAGCCCCGATTCTAGCCCGCAAGCTGAATCCTTTTTAGCAAATGGGGATTCTAGATTTTGACATACCCCATAGAAATAATATAAGCAAACATACGAATATAAGTAAGGAAGCGATTCCAATACTGCAATGACAAGGCGCAAGAGAGCAGATATTGTGAGCGGATTTTGCGTGTATATGCCGGGATCTTTGGTGCTGGGATAAGCCCAGAATCCACAAGCGGTGTGAGTGGAGCTAGTATAGACTCTAGCTCTGCCCCCCCCCCTACGCGCTATTTTTACACTTTGCACACTGCTGGGGGTAGAAGCCCTAGGATCTAAAACGCGCGACTCTAGGATAATGAGTGCGGCGAGATCTTTGCTCATAATGCGCACGATTTGGGGCAAAAGTCTAGAATCTAGCTTTAGGCTATGCAGGGCATTAGCCACATAGCTAAAGCTCTCTATCCTGCGTGCTTTTTTGCTTGGGGCTTGCATACTCGAGTGTGTGTTTAAGCAGTAGAAATATAGGCGTTTGTCAATGCCTATATAGCTTGTCGCAAGGCTGGCAACAACTAGGAAAAAGAGCATATCATCTGCCACGATGGGCGTGAAGCTAGAGTCTATGAAATGCGCACAAGCGTGGCGCAGCAAAGAAGCCTTGTAGCATTTATCCCATAGGGTAAATTTAGGAAACTGCCTAGAATCTAGGAAAAAATTATAGGCGATTTGCTCATTGTGCAGGGGAGTCTTGCAAAAACGCGTAGGCAGGGCGTAGCGAGCGTAATGCGTAAGCTTTGCTAGCAGCGGGGCTTTGGCGGTGGCTGTGTAGTGGGCTTTGAAGTGCAAGATAGAGGCATTATGCGCTGTGGCGTGGTGCAGTGTCTGGCACGCGTGCAAATGCAAATAATCATCAGCATCAACGAGCAAGATATACTCCCCCCTTGCTTCTGCAATCCCAGCGATACGCGTAGCAAAAGTGCCGAGATTTTTGGCATTGTGGATTATGCGGATTCTAGGGTCTTTTGTGGCGTAGCGTTGCGCGATTGTTATAGAGCTATCACTCCCGCAATCATCAACGACTAAAATCTCAATATCGCTAAAAGTTTGATTGATACAAGACTCAAGGCAGCGCGCAATGTAGGCTTCTACATTATAAGTAGGGATAATGATAGAGAATCTAGGAGTATGCACCACTTGCTGCCTTTGATCTTGTTTGATTATGGGGGATTGTGCGGTGCGGATTCTAGCGAGAAGTTGCTTAAAGTCTGTAGAATCTAGGGGAGAGTATGCGTGCAGCTAGGCAGCATAGTAGAATCTAGAAGCGATAAGATAGCATAGCACTTCCACCTAGGGTGTGCATACCGCCAAAAGCACGCGTGTAGAATAGCTCTAGTCCCATAGTGCTGCGCGTGAGCTGGTATTGGGCATTGATCCCTAGGGTGAAGCGGTCATTATAGGGTAGTGTGATAGCCACGCTTGAGCCATTTAGCGATATGGTGGATTCTTGCTTGCTATTGTAGAGATGTGGCTCATAATCAGCCCTAGCGGTGAGTATCCCCACCCCCCTAAAGGCAGAAAACGCCACGCCACCTTGCGCCCCAAAGCCGATATTGATCATATAATCCGTGTAGCCTTGCGGAGTGATCGCCCCAGATGTGGTGCGTGGGCTATGCTGTGTGAAGAGATATTGCCGCACGCTTGCATAGGGCTTTACAAAGACTGATCCCATAAAAACCCTATACCCAAGTGCCACTTCGCCCATAATGCGATGAGCCAAGAAGCTTGTGTGAGAATCTAGCCCCGCCATAGTGATAGAGCTTTGCGTCTCAAAGCTACCCAAAGAGCCTAGTAGCCCTAAATCTAGCTCCAAGCCTCCCCACGCGATCGTATCACTGAGTGAGAGTCCAAAGGCATAGGTGCTGGATTTTGTGCTTGTGTTTGTGAGATTTTGTCCTAGGGTGTTGTAGAGGAAGCTTCCGCTTAGGCGGAGATTATGCCCATAGATTTGTGTGCTAGCCCCAGCTTCTAGCCCCGCTAGCCCACCTGCTCCATACTTGCCAAACACTCCGCCACCAAGTGCGCGCATATCAAGTGCTACGCGCCTTTGTGGTGCGTAGGCATAGCTAGGTGTGGCAAGCAGGGCGTTTTGATAAGGGGCATAGGATCTTGGCATATTTTGTCTATTTCTAGAGTAGGCTAGGGTATTGTAGGCAAGGCGCACTTTTTCTTGCGAGGTATTAAGCTTGGCTAGGACTTGTGGGGGCAAGGGGGCTCCTACAAGGTGGGTGGTCTGCAAGGATTCTAGTGCGGCTAGCGGCGTGGCTTGATCTGTCGCTAGTGTGTCCTTGGTATCATTGATGAGTTGAGAGAGCTCACTGCGCCCGCCATAGGTATAGATACTGCCTTTGTGGTTTTGGTCAAACACTTGCTCTAGTGCGTGTAGGATCTGGCTATCATCTCCTAAGCTAGTGTAGAAATCTTGCAAGGCAGTGTCATTGTGTGTAATGGTAATGGCGGTGTTAGAATCCACTAGTGTGATTGTAAGGAAGTCGTGTGTGGCTTGTGTGAGAGATAAGGAGCCTTGATTGGTAAGTGTGCCTTGTATGAATGTATGCTTGCCTAGTGATAAGCCTTTAGAATCTACTAGGATTGCTCCTGTATTAGTAACATTGCCTTTGATTTGACCAAGCGTGCCATTATACGCGCCAAAAATTATCGTGCTGCCGTTTTTATTCTGCACGCCTTGTGCTTGCAGCACAGAGCCATAAAGCCCAATGCTAGAATCCTTAGGATTACGCAAATCACCATCAATGGTAAGATCGCCGCCCTTCTGGGAGATGAGCTGCCCGCTAATTGTCATACTCCCGCCATAGAGGATAAGCTCGCCCCCACCGCCAAAGGCTGGGTCAAAGGAGTTTAGCCCACTGCCCCCGCCTGTGCTATCTACGCCGTTATTGGTCTGCCCACCATTGTAGAAATCTCCTTGTAGCGTGATTGTGCCTTCGCGGCTTACAAATTGCGCTGTGGTGGTGTAGTCATTTGGCGTGAGTCCGCGTGTGTTGCCGACATTATAGACACTGCCTTTTAGAGTGAGTGTGCCGCCATTATTTTCTAGTTTATGCTGAAATCTAATCGCCTTATCCGCCTCAATGCTAAGACTCGCGCCATTTTCTATACGCACTTCGCCATCGTGGATAAAGAGCCGCAGCTGCGAGAAGCTAGCTTGGGCGTTTGGGGCTAAAAGCAGCTTGCTATGCTCGCCAAAGCGCACTTTGGATTCTCCGCCATATTCGCTTGCTTGGGGGTTGATTATGGATTTATCACTTAGGATCACAAAGAGCTTGGAGCTAGAATCCACTTCTAGCACAGAGCCTTCAGCAAAGGCAAGTGTATGGTAGCCCATTAGCGCGACTTTGGCTTGTTTTAGGCTAATGCCAGCACTTTGGAAATGCGTGGTTTTGTCATTCGCGCTTAGGGTGTAGGTGGCGTTGCTCGCGCCCTGTATGCTAAAGGCTCTTGCGTGGAAGAATGTCTGCTCGCCATTGGCTTTTTGCGCTAGGGTAGAATCCTGCTTATTGGCATTTGGTGCAAGCGTGATAAGTGGCGGCATAGCATAGCTAGTGATTGTATCAGCATACAAGCTTGCTAGAGACAAGCAAGTAGCAAGAAGTACTTTCATTGAACGCTTCTTATAGTTCTTTAACTTCTATGGCTAAATTTGCATTGATACCAAAGCCTAGGTGGATAATGACTGCAAATGCCCCTGTGTGTTTAATGGGTGTTGGTATATCGACCTCTTTTTTGTCGATGTGGAGATTGTGCTTCTCCTGCAAGGTGGTGGCGATTTCCTCTTTGGTGATAGAGCCAAAGAGCGTGCCATTATTGCCCTTTTTCTCTAACACTAGCGTGATAGATTCTAGGCTTTTGGCAAGCTGCTTGCGTTTTTCTAGCTCTAGGGCTTCTAGCTCGGCTTGGTGCTTTTGCTGGGATCTGTATTTGTTGATGACTTCATTAGTGGCGTGCTTTGCTTTATTTTTAGCGATCAAAAAATTTTGCCCATAGCCATCTTTGACCTCGCGGATTTCACCCTTTTTGCCAAGACCTTTAATATCTTCTAGTAGCAACACTTTCATAACGCTTCCTTTGGGTATAATTTCGCGAAATTGTAGCACTTAGAAAATGATTACACAATAACGAGTAGTAAATGAAGTCTGTAAAAGTTGTGCAAAAATCGCTTGTGTTTGAAGGCTTGGGGATTATAGTGAGCCAAAAGCCTAGCAAATATATGCGCATAAATGTCCGCCCAAGCAGAGGATCTAGCCAGCCTATCATCAAGCTTACTTGTCCGCCAAATGCCACAGATGAGACGATTATGGAGTTTTTGCACACGCATAGGGCGTGGATTAGCAGGGTGTGCGATCGCTTTATGCAAACTAGAGAAAATACTTGGGAGGTTTTGCAAAGCCATAGCGATGAGGTGCTGCTCTTTGGGCAGTGGGTGAGCGCACTCTCACTTAAGGAGCTACGATCGCGCTTGCACGAGTATGCGCTACAAAGGGCAAATATATTTGCAGGGAGTATGGGAGTGTGCTTTAGCAAGCTTGCAGTGCGCACATCTAGGACGCGCTTTGGGAGCTGCACGCACGATCGCCTAAGCTTGTCGATTTTGCTAGCCTTTGTGCCAAAAGAAGAGATAGATTATGTCATCATTCACGAGCTAGCCCATATCGTGCATAAAAACCATTCCGCGCAGTTTTGGGGGCTTGTGGGGGCGCATTGTCCGCAGTGGAAGTCCTTACGCCAATCGCTTAAAAGTCGCTATGGGCTATTGATCGCGCTGCTTGATAAATTAGAGCAAGCAAGCCCCACGCAAGCTCCACAAGCTAGCCCACAAAGCCGCAATGCTGACATAGGCTCTCAATTGCTCTTTGAGTTTTAAAGCCATTTTTCATCGCCACTGCCCTAGGGGAGTGCAGGGCTTCTTGTAAGCTTGTAGTTGCGATATTGCCGAGATTGATCGCGCCTTGCGTGTCCATACAGCAAGGCACAATCGTGCCATCGCTTAGAATCCCTATTTGCTCTTTTAGCGCGTGGCAGGATTTGTGCTTTTGGGGCATTGTGGCAAAGCCTGCCCAAGTGAAATGCGACTTTATGATGAGAAATGCCTTGCTCCATAGGCGTATGCGTCCTTTTTCATCAAAAAGGGTGTGTATAGCATTGCGCGATAGGGCGTGGCAAAATTTTTGGTGGTGGGTGTGGTGGTGGGTGTGGTGGTGGGCATTGTGCGTGGGGGTAAAAGTGGATTCTGGTAGGATTTGGCGGAGCAGATCGCAGAGGATTTGTGGGCGTTGATAGAGGTTTGTATCTTGGATTCTAAGATTTAGAAAACAGCTAGGGTGCTGTAAATGATAGGCTAGCAGGGGGGCGAGCTTTGTAGCATAATTGGCAATAGCATTGTCTATGCCCGCTTCTAGGGAGATAGAGAGCTGATAGATAGGGGGGCTTAGGAGTGTTTGGGGGCGGTGTTTATGGCAAAACGCTCCGCTTGTAACTAGCTCGATCTCCGCGCCTTTGCTATGGGCTAGGGCGAGATAGTCGGCTAGATTTGGCAGGGCGCAAGGATCGCCCAAAATATGCAGAGCTATGCGTTTGGTAAGCATAAGCGCAGAATCTAGCGCGTGTGCGAAAGCTTCTAGGGGCATTATGCCGCGCACGCCCTTTGGTGCTGGGCAAAAGGAGCAAGCAAGGTGGCAAATATCGCTAAGCTCGATATAGATCTTTTTCATCAAGTGTGCTTAGTGGATATGCGGGAGGATCTCGCGCAAGTCTTTGTGGTCTATGATGATATTGGCGTGTTGTTTAAGTATGGGCTTGGCGCAAAAGGCGATAGCATAGCCCGCACGATCCAGCATAGCGCAGTCATTCGCGCCATCGCCTATGGCTAGGGTCTCTTGCTTGCTGATAGCAAGCAGGGATTGCAGGCGTGCTAGCATATCGCCCTTAGAGTCGCTAAACATCATATCTCCACCGACTTTACCACTAAGCACATCACCTCTTGCGTGCAAGATATTGCTAAAATCCGCGTGGAGTCCTAGCTCTTTGGCAAAATAGCGCGTAGCTAAGCTAAATCCACCGCTAAAGCACACGATCTTTGCTCCTATAGCCTTAAGCTCTGCTATGCACTCTTTCGCGCCTTGCATAAGGGGGAGATTGTGGCAGATCTCTTTAGCTTTGTGAAGCGGCAAGCCCTCTAAAAGAGCCACGCGCTTTTGCAGAGCTTCAAAAAAGTCTAGCTCGCCGCTCATCGCCTTGTGCGTGATCGCGCTCACTTGCTGGAGTGCGCCGCATTCTTGTGCTAGAAAATCGATCGTTTCGCCATCCATTAAGGTGGAGTCAAAGTCAAATACCGCGAGTTTTATCATTGCTGTGCCTTTGGGGTGGGGTTGGGCTACATTATATCGCATCTAGGCTTATGGTGATTCTCTCCCTCGATTCAGTCTTGGGTGGGCAATGCGATTGATTTTACAAAGTTTCTTTAGAAAACAAGCGAAGCGGTGCAAGGCGAAGCCGAAGCAGGTTTCTTTAGAAAACAAGCGAAGCGAAGTTTCTTTAGAAAATGTGTAAAAAACTCCAAAAGCCCCACCGCAATCCTTAGAATCGTGTTGAAGTAAAACAGACTTTGTGAAGCAAAACAGCCTTTTTGAAAACGCCCATTTTTCTGTCATTGCGAGGGAGTGTAACGACCGAAGCAATCCATAAACAAAAAACACACAAACAACCACAACCTAGAATCCACTTTTAATAATCCCACTGCAAAACCGCAAAAAGTGGATTCTAGCTTTTTACCATTCTTGCTTAATCCCTAGAATCCACTTTTTTACAAATGCTATTTTTTCTGTCGTATTGAGCCACAGGCGAAATATCCCTGTCATTGTGATCTTAATCAACCATTTTCCTGTCATTGCGAGCTGCTGCGATAGTAGCAGCGTGGCAATCCATAAGCAAGGCGTAGCTGCAGCTTCTTTAGTAATCCACAAAAGAAAAGTGGATTCTAATACCCATAATATTTTAATTTTTTATACATTTCACAGCCCTTTTGAGCACCCAAATCACAAGCCTTGCCCGCAAGCTCTTTTGCTTTTGCAAAATCCTGCCTTGCCCCACTTCCTGTTTCATACGACAAAGCAAGCCCAAAACACGCCAATCCACTATCAAGCCTACAACCCTTTTCTAAAAATTTTCTTGCTTCAGCATATTGTTGTTTCTTGTAAAACATAATAAATCCAAAACCACTACAACCCTCTCCATAATCTAAATCACAAGCCTTGCCATACAAATCAAAGGCTCTTTCACTATTTTCTACTCCACCTTCCCCTTCTTCATACATAATGGCAAGATTAAAACAAGCCGAAGCATTATCAAGCTCACAGCCTTTTGTATAGTAGTTTCTTGCTTTGACAAAATCCTTTGATACCCCAAGCCTACCAAAATAATAAAACTCACCTAATCTTAAACAGCCAGTCCCTTTCCCTACCCCACCATCACAAGCTTTAGTATAAAACTCAAGGGCTTTTGCGCCATCTTGCTTGACACCTAACCCTTTTTGATAAAGAACCCCTAAATTATAGCAAGCCTCCATTACACCCCCATCACAAGCCTTAGCATAAAATCTAAAAGCTTGTGAGTGGTTTTTTGCTTTCTTATACAAAAACCCAGACACTAGACAAGAAGGCATATCGCCCACATCACAGCCTTTTTGATACCATAGCATTGATTGCTTGACATCATTTTTTTTCTCATAATACTCTCCTGCAGCCCAGCAAGCATAGCCCACCTGCTTTTCACAAGCAGACTTAAGCCACTCTATATCCCCTTTTTCAGCAAGTGCCACACACATCTCGCCATCACCGCCTTGGCATTTGCTCCTTAGGGCTTGTAGCTCCTGTTCTCTCTGCCTTGCCTTAGTTTGCCGCTCTTTTTCTCTCTGTCTTGCTTGATTTTGCAGCTCCTTTTCTCTCTGCTTTGCCTTATTTTGCTGCTCTATCTCGCTCAAGGCACTAGGATCTGCCACTTTAGAGATAATCTCCTCGTGATCCCATACCACCCTGCCTGTTTTTATATCGCTCAAAGTCAGCAAAAACACATAATCAAAGCGCACAACCTCGCCTATCTTTTTGCTCCTTTGGGTGATTTTGCCACTTAAGGAGAGATCGGGGGCTTGGAGCGTGTCTTGCTCGTGGGTGGTGTATTGGTTGTAGGTCGGGTCTTTTGTGAGCTTCCTAGAGTCTTTGATAAATCTATCAGCTTTCGCGCCACTGCCAGCGATGGCATTTGTGAGCGTAAATTTACCGCTTTTTCTCAACGCCCTAGCAAGCTTCCTAGCCATAAGCTCTATATCGATTGCCTCGCTTGTCTCATTGGTAATATCTGCGATTGCAAGTAGTCTTTTACCCTGAAGTGTGTGGGCATACTGCGAGTCAAGGAGTGAGGCGGCATTGCTCTCTATCACTTTATCAATATCGTGTATATCAATCCCAAAGGAGACATACTCGCTAGAATCCTCCACATAGCTCGCGTTTTTCACCCCTGCCAAGCCACACACCACACACGCACAAAGCCCTAGCCCAATCCCTAGAATCCACTTTTTCATCTTAGCCCCTTGCGTTTATGTAGCCTCTATCCTGCTTTCTCATCGCAAATCCTAGAATCCTTTGCTAGCTTTTTTAGAATTTTTATTAACCCTAGAATCCACTTTTTTATCGTCATTGCGAGTGGTGCTTGGCAATCCATACTAGAATCCAATTTTGCAAAATTGGATTCTACCCTTTGTGCGTTTTTTCTGCTTGGGATTCTAAGATTGTATTATGGATCGCCACGCCGACTTCATCGGCTCGCGATGACAGAGTTTTTTCAAAGTGGATTCTAGGTTTTGGGCGTTTTCCCTAGAATCCACTTTTTACACTTTTGGCGTTTAATCCTAGAATCCACTTTTCAAAAAGTGGATTCTACTCCCCCATTTTGCTAGGCTATTGCATTTGTGCGGCGACTTCCGCGGCAAAATCTTCTGCCTTTTTCTCGATCCCTTCACCTAGCTCAAAGCGCACATATTCTGCCACTTCGATAGTGTCATTCCACTCTTTGGACTTTTCTGCAAGCACCTGGGCGATGGTCTTTTTATCATCCATTACAAAAAACTGCCCAAGGAGCGTTAGCCTTTGATCGATAAGCGTATTATCCGCGATAAATCGCTCTAGCTGCCCGGGGATAATCTTATCCCAAATGGCTTCTGGCTTGCCTTGTTTCTTTAGCTCATCTTTTAAAATTTGCTCTTGCTCGGCTAGCACAGATTGTGTGAGCTGGGCGCGAGAGATGTATTTAGGGACATTTTTAAGTGGCTTGCCTAGTCGCTTTAGCTCTTCGTTTTCTTTCTCCACTTCGGCAATCATCGCCACGCGCTCTTTTTCTAAAAACTCCGCGCTAAAGCCGCTGTAATCAATATACACAGGCTTCATCGCCGCTGCGTGCATACAGAGATTGCGCGCAAGCTCGGCAAGCTTAGATGCGTTTGCTTGGCTGCCCTTTAGGGCGATGATTACGCCCACGCGCCCATTGCTATGGACATAGCCATTGACGATTGTGCCTTGATTTGCCTTGATATTGCAAGTTTTGCGCACGACAATGTTTTCGCCGATTTTGGCGATTTGTGTTTTTAGATACTCATCAAAGCTTTGATTTTCTATATGCAAGGATTCTAGCGCGCTTACTTCGCTGATATTGTGTGCAAATACAAGCTCACTAGTCTTTGCTACCAAATCTTTAAACCCATCGTTTTTGGCGACAAAGTCTGTTTCAGAATTGACCTCAATCATACAAGCTTGGGAAAAATCGCTTGCCACCTTAACAGAAATCGCCCCTTCAGCCGCGACTCTATCTGCCTTTTTAGCAGCTTTGCTTAAGCCCTTTTCGCGCAAATACTCCACTGCTTTTTGCAAATCTCCTTGCACTTCTACCAAAGCTTTCTTGCAGTCCATCATACCTGCATCAGTCATTTCTCGCAGTTGTTTTACAAGCTGGGCAGTAATCTCACTCATAGTTTCTCCTTTATAATGTGCGCATTATTCTTGCTCTTGCATAGCTTCATCAATCACCGCTTGCTTCTCTGCTTCACTTGCTGGCTCTTGTGTAGATCCTTGTGCCTCTTCCTCTGCTTCTCCGCCATTCATCTCGCGTCCTTCAGTGATCGCCTCGGCAATCTCTTTGCAAAAAAGCTGGATAGAGCGGATCGCATCATCATTGCCCGGCACTGGGTAATCCACCTTATCAGGGTCGCAGTTGGTATCAAGTGGTGCGACTACGGGGATCCCAAGTCTTCTAGCTTCAGCGACTGCGATTTTTTCTTTCACCACATCGATGACAAAGAGCATATCCGGGACTTTTTTCAAATGTCGCACACCGCCAAGGTATTGTGTAAGCTTGTCTTTTTTGCGCAAAAGCATAAGCTTTTCTTTTTTGGTGAGTAAGTCAATCTGCCCGCTTGCTTCCATTTCTTCAATGATTTCTAGCTTGCGCACGGAGCGTTTGATTGTGCTAAAGTTGGTAAGCATACCACCTAGCCATCGGTAATTGACATAAGGCACGCCGATTTTTTCAGCGTATTCTTTAATCGTCTCGCTTGCTTGCTTTTTGGTGCCGACAAACAAAATCGTCTTGCCCTCAGCAGCAGCATCACGCACGATATTATAAGTGTAGCGGAAGTAGCGGATTGTCTTTTGCAGATCAATGATGTGGATATTTTTACGCACACCAAAGATAAATGGCTTCATTTTTGGATTCCAGCGTCTTGTTTGATGTCCAAAATGCACGCCGCATTCAAGTAGGTCTTTCATCGTTACCATAATGGTCTCCTTGTAGTTTGGTTTGTCCTCCACGCCCTTATACAGAATCTCTGCAACACAAAAAGGATTGGCGTGTGTGAATTTTTAGCACTTATCTTTGTGATCCTAGTCCAAAGGACTTTAGGATTGACAAAGGACAGGCGCGATTGTAGCTAAGCTTTTATAATTTCTGTCTTAAATTTGGATTTGCGCACTTTATTCGAAGCTGCGGTGTATCCTAAGCGCGCCTGTTTGCAAAAAGTGGATTCTAGTGCAGACATAGCTTATGTTAGAATCCACTTTACAATCGTTTTGTATCATAATGATTCTAAGGATTGCGGTGGGGCTGTGGGTGTTTTTTATTGTTGTTTTGGGATTCTAAGATTGTGGTGCTAGAATTGTGGTTTTCTAAAGAAACATCGGCTTGCGCCGAGCGGTGTCCCTTGTTTTCAAGGCGGAGGCGAAGGGATTTATCTAGGCGATAATGAGCAAGTCTCCGCCGCAGAATCCACGATTCTAGCCCACAAGCTGAATCCCTAGAATCCACTTTTTGTATAAGGAGCATATATGCAAGGACTACTATTCTGTGGCGATGTAGTGGCGATGAATGGCGGCATTAGTATCGATAGGGCGTTGCAAGAAAAGCTTAGAAGCAATATTAGCTTTTGCAACCTAGAAGCCCCGATCTTGCCAAAAACGGGGGGGGGGGGGGTAACCCAAACGCTTAAAGCCGGACCATCGCTATATACACACGATGAGACAATTAGCAATTTAGTTGCAGCTGGCTTTAATGGCTTTATGCTAGCAAACAACCATATCGCAGATTATGGCGAGGCTGGCATAGATGCAAGCATAGAGCAAATCCTAGAATCCAAAGCTGTCTATACGGGTGTCAAAACAAAAAAATATCCGCAAAATCCCACGCTGTTTTACACGATCAATGATACAAAAATAGCCATAGTGAATGCCGCAGAATCGCAGTTTGGCACACTGGATTCTAGCAGCGCGTTTTTGGGCGCGGAGTATGGGTATGAAGACTGCTTTGGCTGGGGGTTTATCGCGCATTTGCAGACATTGAAAAAAGCCGTTGATGTGGTGATTGCTGTGATCCACGCTGGGCTGGAGAATGTCGCCCAGCCGCTACCGCAATTTAGAGAGCTTTACAAGATGTTTTGTGATATGGGGGCAGATTGCATTATCGCCCATCATCCCCACATTATCCAAGGCTATGAGGACTATCACACAAAAGATGGGCGAGAAGCTAGGATTTTTTATAGCTTGGGGAATTTCTTTTTCTCCTATAATCGCCCAATCACCGATCCGCTAGAGCTACAAGGGCTAAGTGTGGTGCTGCAATTTTGTAGCGGTAAAATCGCAAGCTATGAGCTGGTGTTCTCCCAGCAGGTGGGGGATAGCGTGGGGATTGTGGATTCTAGTGGGCTTTGTGTGAGTATGGAGAGTCTTAATGCAGTGCTGCACGATGAATGCGCGTATAAAAGGGCTATTATAGAGATCATCACGCAGGTGTATCCGCAGTATATGAAGTATTATGAATATGTCTTTTTGCTGCCTAGTAGGGATAATAGCTGGCTTACTAATAGTAAGCTTTTTGTTAAAAGCTTATTTTTCCCACATCGGCATCTTGAGTCAAGATGGGCATTGCTGCTGCATAATATCAATATCCCTACACATAGATTTGTCCAAGAGCTATATCTCAAATATGTGCTGTATCACACCTAGGCTTAAGTGGATTCTAGTAGAAGCAATACCCGCTTTCTAGCAAGTCCTTAGATATAGTCTTTAAGTGTTGCTATCCTGCCATTGTCCTATAAATCACATCCTATAAAGCCTTAAAGCATCGCTTGCTAGCAGGATCTTCATAGGGGTTGGGGCAAAATGTGTGCATACAAGCATAGTGTAAGCATACTCTTATGTATCAATCAGCCTTTATACAATTAGCTCCATCTATCAATCAGCCTTGCGTGCTAGAATCCAAACATTGCTCAAGCTTAGAGCAAAGAGCTAGGATCTGTGTCTTTTTGGCATAAAAGCTATTGGTATTAGCGATTAAATGCGCGCTTGAGTGGAGGATCGTTTCTACTTCGATGAGATTGTTTTGGCGCATTGTATCGCCTGTCTCTACAATATCTACTATCCCATCTGCTAGCCCTACAAGCGGAGCTAGCTCAATGGATCCATAGAGCTTGATGATTTCTATGGGGATAGCCTTTTGTGAAAAGTGATTGAGCGTGATATGGGGCATTTTTGTAGCGATTTTGATCTTTGGCTGGAGATAGTCAATGGGCGTGTCTCTATGCTCGCCAACGATCACGCGACACTTTCCAATCCCCAAGTCAAATAAGCGCAAGACCTTGCAGGGCTGCTCTTGCAAGACATCAAGCCCCACGACACCAATATCTGCTGCTTGATGATAGACATAAGTCGCCACATCTTGAGAGCGCACAAGCATAAAGCAAAATTCCCCCTTTTGCAAAATGAGCTTTCTATCATCAAATGCAAATTCTTCGCCAAAAATCTGGGAGAACACACGCAGAGTATCTTTTGCTATGCGACCTTTGGGGAGTGCTATTTTGATCATTCTTGCTCCTTGTTTTGCCCTTGTTTTTCTTGTATGCCTTGCTGCTTGCGCCGTTTTTGTAGGGCTTGCTCGATAGATATGCGCATACCTCGAAACACAAGCGTTTCATCATAGATGGCTTGGGCGAAGAATTTTGCGAGATATTTGCCATCACCTCCGGTGAAATACGCCTTTTTACTTCCTATGGTGTTTTGTATGGTCAAAATAGTGCTTTTGATGACACCATAGCCGATAGCATCTTTGGTGGTATTGGGCAAAGCACTTGGCTCTAGCCCAAAGTTGATATGCCCTTGCAGAGCTGGGGAGATTCTGGCATAGGCATTGATAAATTCATTAAACCCCGGGAGAATATAGCCGCCTTGGTGCTTGCCACCACTCATCACATCAACGGTAATAGCACTGCCCACATCGACTACCACCCCATCGCTAACGCACAAGCACGCCGCTTTTCTATCCACGCCTAAGCCTTTGTATTGCGTGGGGAGGTGGATTATGGATTCTAGGTCATAAGTTGTTTTGAAAGTTTTATTCAGCAGCTTTTCGTGCTGGGCATTGACACTTATGTAGTAGATTTCTTGATTGAACATATTTTTATGCAAGGATTTTGGCAGGATATGGGAGATTTTGCCATTATCCCAAAAGTGAAAATGCGTATTGCCAATATCACAAAGCAGCATTAAGGCAGTCTCTCAAAGTCGTAGTAGTATTTGTTGTAGTAAAACACACCCTTGCTGTAGAAATTAAGCTTATTAGGCGGCGTTTTGCCAAAGGTATCTTGGGTTTTATAGATTTTATGCGCAAAGTTTGATAGCTGCACGGCTATCACATAGCCTCCGTGTGTCTCAAAGGTATAGAGTGTGTCATTTGCCATAGCTATGCCCTCTAGCTTTGCATAGTCGAATTTCTGTGTATTGACAGGGCGCAGAGTGTGGTCAAGCTGGGCTAGCATACCATCTAGGGTGAGTGCATAGAGATAGCCTTTATAAAAGAGCACATCTTTGATAGATTCATTGTAGCTAAACTCCTGCCCAGATACGATACTTATGAGCTTTTTGGGTGTGGCTGCAAAGATCCTTGTCTCATCACCATAGAGAAAGATCACATTATTGAAAAATTTTTCACTAGAGATGATGATATTGCGCTCTGGCGTGAAGCTTTTGGTGCTTACAATCAGCAGCCGCCCATCAAGCGTGGGGAATATAACAAGGGATTCTAGGAAAAGTGGCGCGGCAATTAGCTCATTCACAGCTAGCACAGAAGAGCCTTTTTGCGAGAATTTTTGCTCTTTTTTTGGGGAGTTTAGATCAATAATACTCATAGAATTATCGCTACCGATGAGAGCTAGGAGATTGCCTTTGATACTAGCACTAAGCGCGCACATAGTTGTGGGGATCTCTAGCTCATCTTCAGCACAAGCGGTATTTTGCTCTTTGATAGAGCAAGTTTGGTTGCTAAAGGCTTGCTCATCAAGCACGCTTGTGCGTATAAGATAGACACTCTCGCAACCTTTGGCAAAGATATAATATCCGCCCGACTCTCCAAGGAATCGCGATTTTTTGGGGATTTTAGCATTATAGGGGATAATGCCATCTTGTGTGATAAGTGAGCCATCTTTTAGCTCTGCGCCATAGCGATTGCTAGTAGCAATGGGAGCAGAAAATGAGCGATCAAAAATAATTGTGCCTTGCACTTGGGCTGGGGTGTAGTATTTCTTGCTCCCACAAGCAGCTAGGATAAGGGCAGCAAGGCAGATATAGCCCCAAAGCATTGTGTGTTTGCATAGAGTGTGCCATCTAAGCTGGCGGCTCATTTGCTAGCCCCTGTGTTTTTTGTAGAATCCACTTGTGTAGAATCTAGCTTGGTGTTATTGTGATTATCTGTGGAGTTTGGATTCTGGGGGTTTGGATTTTGCACTTCTTTGATTGTGAGAGTATCGGCTAGCGGGTGCTTGATGATGCCATAGTGCTTCATTTGTGCAGCAAGTCCATAGAGAGTAGAATCCACTTTGATCGTATCAAGCAGTGTGCGTGCTTCTTGAATGCTCTCATTTTGCAAGAGCAAATAAGCGCGCTGGATTATCGCTAAATCCGCCAGATCACCGCCGATCTTGTCAAGATCTTTGCGCGTTAGGCTAGCTAGATCATAGCTAGCAAGCTGCTGGACAAGTGGGTTTGCAGAGGTCGCAAGCTCTTCTAGGGCTGATTGGGTCGCTTGCGTATCGTGGGTAGAATCTCTATGGGAGAGTTGGTAGAGATCATAGAGCTCTCTTGCCTGCTCTTTTAGCTGTGTTTGTAAAAGCTCGTTGTTAGGATTTTGCAAAAATTCATCATAGAGCGCGCTAATTTTTTGCGCACGGCTTTCTTGCATAGCGTTGTAGATAGTGCGATACCCAAGCCATAGTAGCAAGATCACTGCTAAAGCGATGAGCCAATATTTGTATTTTTTCACAAGTCGCTCGAGTTTAAAGGCATTTTCTAGCATTTTTTCATCTTGCTTAAATTCTTGTTTGATGGCATTTAGGATTTGCTGGTTTTTGTTATCTGGCATATATGGTCCTTTGGAGTTTTGGATTCTGGGGGCTAGCTTTTATCTTTGGCAATACCGCTAGAGCCAAAGCCCTTATCCCCACGCGCAGTTTGCGCAAGTGTGGCTACTTCTTCAAATGCCACTTGCACGATTGGCGCGATTACGCCCTGTGCGATTCTATCGCCTTGATTGATAGTAAAATCCTCTTTGCCGTGATTGATTAAAATCACCATAATTTCTCCGCGATAGTCGCTATCAACCGTGCCGGGTGTGTTTAGCACAGAGATTTTATGCTTGAGCGCAAGCCCACTACGAGGGCGGATTTGTAGCTCTAGCCCTTGGTCTATCTCCATAGCAAGCCCTGTGCGCACTACGCCAATATCGCCCGCTGGGATAAAAGTGGATTCTAGGGCGTGGAAGTCAAAGCCAGAAGCGCCGGTGCTTTGGTAGGCGGGGATTATGGCTTGTGGGTGGAGCTTTTGCACTTTAAGATGTGGTTGCATTGTGTATCCTTGCCTAGATGCGATTAAAATACAATTGGTTTGTAGTGGATTTTCATAATTTCAAATTCACACTCCCCACGGGGCAGATTGATCGCTACTTCATCGCCCACCTCTTTGCCAAGAAGAGCCTTAGCTATAGGAGAGCCATAGGAGATAAGCCCCCTTGCTGTATCACTCTCAATGCTCCCTACAATGGTATAGGTATAAGGCTTTTGTGTATCTAAATCAATGATTTCAATCGTGCTGCCAAAGCTTACTTTATCGTGTGGCAAAGTAGAAGGATCAATGACTTGGGCGTTTGTAAGCATAGTGCTTAGATCTTTGATCCTAGCATCAATGAAAAGTTGCCTTTCTTTTGCCGCGTGGTATTCGGCATTTTCTTTCAAATCCCCGTGCTCTCTAGCAGTGTCGATTTCTTTGATGATCTTTGGTCGCTCGATTTCTTTGAGCTGTTTTAGTTCTTTGGTTAGCTTCTCATAGCCATATTGACTGATAGGTTCCATTTCTCACTCCTGCAAAGCCGCAATAATACCAAAAATCCTTAAACAGCATTGCTTGCTACATCCACTCTAGGATCTTGCTCACTTCATCGGCTTCAAAGCATTTGATACCGCTTGGAGCGGCTTTGGGCTTTTTGGCTACTATGACCTTATCAAAGCCATAGCTTGCAAGCTCTTTTAGTCTAATGTCAATATTGCTTACTTCTCGTATGTCGCCTACAAGGGAGACTTCACCGATGAAAGCCGTGCTGGCATTAAGCGCGCGATTGCGGAAGCTTGAGATAATGCACGCAAGCACGCATAAATCCGCGCTTGGCTCGCTGATTTTAATCCCACCGGTGATATTGATAAACACATCATATCGCCCTAAAGGTAGCTCTAATTTGCGCTCTAGCAGGGCTAGGAGCATATTTAAGCGATTTAGCTCAAAGCCCGTGCTCTGCCTGCGTGGATTCCCATAGCTTTCACTCACTAGGGCTTGGATCTCTATCACTAAGGCGCGTGAGCCCTCTAGCACGACACTCACCGCACTGCCTATGGTGCTTACGCGCTTTTGGAAGAAGAGCTTTGAAGCATTTTTGGCACTATTTAAGCCATCTTGACTCATCTCAAAAATCCCTATCTCACTTGTCGTGCCAAAGCGGTTTTTAAACCCACGCAAGATTCTAAGCTCTTTGCTTGGATCGCCTTCAAAATACAGCACGCAATCCACCATATGCTCTAGGATTCTAGGACCAGCGATTGAGCCATCTTTAGTGATATGCCCGATAATCATTATGGCGATATTCTGCTCTTTGGCTAGGCGCATAAGCTCAAATGTGATCTCGCGAACTTGGCTCACAGACCCCGGAGCAGAAGAGATCTCTGGGGCATAGATTGTCTGGATAGAGTCAATAATACACAAGCGATAAGGAGTAGAATCCACTTTTTTATCGTCATTGCGAGTGGATTGAAAATCCCAATCCACCCTAGAATCCACTTTTGGAGAATCCACCTGCGGGGCATTCACTATGGCGTGCTTGATAATAGAGAGATTGATCTCATTGAGTAGAAACAATCGCTCGCTTAACGCCCCTAGTCGCTGCGCACGCAAGCGGATTTGCCCGGCACTTTCTTCGCCGCTTACATACAGCACGCTTTGCCCATTTTGTGCTAGAGAGCCAGCGACTTTTAGTAGCAAGGTTGATTTACCAACGCCCGGATTTCCACCGATGAGATATAGCCCACCTGGCACGATCCCCCCACCTAGCACGATGTCTAGCTCTTCTTGATAGGAGCTAAAAAAGCTATGCTCATCAATGGCGACTTGTGTGATAGCACACGGAGTGGATTCTGGTGTGCTATCTTGCCGTAGAATCTGCTTTTGCGTATCTGTAAGCTCTAGCAAGCTATCCCAGCTATTGCACTCTGGGCATTTGCCTAGCCATTTTGCCGTGGTATAGCCGCAATGCTGGCATTCAAAAAGGGCTGATTTTTTCGCCATTATGCCCCACTTGTGAAAAAGCAATCAAGGAGATTTTGGATATATGCTTCTTTGTCAAACGGCACTAAATCGCCTTGTTTTTCTCCTGTGCCAAGATAGAGTATAGGGATTTGCAAAAAATGTGAAATACTAAGGATAGCCCCGCCCTTGCTTGTGCCATCAAGCTTAGTTACGATAATGCCTTGTATCTGCACACTTTGGCTAAAGATTTTGGCTTGGGCTAGGGCAGATGAGCCTTGCGTGCCATCAAGGATTAGGACTTTGCGCACATTGGCATTTGGCGCGGCTTTTATGCAGGTGCGGTCGATTTTTTCTAGCTCTTTTTGGAGATTGGTTTGATTGTGCAATCGCCCCGCAGTATCGATGATGATATGCTGTGCTTTTCTCGCAAGCCCGGCTTGGATAGTGTCAAAAGCCAGCGCACTAGGATCGCTGCCTTGTTGAGTGGCGATAATGGGGATTTGTAGCTTTGAAGCCCAAAGTTGTAGCTGCTCTATGGCTGCTGCACGGAAAGTATCGCCAGCTCCTAGCAGCACACTTTGCCCTTGCTGTAAATAGTGGTAGGCAAGCTTGGCTATGGTGGTGGTCTTGCCCGCGCCATTTACGCCGATCACAAGGGTGATTTGCGGAGAGGTGTCAAAAGTGGATTCTAGTGGGGCTTTTGTAGAATCTGCAAAAAGCCCATAGAGCTGCTCTTGTAGCTGGGCGCGTTTGATGTGCTTGGGGAGATTGGCAAGGAGAAGTTCGACTAGATCATAGTCTATATCTGCTTCTATGAGTAGCTCTTCAAGCGTGTCTTTGTCGATTGTGTCGCCTTTGTCCGTGAAGATAGAGGCGAGATTTTGGGCGGTTTTAGCAAGGTAGGAGAGCATTGTAGATCCTAGTTAGCAAGCTGTGCAATATCGCTAGAAAAGATCTCTTCTGGCACGATACCTTCATAATCTTGGTAGAAATGCTGCTTATCATCATATAGCACGAAATAGGGCAGATCAGGCTTTAATGGCGTGGATTCTAGGCTTTGGGAGCTTGGGTCAGTGCTGCTAGAATCCACTTTTTCACCTTTTTCACTATGGATTCCGCCATTGTCGGCTTGCGATGACGCAGTGGCGGCGTTATCGCTAGAATCCATATCTGCACTATTAGATTCTTGGTTTTGTGCTGCCAGTAGGGCATTTGCACGCGCTTGCTTTTGCGCTAGGAGATTGTCTAGCAAGGGGGTCTTTGAAGTATCTTGCAAGAGTGTAAAATCTATGCCTAAGTCTTTTTTGAGCGTTTGGAGGTCTTTGGAGGTTTGCCCAAAGATACCTAGGATTTGTAGATTGGCTTGATTTGCTTGGAGGTGGTTTAAATGCTCATAATACCCCTGACACGCTTGGCATTCATCTGCTAAGAACACTAGCAGCACCACAGAATCCACCTTGCTACCATTGCGTTTAAGAAGTATGCTCTCATCATTAAGAGTGATAGCATAGGAGCTAGAGTCATCGGCTTGGAAGCTATGCTCAAAGCTTTGTTTTGTGCCATCGCTGCTGCAATTTGTAATAAGCAAGGCATATAGACATAGGCTACAAACCGCTAGAATCCGTTGTATGAAAGACATAGTTACTCCTTACAATCAATTTCAATCAATGTGCAAACTCTACCGCACGCACTTCGCGTATCACGCTGACTTTCACATCACCGGGATAGTTTAGGGTGGATTGGATTTCTTGGGCGATCTCTCTAGCAAGCACGATGCTTTGAGAATCACTTATAATATCCGCACGCACGATCACGCGCAGCTCTCGCCCAGCGTTAATCGCATAGGCTTGCTTCACGCCTAGCTTATCTTGGGCGATTTTTTCTAAATCTTGCATTCTTGTTAAAAAGCTCTCTAAGACATCGCGCCTAGCCCCAGGGCGTGCGGCTGAGAGTGTATCAGCTGCACATACTGCTGCTGCCTCTACGCTCTCAAATGCTTCATTGCCGTGGTGAGACATAATGGCGTTAATCACCACAGGATGCTCCTTGTAACGCTTGCAAATCTCTGCACCAAGGATTACATGATTTCCACCACCCTGATCGATTGTCAAGGCTTTGCCGATGTCGTGCAGCAATCCTGCGCGTTTTGCTAGCTTTTCATCGCCTCCAAGCTGACTAGCGATGATGCCTGCTAATTTAGCAGTCTGGATAGAATGCCCTAACGCATTTTGCCCATAGCTTGCGCGATAACGGAGCTTGCCGATAAGCTTGGTAATCTCTGGATGCACAAAATCAACCCCCAAATCAACTAAGACATTATTGCCTTCATCAAGGATATCTTGCTCCATTTGCTCTTCCACTCGCGCATAGACTTCTTCGATCCTAGCAGGGTGGATTCTGCCATCTTCAATAAGGATATTGAGTGTCTTTAGGGCGATGGCTCGGCGGTAGAGATTGAAGCTACTTAGGATAATGGTCGCTGGCGTGTCATCGATGATCACATCAACTCCGCTTATCATCTCTAGTGTTTTGATATTGCGCCCCTCTTTGCCGATGATCCTGCCCTTCATCTCATCATCTGGGAGTGTTAGGACATTGATGAGTCGCTCTGCTGCAAACTCCCCAGCATAGCGAGAAGTCGCAAGGGCTAGAATGTGATTGGCTGTTTTTTGGGCTTGATCTTTGGCTTCTTTCTCATAGCGGCGGATAAGGTGGGCTTTTTCATCAATCAGCTCGCTTTCTAGGTTGTCTAGCAAGATATTTTTGGCTTCTTCTTTGGTCAGCCCTGTGTAGTGGCTTAGGGTTTTATTGAGCTCATCAATAAGGCTAAGATATTGCTTTTTGATTTTTTGATTCTCTTCTTTTTGCATAAGAAGCTCGTGCCGCTCGCTTTTTATGTGGGCTTTGCTTTGCTCGATGGCGGATTGCTCGCACTGGAGCTTGTCTTGGAGATTTTGCTCTTTGCGCTCTAGGGCGTGGAGCTTGTGTGTGTAGGACTCTTGCAGTGCGCGCTCTTTTTCTTTATGGCTTTGCTCTAAGGAGAGTTGCATATCTTTTAGCTCAAGTTGCTTTTTGTGTAGGAGATTTTGTGCTTCTAGCTCGATGGCTTGCGCTTTTGCTTTGGCTTGTTCAAGTAGATGTGTCGCATCAAGAGCGAAAAACTTTTTGCACGCTAGATAAACGCTTAATCCTACAAGAAGCCCGAATCCTAGAAATCCTATGAGAAGAATCCACCACATTATAAAAACCCTTTATATTTTTCATTTGCAATGTATAGCTGATATATTGATGTGCGTTGATGTCAAATTCTTGCGTTATGCGCGTGCTGGATATGTGGAGATTCTGGCTTACAAACACCCTATAAGGCGCGATAGATCGTGCGCTAAAAGATCTATCATAAATACCCTTCCCCATACCGATACGACCAAATGCCATATCAATCCCAAGGGCTGGTATTAGCACAAAATCAACCTTATAAGAATGCTGATATGATACTTTTGGCTCAAAAATCCCCAAATAATTCCGCACTAACGGCAAGCGGTATGGTAGCATTTTTACCTTAAGACCTTGCATAGTTGGGAGAAAAACTTGTCTGGTTTTGTGCTTTTTTAGCTTTTTTAGTAGGGGGAGGATATTTGGCTCGTGTGGCAGGGGATAAAAGAGTGCAATGCGCTTAAAATTGTGCTTTGTGATAATGGATTCTAGGTAGGCGCATAATGCCCTGCTAGCATAGCGATTGCGCGTTAGTGGGGCTGCTTTAGCAAATGCACGAAGTCTGGCTTTAGAGTCAAAGGACTTAGATTTGTGTGCCGACAAGGGGTAGATCGTGGCTTGTGGCAAGCGATTTGCTCGAGTGTGGCTTGTCTTTGTGAGAAGCTGGCTAGAATCTTTAGAATTTATGGATATACCTTATGCTATTGATCTTTTTGCGTGATTTTATGGGCTTTTAGTCGCTTGATTCTTGCACCATCCATCGCCAAAACGCTAAATTCTATCCCGCCATTTTGCACGACATCACCCACTTCTGGCAGTCTTCCTAGTAGGCTAAAGACATAGCCACCAACAGTTACTTGCTCAAATTCCTCTGCAAACTCCGCACCCATAAGCTCTTCTACACTCTCTAAATCGAGCATTCCATCAATCTCATAAGTATCAGGGCTGATTTGTATGAAGTCTTGATTTTTGCAATCGTGCTCATCGGTAATATCACCCATCACTTCTTCGATAATATCTTCCATTGTCAAAAGCCCTGCGGTCCCACCATACTCATCGATAATCAACGCCGTATGGATCTGCTCTTTGTTCATAGATTTTAGAATCTCTACAATGCGTGCGGTCTCTGGGACAATGATCATCTTGCGGATAATTTGCTCAAAATTGATAGGCTGCGGTGTGTGCGTATGATGCTGGCTAATGCCACTTATAAGCAAATCTCGTATGTGAATCATTCCAATGATATTGTCTTTGTTGCCATTGCAGTAAGGATAGCGCGTGAAATTAGTCTGTGTAACGACAGAGAGATTTTCTTCATAGCTTTTATCAGCATAAAGACATACCATATCTTTGCGCGGTGTCATAATCTCTTTAGCAATTGTCTCAGAAAAATCCACGGCATTTTTGATAATCTCGCCTTCTAAGGAGTCGATAAAGCCGCCTTTCAAGCTCTCGCCTACAATGATTTTTAGCTCTTCTTCGGAGTGGGCGTTTTCTTCTTCGCTTGCTGGCTGGATACCTATGCGACGCAAGACAAAATTAGCAAGTTTATCAAATAGCACGATGATAGGGTAGAAAACGATAGAAAAATAGTAAAGAGGATAGGAGATGAGCAGGGCGGATTTTTCCGTCTTGGCAATGGCGATAGATTTTGGGACAATCTCGCCTAGCACCACATGAAAAAGCGTGATAAGTGTAAAGGCAATGACAATGCTAATTGTATGGATAATCAAAGAATCCTGTGGTAAGAAACTCTCAAAAGGAATTGCCACAAGTTTGGCAAGTGCTGGCTCCCCAATCCACCCTAGAGCAAGGGAGCTTAGTGTGATCCCAAGCTGCGTGGCACTTAGGTAAGAATCTAGCCGTTTGGTAATAGAGAGAGTTAGTTTAGCGGTGTTGTTTGTCTTGGATAATTCTTCAAGCTTGGAGCGGCGCACCTTGACAATCGCAAATTCTGCGACAACAAAAAAGGCATTGAGTAAAACGAAAAATAATGCAAGAAGTAGCATTATAACCGAGTGATATGGGTCCAAAATTTGACTCCTTGAAAATAAAGGCTAGGAGTATAGCACATTTATCCTAAAACTTTTTGAATGATGAAAAATGCCAATGCCCCAAGCACGCCAGAAGCAGGCACGGTAATGATCCAAGATGCGATAATGCGATTGATCTCACTGCGCTTGACTAGCTCGTGCTTATAGAATTTTTTCAACTCTTTTTTCTCTTTTTTATTGAGATAAAAATCATCGCCTTGAGCCTTGTCTTTTAGGAGCTCTAGCATCGCGCTTTTTTGCTTGACATTGGCTTTTGCAAAGTTTCTTAAAAAGGTCTCGATAGTCTTTTGATCTTTGCCCTTGTGGGCTTTGATGATTTGCTCACACATTTCAAAATATCTGCCCTTAATGTATTCGCGTAAAAAGCCCACTCCAATGACAGCACCGATGGCAATGTGTGTCGAGCTAACAGGAAGCCCAAGCGCACTTGCAAGCAACACCGTTAGTGCAGCACTCATAGCGATACAAAATGCTCTCATTCGATCAAGCTCTGTGATCTCGCTCCCCACTGTGCGGATAAGCCTTGGTCCATAAAGTCCAAGTCCAAGCGAAATCCCAACACCCCCTACAAACATAATCCAAAACGGCACATTTGCTTTGGCTATCCCACCGGATTCTAGGGATTCTGATAGGGCTTGATGGATGGCAGCAAGTGGTCCTATGGCATTGGCGACATCATTTGCGCCGTGCGCGAAGCTCAGCAATGCTGCTGAAAAGATCAATGGCACAGTAAAGAGAGTATTGATCGATTCTTTTGTGTTTTCAAGTAAGGCGGCTTTTTTGCGGATAATAGGCGTGGTAATAAAATAGCTCACCACAGCAATCACAAATGCTATGCCGATTGCCTGCCACGCGCTAAAGGAGTAAAGCTTAGAAAAGCCTTTTAGCATAAGATAGATGCCAAACGCCCACACCATCACAAAAATCAAAATCGGCACAATCTTTCTAGCGGCTTCTTTTTTGTCTTGTTTGTAGGTGATCGTGCGCTTGATAAAAAGTAGAAATAGCACAGCGATGATCCCGCCAAGCACAGGGGAGAGCACCCAGCTTGAAGCGATTGTCCCAAGCACCCACCAATTTGCCACGCCAAATCCACCAGCAGCGATCCCAGCTCCTAGCACGCCGCCGACAATGGAATGCGTGGTTGATACAGGTGCGCGTAAAATAGTGGCAAGATGCACCCATATCGCTCCGGCAATCAAGGTAGCAAGCATAACAAACAAAAACACCTGAGAATCACTGATATTTTTAGGATCAATAATGCCAGATTTGATGGTATTAACAACATCGCCGCCTGCCAAAATCGCCCCACTTGCCTCGCAAATAGCAGCGATAATGATCGCCCCAGCGAGCGTGATGGCTTGCGATCCCACAGCAGGACCGACATTATTAGCCACATCGTTTGCGCCAATGCTCATCGCCATATAGCCCCCCACAAGTGTGGCAAATGCTAGTAGCATCGGCTGTGAGCCTCCACCAAAATTTATGGCAATGAGCGCGATAGCCACCATAAATAACACAACTGCACCAATTTTGATACGATCGATTTGATTGTCTTGGGTATTGACACCTTGCTGAAGCTTTTTTATATCCTTAATATCCATTGCGCTCTCCTTAACCCCTAAGCAAACTAGTAACTAGCGTAGTAAAACGCATCATAAAGTAGAATAAAATATGTGAGATTTTTGGTGGGTGTTACAAAAAGGTAACACCATAGAATCTATAAAGCAATTATAGAAATTTTTGTGGTAGGTGTGATGTTTGAACACCTACCAAGCAACATTACTGCTTAAGATTGAGAAGTGTGTTTAGAATCTGATCAGAGGTGGTAACGGCTTTGGAGTTTGCCTGGAATCCACGCTGCACGACAATAAGCTGTGTGAGCGAGCGGCTTAAATCCACATTACTCATCTCAAGCTTAGAACCAGAGACACCGCCACGGCGACCGGTATTTGCCGCGCCGATCATCGCTTGCCCAGAGTTCCCTGTTGATGAAAAGACATTGCCACCTTCTGCTTGAAGCCCGGTGTTGTTGGCGAAATTTGCTAGGGCGACTTGGGCTAGGGCTAGCGTGCGTCCGTTGCTAAATGAGCCTAGCAGTGATCCCACCGAGTCAAAGCGTATATCCACCAAATCCCCTGCGCCATAGCCATCTTGCTCAATGGCATAGGTTTCCGACTGCTTATCTACGCTTGTAAGTCCGCCAAAGCCCCCTGTGGAGCCAAAGGACAAGCTTAGTCGCTGTGGTGCGATAGAGCCATTTTTGGGGTCAAACTGCAAAATAGGGGGATTCATACCTGCTAGACTTCCGTCGCTATTAAAGCGCAGTCGCCCACCCTCAAAGATATTTGGACGCGTAGCAGAAGCTCCATAGATGACAGAAGGCTCTGGCACAATCGCCCTAAAACTCCACTCCGCAGAGCCTGTTTTGACAAACTCAAAGCGGATTGTGTGTTTAGAGCCTAGCGAGTCAAAAAGCTCGATTGTCGTGGTGTGTGTGGCGTGGCTTAGGCGCGTGGTGGATACAGAAGCCCCACCCTCTAGTAGCGAAGCAGTATTAAGTCCGCGCATAGTATTTCTAAAAAGCACATTTGTAGAGACTTGATCTGAGCCATAAGAAGCGACAAAAATTGACATATTTTGCACTTCTTCATCGCCATTATCTTGGTTTAGCATTTCAAACATACCAAACTTATTGATCGTTACAGATACTGATGCAGTGGAGTCGTTATACTCCTTATCTGGGTCTTTGATCATATTTGCATCATATTGCAAGAGTCTGCGAAGCTCCTCTGTGGTCCTAAACTGCCCTGTTGATGAGTCTGGGGACTCGGATTTGGTGTAGCGATAGCGGAAGGAAGTGATGTCAGAATCCCCTTCTACAAAGTTTTCAAACGCGCCGGTGCCACCTTTGGTGATGATGATATTTTTGGTCTTTTCATCGCCATCCATTTCATTGCGATTGACAAGCTTTAAAAGCTTGCCTTCCATATAGGCTTCTATACCTGTTTTATCACGCACGCCGTTGATTGCATTTTGCGCGGCGACAAGCGTGGAGATCCCACTCATCGCAGAGTCATTAGAGAAAGACACTTTCGCACCATTGATAGTGATAGAGCTGTTTTCTTTAGTAGGGACTACACTATTGATCATTTGCGCATTTTTGTAGCTTACCCATATTCCTTGATTTTCTGTAAGCCCAAAGGCATCGCCATCTTGGTTGAAAAGCGCGCCCATATCTTCTTGCATTTGTGTGAGATTCCCAGCGGAATCATACAAAGGATTGATCCCATCAGCAGGCGTTTTGGTCGTAGAATCTAGCGCGTAGATATTGGCATTTTGGTCAGTGTGTCGCCCGGCGTTGAGATTGGCGCGGAGCTTGATATTTGTCGAAGATCGCGCAGGCATTACCATATTGGGATCAATTTGGATATTGCGGATAGGTCCTGTGCTATCGATGTGGTAGAACTCCTGCTCACTCATTTTTGAGGCATTTTTCAAGTCATCTTTGAGCCAGCCTTGCACGACATAGCCGCCTGTTGTTACAAGATTGCCATCTGCATCAAAGAGAAAGCTCCCATCACGCGTATAATTAAGCGTAATGCCCTTATCTGGCGAGATGACAAAAAAGCCTTCCCCCTCAATTGCCATATCGGTTTTGACATCGGTGTTTTGCGTGCTTCCTTGGGAGAATACCTTTGTCGTGGCGTTAATCCCAACTCCTAGCCCCACAGAGAAGTCATTTTGCCCTCCAAGCCCTGTTTTATAAGGGGCAGTGGCGATAAGCTTTGTTTGAGAAAGCATATCGACAAATGATGCGCGAGAGTATTTGAACCCAACCGTATTGACATTGGCAATGTTATTGCTCTCAATATCTAGCGCGATTTGATGCGCCTGCATACCGCTTACACCTGACCATAGTGATCGTAGCATTGTCGTCCTTTGTGGTGAATTTGCCTAAGATCTAAGCAAAAGCTATGCCAAAGTAGAAAATAGAGTGCTTATAAAATGATTTTTATGAAAGCGAGCTTTACTTTATGTTTCTCAATGCTAAAAGTGCTTTGCAAGATTAAAAGCGCGTTTGCGTGCTTTATCGCCCCCTTGTATTGTTTTTTTTTTTTTTTTTTTTGTAGAATCCACCACCCCTGTGATTGCAGGGTGTAATCTATCGTATGTAAGGAGTAACTATGGCGAGCATTTTTAATACTGCCACTGAAGCATTGCAATCAATTGCATCATCGCAAAATGCAGAAGTAGATGTATGGAAGCAGCGTTTTAAAAAGATTTTTGATACAGAAAATGAGTCAGAATCTACTCAAAAAAAGGTAATGAAAGAGATTTTAGATGAGCTTGATATACCTCTAAATATTCTTATCATAGGTGGCACAGGCGTTGGTAAAAGCTCGACAATCAATGCAATTTATGGAGGAAATCGTGTCAAAATCGGCACAAATCCAAATCCACAAACACAAGAGATAGAGCAGTGCAAAATAAGCAAAAATATCACCCTTTATGACTCGCCCGGGCTTGGGGAGACAAAAGATAAAGATACGGCACATAGGCGCAAAATTGACGCATTATTAAGCGAAACAGATTCAAATGGTTTTGCCAAAATTGATTTGGTGCTTGTGGTTGTCAATGCAACGGTAAAGGGGCTTGGAGAAGAATATCAAATGATTGATTATCTCATTAAAAAGCTAGGTGATACTAAGCGTATTTTGATAGCTCTTAATAAATGCGATTGTGTTGTAAGTGAGCGGTATTTTGATAGAGCAAATAACAAATTGGGCAAAGAGCAAGAAGAGTATTTAGCAAAGCAAGTAGCAGATTTAAGAAAACGCATTAAAGAAAGCACTGGATTGGAGCTGACAGAGAATGATGTAGTGTGTTATAGTGCTGGATTTTATGATGAAAATACACAAAAGCAAGATGAGCCATATAATATTATGAGACTTGAAGAAAGCATTATAAGCAAGCTTCCAAAGCAAAAGCGTATTGTGCAACAAGTCGAAGAGAGTGCATATATCACAAACCACAATAAAGAAGGGTCATTTTGGGAGAGCGCAGTGGAGTTTGTTGAGACAGCGGTTGATATACTGCCATTGCCAGCCACAATAAAGACAATTGCAAAAGCAGGGCTAAAAGCATTAAAATCTTGGCTTTTTAAATAGCTTGCTACTTTGGCTTGTGAAAGCAAGCCAGTATAGCTTAATACTTACTCCATACCACATATACCACTTAACTTATGCTAGAATCCACTTTTTAATTTTCTAAGGAGTTTCAATGCTAAACAAAAAGATTCTAGTAACTGGAGGGGCTGGGTTTTTAGGCTCACATTTATGTGAAAGGCTGCTTGATCGCGGTGATGAAGTGCTGTGCGTGGATAATCTTTTCACCGGCACAAAGCAAAATATTATGCACCTTTTGCAAAATCCTAGATTTGAATTTATGCGACACGATGTAACTTTTCCGTTGTATGTGGAGGTTGATGAGATTTATAACCTCGCTTGTCCAGCAAGCCCGGTGCATTATCAGTTTGACCCTGTGCAAACGACTAAGACTTCCGTAATGGGGGCAATCAATATGCTAGGGCTTGCTAAACGCGTGAAAGCTAAGATCTTGCAGGCTTCTACAAGCGAAGTCTATGGCGATCCTGAAATCCACCCGCAAGTAGAATCTTATAAAGGCTCTGTCAATCCTATCGGCATAAGGGCGTGCTATGACGAGGGCAAGAGATGTGCGGAGACGCTCTTTTTTGACTATCAAAGGCAGCATAACCTAAACATTAAAGTAATGCGAATTTTTAATACCTATGGTCCCAGAATGCACCCAAATGATGGGCGTGTGGTGAGTAACTTTATCATTCAGGCTTTGCGTGGGGAGGACATTACCATTTATGGTGATGGAAGCCAGACACGGAGCTTTTGCTATGTAGATGATTTAATTGATGGAATGATTGCTCTTATGGATAGCAAAGATGGATTCTATGGACCGGTAAATATCGGCAATCCACACGAATTTAGTATGCTAGAGCTTGCCAAAAATGTGCTTGAGCTTACAGATTCTACATCAAAGCTTGTATTTTTACCCCTGCCACAAGATGACCCAAAGCAACGACAACCAGACATAACCCTAGCCAAAAAAGAGCTAAATTTTAGCCCAAAAGTGCAGCTAAGAGAGGGGTTAGAAAAGACGATAGCATACTTCAAAGGATTACAATAGTGCAGCAATTTATCCGCAATTTTTCTATAATAGCCCACATTGATCACGGCAAATCCACGCTCGCAGATAGGATTATCCAAGAGTGTGGGGCAGTGAGCGAGCGCGAGATGACCGCGCAAATTATGGACACTATGGATATAGAAAAGGAGCGTGGGATCACTATCAAAGCCCAATCTGTGCGCTTGCGCTATGTCTATCAAGGACAGGAATATATCCTAAATCTCATCGACACGCCCGGGCATGTGGATTTCAGCTATGAAGTCTCGCGCTCTCTTAGCTCCTGTGAGGGGGCATTGCTAGTGGTTGATGCCACGCAAGGCGTAGAAGCTCAAACCATTGCCAATGTCTATATCGCACTTGATAATAACCTAGAAATCATCCCAGTGATAAACAAAATCGATCTCCCAGCAGCCGATGTGCCAAAGGTGTGTAGCGAGATTGAAGAAAGCATAGGGCTTGAGTGCTCTAATGCCATAAGCGTGAGTGCCAAAAGCGGCATAGGCATAGCCGAGCTACTAGAATCCATTGTGCGTAAAATCCCTGCTCCAAGTGGCGAGCCAAACGCCCCTACAAAGGCTCTCATCTATGATAGCTGGTTTGACAACTACCTAGGCGCGCTAGCTCTCGTGCGGCTAAAGGACGGCAGCCTAACAAAAGGGCAGAGCGTGCTTGTGATGAGTAGCCAAAAGTCCTATGAAATCCTAGGGCTTTACTACCCTCACCCCGTGCAGAAAATCCCCACCAATCGCATTGAGTGCGGCGAGATAGGGATCATCTCGCTTGGGGTAAAGTCCCTAACCGATCTAGCAGTAGGCGATACGATCACTGATGCGCAAACGCCCATAAGTGAGCCAATAGAGGGCTTTAAACCTGCCAAGCCCTTTGTCTTTGCTGGAATCTATCCCATTGAGACAGATAAATTTGAAGAGCTGCGCGAAGCATTGAAAAAGCTCAAGCTCAATGACTCTGCTCTAAGCTTTGAGCCAGAGACTTCTGTGGCATTAGGCTATGGATTTCGCGTGGGGTTTTTGGGGCTTTTGCATATGGAGGTGGTCAAAGAGCGGTTGGAGAGGGAGTTTGGGCTAAGTCTCATCGCCACAGCACCCACGGTTGTCTATGAAGTCTATCTCACTGATGGCTCTATGATAGAAGTGCAAAATCCAAGCGAGCTACCAGAGGTGCAGAAAATTGATCACATCAAAGAGCCCTATGTCCGCGCTAGTATCATCACGCCAAGTGAGTTTGTGGGCAATATCATCACGCTTTTAGCAAATCGCCGTGGTGTGCAGGAGAAAATGGACTACATCACGCAAGATCGCGTGCTGCTAGAATACGCGCTGCCTAGCAATGAGATTGTAATGGACTTTTATGACAAGCTAAAATCCTGCACAAAAGGCTATGCGAGCTTTGATTATGAGCCTATCGAGTATCGAAGTGGGGATTTGGTGCGGCTTGATATACGCGTAGCAGGCGAGATTGTCGATGCGCTCTCAATCATTGTGGAAAAATCCAAAGCCTATGAAAAGGGGCGAGCATTAGTGGAGTCTATGAAAGATCTTATCCCGCGCCAGCTCTTTGAAGTAGCGATCCAAGCGAGCATTGGCTCAAAGATTATCGCGCGAGAGAGTGTACGATCTGTGGGCAAAAATGTAACTGCTAAATGCTATGGCGGAGATATAACAAGGAAGCGCAAGCTCCTAGAGAAGCAAAAAGAGGGCAAAAAGCGGCTAAAGTCTATTGGCAAGGTTGATCTACCACAAGAAGCATTTCTCGCAGTGCTAAAGATTGATTAGAAATATAATACCTGCAAAGTAGAAGTTGTATAAAATGGTGGAGTCGTGGGGAGTTGAACCCCAGTCCAAAATCCGCTACCGCAAGAGACTCGACATGTTTAAGGGCTAAGGTTTTTGGATTCTCGCACAAAAAGACCTTAAACTTATTTGTGCAAAAAGCTCAATCTTTCCCTAGAAGTCGAGCAACATCTAGGGGCAACTAGCAAGGGTAACGATTATAAAAGCACGCTAGTCTTGCTTAAATAATCGGCTCCGAAATTAGTTAGGCTTATGCTGCTTTTGCGTAAGCTGGAGCGAAAGTTGCATTGTTTGCGTTTATTTGTGTGGCAGTTTTACGGCTTACCGAGCCGACATGCACTCAAGGGATACGAATCCTGTCGAAGCCAAATCGACCCCATAGGCGCGAATTTTAACAAGTGGATTCTAAGATTTGACTTAAGATTTTTGCTCTAGTTCGATCCATTTTTGTGCGATACGCACGGCATTGGTAGCTGCTCCTACGCGGATTTGATCAGCTACGCACCATAAATGTAATATCGTGTCATCAAAATTATCCTTGCGGATTCTACCTACATAGGTGTGATTTGTATCTGTGGCAATAGATGGCATAGGATAAGAATGTGTGCTAGGATCATCTAAGACAATGATGTTTGGTGCAGATTCTAGAATCTCTTTTGCTATTTTGCCATCAACTTTTTGGGTAAATCTTATGGTGATAGATTCGCTATGACTGCGTAAAACAGGCACGCGCACACAAGTGGCACTGATAGGAAAATCTGCGTGCATAATCTTGTGCGTTTCTTTAATCATTTTCATTTCTTCTTTTGTGTAGTCATTATCTAAAAAGACATCGATATGAGGGATTGCATTAAGGGCTAGGCGATGGGCAAACACTTCTGGCACACAGGATTCTAGCTCAAAGGAAAAGAACTTTTGCATTTGCACAATTAGCTCTTCCATACCGCGCTTGCCTGCCCCGCTTGCGGCTTGATAAGTGCTTACATCTACTCTTTTTATGCCAAATGCCTTATGTAGTGGTGCTAGCACTTGCACCATTTGGATTGTGGAGCAGTTGGGATTGGCGATGATATTGCGTGGAGCGTGGGCGATGTCATTGGGATTGACTTCTGGGACAACCAAAGGCACATCATCACACATACGGAAAAAGCTTGTATTATCAATCACAAGTGCGCCAGAAGCAGCAGCAATATCGGCAAATCGCTCGCTCACACTGCCGCCAGCAGAGAAAAATGCTATATCTATCTTGTGTTTGTTAAACACTTCATCATCAGTAGCTAGCACAGGCACTTCTTTGCCACAAATCTCTACAGATTTGCCTAGGCTATTAGCACTAGCAAGTGGCAGGATCGATGCTACCGGAAATTGCTCCTCTTCTAGTATGTTGATGATTTCTTCACCCACTGCACCAGTAGCACCTACAATGGCGATAGTGTAGTTTTTCATTTATCTCTCCTTGCTTTAATTGCGCTCTTTATAATCTGTATAGGTAAAAGATTTCAATAGGCTAAAGCGATTGTTTTCTATGACACCAAGGCTAGGGAGTGGCACGCCGTTAAAAGTTGTGTTTTTGACAATAGTGTAATGCAGCATATCAAAAAACAGGATTCTATCGCCAACACACAAGGGCGTATCAAAGCTAAAATCTCCAATCACATCGCCAGAGAGGCAAGTAGGACCACCGAAGCGATAGTGATATGCACCTTGCATCTCGCCTAAATCTTGCTCAAGCATAGCGTTTTCTTTGCTGATTTTGGCACATTGTGGGCGATAGGGCATTTCTAGGCAATCAGGCATATGTGCAGATGCACTCACATCTAAAATCGCAATAGATCCGCTATTTTCCACAATATCCACGACTTCTGCAAGCAAGAATCCACACTGCCAGCCAACCGCTTCACCGGGCTCTAAGAAGACCTTAATTTGATTATGTCTTTGGCGGAAGTTTTTTATGAGCGTGATGAGATGGTGTGTGTCATAATCTGCCCTAGTGATATGATGACCACCACCGAAGTTTATCCACTGCATTTGTGGGATATATGTGCCAAAATGCTTCTCTATATGCTCTAGTGTGCGCTCTAGCGCATAGGAGTCTTGCTCGCAATGTGTGTGAAAGTGTAGCCCACAAATATCGGCAAGACCATAGGATTCTACACCTTTTTGAAACTCATCTGGTGTGATGCCAAGTCTGCTTTGTGGAGCGCAAGGATTATAGATAGGTGGGGTTACTTCACTATAAAGCGGATTGACACGCAAGCCCATTGAAATGGGTGATAGCCCAAGGGATTGTAATTGTTTGTTTTTTTCTTGGATAGTTGGTTTAAATTTTTGATATTGTGCAAAAGAGTTAAAAATAATGTGCGTGGCTATGGGAAGTAGGGCGGCAATTTCTTGTGGCTTAAAAGCTGGGGAAAACACACATACTTCTTTTTGGCTCTCTCTGCCACCTATTTCTTCAAATCCAAGCCTTGCTTCATAGATTCCACTTGCAGCACTACCGCTTAAAACTTGGCGCACATTGTGGAATCTCCGCCAAAAGGCATAGCCTTTAAGCGCGAGTAGAATCTTTGCGCCACTTTCTTTTTGGATTGTATCAAGTATGGCGAGATTAGAATCCAGTTTTGTGGATTCTAGGATATAGCTAGGCGATGGGATAGAGAAGTAGTCAATATGTGGATTTTGCATTATTTGATCATAAAATTTTTGATAACGCGTTCTACATCAAGCGGATTGGATTTGGATATGAAATCATTTGCCTTAAGAGACATTGCCATTTCTTCGTTGCTGCTACCACTCATTGATGAATTGACAACAATAGGGATATGTGCTGTTTGTGCGTTTGCTTTGACTTGTTTAATCACCTCAAAGCCGCTTGCCTCTGGCATTTCCAAGTCGGTGATGATAAGCCCTATATCATTGACATTTGTAGTAGGAGCAAAGAGATGATCAAGCAATCTCTTGCCGTTTAAGAAATCGTGATGAGTTACGCCAATGCGATCAAGGATAATGCGCATTGTTTTTAGCACGCTTGGGCTATCATCAGCAAGCAAGACTTCTTTGTTGGTGTGGATACGAGAGATTTTCTGCAAGTCTTCTTCCTTTTCTTTCTCTATCCAAGGGAAAACATCAACAAGCATTTTTTCTATATCGACAACTTGCACCAAGCGTCCATCAAAATAGCGCGTGCGGCTTACTAGCTTGCTAGTAGGGTTGCTGCCTACTGATCCGGTGCTTTGCTCTATCTCTGTCCATTTTTTGCTTAAGATTCTATCTGCTTCATACACGCGCACGCCAATTGTCCAGCGAGAAAACTCACAAATCATCACAATATCATCGCTGCCATCTTGCTGGATTTTATAGGGGCGCAGATCTTTAGTTTTATTTGCACTATCATAGAAAAACCACTTGCGCATATCAATAAGTGGGATAGTAAGCTCGCGGATCGTGATCAGCCCTTCTACAAGAGAGCTTGGCTCGTGGCTTACGATTGTGATGACACCGCGATATTTTACGACTTCACGGATTTTAAAAACATTTACCGCATAGAGATCTTTGCCTTTTTCAAGGCGGAAGCATAAAAGCTGGAGTTCGTTATTTTTATGGAGATTGGTAACCTGATCGACTTGAGATAGATTTGACATAAGCAATCCCTTTGAATTTTTTGGGCTATCATAGCATAAAAGCCCTTGATTATTGCATTAAAATTGTTTCAAAAACGCCTTGAGATTCTTGGCTGCTTGGCGGATCCTTTTCTCATTTTCTATAAGGGCTATTCTTACATATCCTTCGCCTTTCTCACCAAAGCCAATCCCCGGACTCACTGCGATTTTTGCTTCTTGTAAGAGTCGCTTAGAAAATTCCATACTCCCCAAATGTTCGCATTGTTTGGGCAGAGCAGCCCATACAAACATACTTGCACGACTAGCTTGGATCTCCCAGCCTGCATCGCAAAATGTCTGCACAAGAATATCCATACGCTTTTTGTAGGTATTAGTAATGTCTTTGACACATTGTTGTGAAGAATTTAGCGCGATTGTCGCGGCGACTTGCATAGGAGTGTAAATACCATAATCAAGCCAGCTTTTTATCTTTTGCAATGCATCGACTATTTTGTCATTCCCCACGACAAAGCCCACGCGCCAGCCCGCCATATTGTAGCTTTTGCTTAGTGTATAAGTCTCTACAGCTACATCAATCGCGCCTTTAACTTCAAAGATAGAAGGCGTTTTGTAGCCATCAAAGCTTAGGTCCGCATACGCAATATCGCTAATGATATAAAATCGCTCTTGCCTTGCCATAGCGACTAATCGCTCATAAAAATCTTTATAGACAATGACTGCAGTGGGATTGTGTGGAAAATTGACAACAACAAACTTCGGCTTTGGGATAGATTCTCTTAAAACACGCGTGAGATTATCAAAAAATGCTTCATAGCACAGCTCGCTTTTTTCGTTCCACTCTAGGGGGAAGCGAGCAACATTCGCGCCACTTAGGATAAAGGCATAGTAATGGATAGGGTAGGCTGGGTCTGGGACTATGGCTGTATCGCCCGGATTTGTGATTGCTTGCACAAGATGCACATAGCCTTCTTTGCTACCCATAGTGACGCACGCTTGTGTGTTTGGATCAAGATCTACGCCATATTTGCGCTTATACCAATCACAAATTGCCACGCGTAGCTTAAAAATCCCCCTACTCACAGAGTAGCCGTGATTTTTGGGCTTTTGGGCGGCTTCGCAAAGTTTATTGACTATGTGTTGTGGAGTCGGTCCATCTGGATTGCCCATAGAAAAATCAATCACATCTTCGCCATTTTGGCGCATAGCAAGCTTGATTTCATTGATAGCGGCAAATACATATTTTGGCAGTCTTTTGATCTTGTCAAAAGTTATTTCATCAAACATAGTTTCTCCTTGGATTCTACTTACGACCCTAGCTTGACTTCAATTTGCTTGATTAGGTCTGGATTCTCCGCATCGGTTATCATTACAAATGCACTTGCAGAATCTAGCCGCAAACTCATTGAAGACTTTTGACTTCCCTCAATGATTGCTTGCGTGATTTCTAGATTTTTGTCATAGCATATAATGCGCGGAGTCCATTTGGGGCTTGCGGTGATTTGCAAGATACCTGATTGCGGGGTGTTAAGCCAATATTGTCCGCTTACTTCCCGCAATGCTAGTGTGTTGTTTGGGGTTAGTGTCTTGGCATTAAATATTTGTAGATTCTGGGCTTGGACTGTATAGCTCCATTGATTGATGTCCTTGCGTGCAATGTCTTGCAAGAAGAATCCTCTTTTTTGTAATTCTCTATATAAAATGATTGGATCAAGGGCGTGCTCTGTGATAAGGGAGTATGATAGAAGTGATTTGCCCTGCACTCTGCTAGCTTGTGAGACCATAAAATACGAATACCCCATAGATGAGAGTAGGCTATTTAGTGTGTAGCTTAGGGCGATGAGAGAGGATTTTGACTCAAAGGATATTTGCAGCTCCATAGGCTGGGGAAACTTAAGCATCAATAAGCCGTTGTTCTTTAGCTCATAGATGATAGCACCGATATTTGGCGTGTTGTTTTCTAGGTAGAATTTTGCTTTGTTGGCAAATATTGTATCAATGAAGTTTTTGTTTTGTGTGTAGGTTGTCGTGCCGATAAGCTCTTGGATTTTAGTATCGATAACATCAGCATATATGAAGCCACTATAGACTAGGCAAAAAAGAGCGCAGATGAGCTTGTGTATAGCTCTCATTAGCGCACCTGTTCAGCTAGGCGTTTGTAGGTTTGAGGGTCAATCTTGCGGAATCCATTGTCTGGCTCATAAATGAAGTAAAGCGGATAGTTGCTCTTGGGGAAAGCAAATGGCTCGCCATTCATCGTGAGTGTAAAATTACTATGCCCAAAGGCGAGGAGCCAGCGGTGGTTGTCTGTTTTTATGGAGTAGGTGTCGCTTGTTACGCCTTGGTATTTTCGGCGGTTGGTATCAAGATCGACAATGTCAAACCACAAGTCCATATCGGCATTAAGCACCATAGCATTGCTTGGTGCTTGTGTGGATTCTAGGTGGCTAGAATCTGGCTCTTGTGTGCCTTGGGGTGTTTGCGTGCTATCGCTTGTGCTCTCATCTTGAGATGATTGTGGCTCATCGCTTGAAGTATTTTCTTGTGTGGATTCTAGGGTGGTGTCATCAGTAGCTTGTGTCAAGTCTTGCTCATTGCTTTGCACATCGCTTTCTTGCGTAATTTCTTGTGGGCTTGGCTGGCTTTTGTATTTGCTGGCGATATTTTGATAGATGAGATAGGCAAAAATCACAATCGCCACGCTCACAAGTGTGAGATAGAACTTTTGCTTGGAGTTGGCTTGCTTCTTGCGCTCATCAATGGCATCGTAGCGTTGTTTTTGCGTATCTAGACTTAGATCTTGCACTTGCACGCTCTTTTCAGTAGGCTCTTCTATGGTGGTGGTGTTGTGCTGGTCGTCATAGGCTTTTAGCACGCCGGATAAATCAAGCTTGTATTCTCTCTCTAGAATCTGCAAGAATCCCACTAAATGCACGCGTTGGGTATGCTCAAACTGCTTGTCAAGAATATCTTGTATCCTTGAAGTGGAGATTCTTGTCTGTTTGGCGATTTCTTTCACGCCTATTTTGCGGAGTTTTTCTAAGTTTTCTTCCATAGTTTAGCCTTTGTTAGAATCTAAATATGCCATCATAATGCCCGCTGCCACACTCACATTAAGCGAATTAAAGCTGTTGTGCATTTGTATGGATAATATTCTATCGAGTTTTTTGGCAATTTTATCATACAAACCTTGCGATTCATCGCCTAGAAACATCGCCCACTTTTTGGCGGGATTGAAGTGGGCGATGTTGTCTCCACGCATATCTGCCCCATACAGAGCAAAGCCTGCCATTTTTAGCTCATTGATACGATCAAGGATATTTTCTACCACACAAAATGGCAAGCCAAATGCCGCCCCAGATGATGCGCGTAAAATCTGCTCGATTTTGGGGGATTTGATTTGGGCGATGATGATGGCTTCAACGCCTAGGGCATAAGCACTGCGGAAAATCCCGCCGATATTGCCCATATCGCTAATCCCACATAGCACAAGGATTTTTTGGCATTGCTTGATATGGGCAAAGGAGGTGGATTCTAGCGGAGTGATACGCGCTAATACGCCTTGATGATTGCCGCCACGCGCTAGGGCTTGAGCCTTTTTGCTATCAAGGCGCAAGATGGGCTTGCGGCAGGATTTGATCGTGGCAAAAAGCCTAGAATCCACTTCTTTGGCTAAATATAGCTCACAGATTTTATCGCTGTGATGGGCTATTGCATATAGCACGATTTGTTTGCCGTAGATGATCATAGCCCACCTTCATCACATCTGCTTTGGTCGCGCAAAATTTGCTCATAGAGTGTTTTGGTGTCTATGCCATTTAGGCGCGATAGGAGCTTTGCCTTGTGTTTGGGGGCTAGGGGCAAGGCGAGAATATCGCTTTCATACAAGTGGATTCTAGGCGGAGTTGTGGCTTGCAGGATTAGAATCCACTCGCCCTGCGTGTTTGCTTGTCGCAAGGCTTGTAGCACCTCTTGTGGCGTGCCTTGTGTGCGCGATTGGTAAAGCTTGCTGATCTCTTTGATAGCAGTGATATGCGCGCTAGGCAGTAGCTCTGCGATGTCTTGCAAGGATTCTAGCAGTCTATGTGGGCTTTCATAGAAAATGACAGGCACACGAGATTCTAATAAGCGCAAGATTTGGTGCTTTCTATCCTGCTTTTTATGCGCAAGAAATCCGCCAAAGACAAATTCTTGCGAGCTGATACCACTCATCGCCCAGCCTGCCACAAGTGCGCAAGCCCCGGGCAGCACATCATAGTCTATTTTATGCTCTATGCAGTAGCGCACAAGCTCCGCGCCCGGATCGCAAATGCTTGGCATACCTGCATCGCTTATGTAAATCACATTAGCGTGGAAAAATTCTTGCGTAAAGCTTGCAAAGAGCTTTTGTTGATTGTGTGAGTGTAGGGGGATAAATTGCCTTGCTTGTGGGTCTAGTGTAGTAGCACTGCTATCAAGCATAGATAGCAGTGTGCTAAAGCGATCAGCTAGTAGTGTATAAAGTCTTTTGGCTACTCTTGTGTCTTCACATAGGACGATCTCCGCGCTAGCAAGAGCGCAAAGACTTCGTATGGTAATATCGCCAAGATTCCCTATAGGTGTGGGGACAAGCAGTAGCACTGGCTATTTTAGGTTGTATTTTTGGCGGAATTTCTCTACTCGTCCTGTTGCATCGGCGATTTTATCGCTTCCTGTGTAAAAGGGGTGGCAGAAGCTTGATATATCGATACGAAGCTCGGGCTTTGTGCTAAGGACTTCGATTTCTTTGCCGCTTGTTACGCAAGTTACTTTGCAGGGGATATATTTTGGGTGGATGCCTTTTTTCATAGTGTGGTCCTTGTGTTGTGGATTGTATAAATCGGCGATTATACTCACACAAGTCTAAAAAAATTATAAAAGCGTGTGATTGATCGTGTGGATTTGTGTAGATTCCTAGAATCCACTTTTATCAAAAGTGGATTCTAGCGCAGTGGCAAGAAATAGACTCTAGGCTATAAACTCTTCTAGCTTTGAGCCTGCTTGGCTTAGTAGGTCTGCTTGGATTTTTTGGTTGAAGTGATATACTCTGTCTTTGACCTTGTCAAAATACACAGCAAACTTCTCAGCCAAAGACTCATCAATATCGACTTCTTCGTATTCTGGAAGCATAATATACCACTCCTTATCCTCTTGCGTCTCTTCATCAAAGCTCTCTCCCCCTACCTCTAGCACTTCTTGCAGCACTTTTAGGCACTTTGCTTTGCGATTTTTATCGTGCGGATACAGATATGCACTAAAGCTAGCCTTTTTCTCGCAGTATGCTTCTACTTCGATGACAAAGCACATATCACTCTCATCAAAATCACTATGCCATAATGTGATGTGGCTTTTTGTCGTTTCCGCGCTATATTTTTGCGTGCCTACAAGGCTTGCATAGATGGCTGCGATTTGACTCTTTACTAGTTTTTCAAGATGTGTCATTGACTCTCCTTTGAGGTTTGTTTGGTGGGATCTCGCTTGCGCGAAATCCTTGGTCGAAGTTATAGCAAAGGGCTTTGACAGCGTTATGTCAAAGGATTGAATGACAGAAAAAACGCAATGAGTCAAAAGTGGATTCTAGGGGTGCGTGTTTTGTGTGATGTTTGTATGGATTGCCACGCCTTGCCTTAGGGCAAGGCTCGCAATGACGATAAAAAGAGGCGTTAAGGCTAGAATCCACTTTTTATGGAAAGCTTGGGTCGCTTCGCTCTCTCGCAATGACAGCTGAGCTTTGTCATCGCGAGCCGCTGCGATAGTAGCGGCGTGGCGATCTATACTAGAATCCACTTTTCAAAAAGTGGATTCTAGGCTAAAGAGCGGATTCTAAATGCTTGTCAAAACTTTGGAAAAATATCTCCCCTGCTTCTTGGGTAGATAGGTGGATTGCTTGGGGATTTGGGCTAGAATCCACTTGTATGCTGATATGCTCTCCCCCTACCTCCCCCAACAGCAAGCAAGAAATATTATGCCTCTGTGCTAGCTCTTGCAGCTGCGCAAAATCGCCTGTCTCCACCACCACGCAGCTTTGTGTCTGGGAAAAAAGCATTTCGCGCTTAGGCAGGGCGATTTGCACCGCACAGCCAAGCCTGCTAAAGATAGCCATCTTTGCCAATGCTATGCCTAGCCCCCCCTCGCCCACTTCTTTCGCGCAAGTGATGAGCTTGGACTCTATCCCCTCTAGCAAGAGATCCCAGAGCCGCTTCTCGCGTGCTAGATCGATATGCGGCGCATCACCGCTTGGGGTAATCTCGCTCTGCCTAGAATCCATCTTTGCGTTTTGGGCGGTGTCGCTAGAATCCACTTTTTCTAAAGAAGCTACGCTTTGAATGTCGGTAGTTTTTTTATTTTCGGCTGATTTTTCAAAAGTGGATTCTACTTCAAGCTGCTCGCGGCAGGATTTTTGAGCTAAAAATGGGGCTTTGCAAGGCGATTCAAGGGATTTACCTTGTGTGGTAATGAGCGCAGAATCGCCGCAGCAAAACAAGGGATACCGCTCGGCGTTAGCCGATGTTTCTTTAGAATCGCCATTTTTAGCCAAAAAGCCAACGCGCGAATCCATAGAAAACGCGCCCATTTGTGCGAGCTTCTCTAACACACTCCCCCCAAAGTCTTCACCAATCTCGCCTAGCAGGGCGATTTTGCTCCCCTCTTTTGTGAAAGCAGAGTCGATGACATTAAGCGGATCTTTGGCTAGCCCTACGCTTACAATCGTTGGGGTCGGGTAAATATCTGTCGTATTTGTTTGATTATAGAGCGAGACATTGCCGCTTACCACAGGGGTTTGCAGCACTTCGCACGCCTCTTTGATACCTTCACAGCTCTCTTTGAACTGCCACATTACTTCAGGGTTGTTTGGGTTGCCAAAGTTTAGGCAATCACTTATTGCTAGGGGTCTTATGCCTCTTGTAGCGCATTTTCTCCCTGCTCTGGCGACAGCGATCTTGGCTCCTTCTCTTGGGTTTAGGTAGCAGTAGCGCACAGGCGCGTGGATAGCCATACCAAGAGCTGCGCCATTTTCTTTCACGCGGATTATGCTGCCTTCACCTTGTCCTGCTGCGATGAGTGTGTTTGTCTGCACGCTGCTATCATATTGGCTATAAATCCACTCTTTATCACAAATATCAATACTCCCTAGCAAAAGGCGCGCTATGTCTGTGAGACTATGTGCAGCGGTGTGGTGCTGCAAGGATTCTAGGGGATTTTTCGCACGCACACGCGCGATGTAGGCAGGCTCTTTTGTGGGGAGGTGTAGCATAGGGGCATTGTCTGTGATGGGGGCAATGGGGATATGCGCTACCTTTTGCTCCCCCCAAAATAGCTCCATATCGCCACTTTGGGTTACTTCGCCAATCACTTCGCAATCAAGCTCCCATTTATCAAAGATCGCTTTAATCTGCTCCTCCGCGCCCTTTTTCGCGCAAATGAGCATTCTCTCTTGGGATTCACTTAGCATAAGCTCATAGGCGTTCATAGCCTTTTCACGCATAGGCACTCTATCAAGGTAGAGCTTCATTCCGCTTCCGCTTCGCCCAGCCATTTCAAAGCTAGAGCTAGTAAGCCCAGCAGCCCCCATATCTTGGATACCGATGATCAAATCTTGCGTAAAGAGCTCTAGGCAGGCTTCAAGCAGGAGCTTTTCTGTAAAAGGATCGCCCACTTGCACCGTTGGACGCAAGCTTTTAGAATCTTCATTGAAAGAATCGCTACTCATCACCGCCCCACCTAAGCCATCTCGCCCTGTTTTGCTCCCTACATATAGCACGGGATTGCCATTGCCCTGTGCTTTAGCGTAGAAAATCTCTTGTGCTTTAGCGATCCCTAGGCAAAAGGCATTGACCAAAATATTGCCATTGTAGCAAGGCTCAAAGTTTGTTTCCCCGCCGATAGTTGGCACGCCCATACAATTCCCATAGCCGCCAATCCCTGCTACCACGCCTTTAAGCAAGGATTTATGCTTTCTGCCTATCTCATCATCTCGCCAGATTTCGCCAAAACGGATAGAATCTAAGCTTGCCACTGGACGCGCACCCATTGTGAAAATATCGCGCATAATCCCGCCCACACCCGTTGCTGCCCCAGCATAAGGCTCGATGAAGCTAGGGTGATTGTGAGACTCTACCTTAAACACCGCGGCATAGCCACCGCCTATATCGATCACGCCGGCATTTTCCCCCGGACCTTGGATCACCCAAGGTGCGCTTGTGGGGAAGCCTTTTAGGTAGATTTTGCTGGATTTGTAGCTGCAATGCTCGCTCCACATTGCCGAGAAAATCCCAAGCTCCACGAGATTTGGCTCTCGCCCCAAAATCGCTAGAATCTGCTTGTAGTCATCATTGGAGAGTTTATGTGCTTGCAATGCGCTTGGCATATCTTGTATGGCAAAAGTCTTGTCCATTGAGAATCCTTAACAAAGTGCTGTGATATAGATGTGAAAGATTGGCATTGTAGCAGTTGATTCTTTGTATTTGTATTAAGCTTATGTGTAAGGTTTATTAAAGGTTTATAAATTACAATATACTTTTTTGAGTCGCAAGACACACGCCCCCATTACCCAAATACCCTAGGAGAGAGAATGAAGTATATTAAGTTTTTCAAAGAGCTCAATAATAAAGATGTCCCGCTTGTCGGTGGTAAGAACGCTAGTATTGGCGAGATGTTTCAAGAGCTTGTCCCTGTTGGGATTAAGGTGCCAAATGGCTTTGCTATCACAAGCGATGCGTATTGGTATCTTTTGGATTCTGGTGGGATCCGGCAAAAGATCATCGATCTGCTTGCTGGTGTTGATGTTACAGAAATTGATGTGCTTAAGACTCGCTCAAAGCAGATCCGTGAGCTGATATTTGGCACGCCATTGCCGACAGATTTGCGCGATGAGATCTTTGAAGCATATAGGATTTTGAGTGAAGAATATGGTATGAAATATGCTGATGTGGCGGTTCGCAGCTCGGCTACTGCGGAGGATCTGCCAGATGCGAGCTTTGCGGGACAGCAAGATACTTATCTAAGCGTAAAGGGACAAACAGATTTGGTGCATTACATTAAATCCTGCTTTGCTTCACTTTTTACCGATAGGGCAGTGAGCTACCGCGCTTCTAGGGGATTTGATCATTTTAAGGTGGCTTTGTCTGTGGGCGTGCAGAAAATGGTGCGTGCAGATAAGGGCAGTGCTGGGGTGATGTTTTCTATCGATACAGAAACAGGCTTTAAAGATGCGGTGTTTATCACCTCTAGCTGGGGACTTGGGGAAAATGTCGTAGGCGGCACGGTGAATCCTGATGAATTTTATGTCTTTAAACCTACGCTCAAAGAGGGCAAACGCCCCATTATCAAACGCCAGCTAGGGCATAAACATCAAAAAATGGTCTATGCTACACCCGGCGATCCACACCCTACGAAAAATATCCAAACCACCCAAGAAGAAATGCGCACCTTTTCTATCACAGATGCAGATATTTTGACGCTTGCGCGCTATGCGATAAAGATCGAGGAGCATTACACCAAAGAAGCAGGCGAGTATCGCCCTATGGATATGGAGTGGTCTAAAGATGGCGAGAGTGGGGAGATATTTATCGTGCAAGCTCGCCCAGAAACCGTGCAGAGCCAAAAGAGCAAAAATGGCTGCGCACAAAGGCTGGAGAAATTTCGCTTCAAAGACAAAGATGCAGGGCGAGAGGTGATACTCACAGGGCGTGCGATCGGCGGGAAGATTGGGCACGGAAAAGTGCGGATCATCAACGATTTAGAGCATATGAATACCTTTAAAGAGGGTGAGATTCTTGTAACAGATAATACCGACCCAGACTGGGAGCCGGCGATGAAAAAGGCAGCGGCTGTCATCACCAATCGTGGTGGGCGCACTTGCCACGCGGCTATCGTGGCGCGTGAAATTGGCGTGCCAGCGATTGTGGGGGCTGTGGGCGCGACAGATAGGCTCTATACAGGTATGGAGATCACGGCATCTTGTGCTGAGGGGGAAGAGGGCTATATCTATAATGGTATCCACCCCTTTGAGATTGAAACTATTGAGCTTAGCAATCTTGGGCAGACAAAGACAAAAATCTATATGAATATCGGCAATCCAGAGAAGGCGTTTGGATTTTCACAGCTGCCAAACGATGGCGTAGGGCTTGCGCGTATGGAGCATATTATCCTAAATCAAATCAAAGCCCATCCGCTTGCGCTGCTTGATTTGCAAAATGGCAAAAAGGACATAAAAGACAAAGAAGAGATAGAAAAGCTCATCTCTGGCTATGAGAGTCCTAAGGACTTTTTCATCAAAAAGATCGCTGAAGGTATGGGTATGATCTCTGCGGCGTTTTACCCTAAGCCTGTAATCGTGCGTGTGAGTGATTTTAAGTCTAATGAATACCGCGGTATGATTGGTGGGCTAGCGTATGAGCCACTAGAAGAAAATCCAATGCTTGGCTATCGTGGGGCGAGTCGATATTACTCGGATCTCTATCGCACGGCGTTTGAGTGGGAGTGCGAGGCTCTTAGTATGGTGCGAGAGGAAATGGGGCTTACTAATATGAAGGTGATGGTGCCATTTCTTCGCACGCCAGAAGAGGGGAAAAAGGTGCTTGAGATTATGCGCCGTAATGGGCTAGAATCTGGCAAAAATGGCTTAGAAATCTATGTGATGTGCGAGCTGCCTGTGAATGTGATTTTGGCAGATGAATTTTTAAGTATGTTTGATGGCTTCTCCATTGGCTCAAATGACCTGACACAGCTTACTTTGGGCGTAGATCGCGATGGGCAGCTTGTAAGCCATATCTTTGATGAGCGCAATCCTGCTATGCTAGAGATGTTTAAGCGCGCGATTGCAGCGTGTAAAAAGCACGGCAAATATTGCGGGATCTGTGGGCAGGCTCCAAGCGATTATCCCGAAATTGCGGAGTTTTTGGTAAAAGAGGGGATCAACTCTATTTCTTTAAATCCGGATTCTGTGGTGGCTACTTGGACGCGTATAGCTGATCTTGAAAAGACATTGAAATAGGAAAGTGGGCTAGTTATGTATAGATTGGCTTATCTTGTGGCTATGTCGTTTGGGCTTGTGCTGCTTGGCTGTGGCGGTGTGCAGTATGTGGATAATGTGGATTCTAGGGAACACTCTTCTTTAGGGATTGATTATCACGACTTGGAAAAGGCAGCAAGTGATAATATAAAATCCTTGCTTGAGAGTGGGTATGTGCGCTCTCTAGCAGGTCTCTCAAAGCCCAAAGTGCTGGCGATTTCTGATGTGTTAAATGACACTATGCAGCACTTCTCTACCGAAGAGCTTACGCGCAAAATCACACGAGATATGCGCAATAGTGGGAAATTTATTTTGACAATGGCGTTTGCAGGCAGTGGTGGCAGCAAGGATAAAATGCTAGACTCCGTGCGAGAGGCGCGCGAAAACGATGAAGTCAATCAATATGGAGTCCCAGAAAAGGGCAATATCATCGCCCCAGAGCTATCGCTATCTGGGAAGATTATCCAGCGCAATACAAAGGTAAAATCCAAGCAAAGGGTGGATTACTTTTTTCTCCTGACACTTACAGATCTCAAGAGTGGGCTTGTGGTGTGGGATAATGAAGTAAATATCATTAAAGTGGGGAAGAAATCTTCAGCGTGGTAAAAGTGGATTCTAATCACTAGATAATGACTATATGACAAGTAAGGATTGATGTATATGGAAGGGCAGCTTATGGCATTAGCCATTGAGACCTATAAGATCACATTGCTCATTTCTCTGCCGATTTTAGCCACAGGGCTTGTGGTGGGGCTTTTGATCAGTATCTTTCAAGCGACAACACAGATCAATGAAATGACGCTTTCATTTGTGCCTAAGATCCTAGCGGTCATTGCGGTGATTATTTTCACAATGCCGTGGATGCTTACAATGCTTACAGACTATACGAAAAACATTATCGAGCTAATCCCAAAATTCATCAGCTAGTATGCGTGAGAGTTGCGTAGATTTTGCTAAATATAGTAGCTTGAAGATCGGCGGTTTGACGCCTGTTGTCGTGCTAGAAAAGGGCGATGAAGCGCACTTTAGCGCAATGCAGGCATATCGATGTATAGGACACGCATATAATCTCCTAGTCTCACCAAATGCAAAACACCTAGCAATGCTTAGTAAGGAGTTTGACTATATCTGTGAGAGTGAAGAGTGGGTAGAAGTGGGGGCTATGACGCCAAGTGGGAAGATTTTTGCGTTTTTTCGTGATCGAGATCTGTGTGGGCTGGAATTTTTGCAGGCATTGCCCGGTAGTGCCGGGGGGCTTTTGATGATGAATGCTGGTATGAAGCAATATGAGATGAAAGATGTCGTGCTAAGCGCGTGTGTCAATGGTGCGTGGGAAGAGAATCTGGGGCTGGCGTATAGGAGTAGCAATATTAGTGGGATTATTAGTGCTATGCGATTTAAGAAGCAAGTAGGCTTTAGGGAAGAGGTGCTACAAGCGTGCAAGATGATGAGAAAAACCCACCCCAAACTCCCTAGCTGTGGCAGCTGTTTTAAAAACCCTAGCGGAGATTATGCAGGGAGATTGCTCGAGCTAGTAGGGCTAAAAGGCTTTATGAAAAATGGCGTGGGCTTTAGCGAGCAGCACGCAAATTTCTTGGTCCATCGTGGTGGAGCGAGCTTTGAAGATGCATTGTGGGTGATAGAATACGCACAAACAATTGTCCAAGATCGCTTTGGAATCCACCTAGAGCCTGAAGTGCGGATTCTAGGCTAGGCTATGGTATATACTGCCACTGCTGTGTGTCCGTAGGCATTAGGTGGAATCTTGATAAACGATCTGCCGATAAACCCTGCTTTGTTGATAAATTTTCTTAGCAATCCCCTGTCTATGAGCGGAGTGGGTAAAAAGAGCTTTGCCCACATTGTGGCTTTGTAAAAATCAATATGTTCGGGCTGGACTTGCTCGTGATAAATCTCTAGTAATTCAAGATTGAAAATATTGGCTATTTCTTGGAGAGTTTTGTCGCTAAAGCGGGAGATATGATGAGGCGGCATATTTAAAACACCATTGACACAATATTGCAAGAAGCTATCTTGGCTAGGCACAGCTATGATTAAATATGGAGTTTTATTTATCCCCCCCCCCCCCCGTTAGAATATCTCTCTGTAAGCAATCAATCTGTGATTGCAAAAAAGTATGAGGATTGCTAACATGCTCTAAAACTTGAAAGCTACAAGCGACATCAAATTGCTTGGAATGTGAGTTTGCATATTCTTCAATGGATATGTTCTCAATCAAGATTCCATCTTTTGCTGCCATTTGCTTTGCTTGTGTGCTAAACTCTAAGCCGACATAGTGGGGCTTGGCTTCTTGTGGGAGAAAGCGGGCAAATGCGGCTTTGCCACAGCCAACTTCTAGCACTTTAGAATCCTTAGCAATGAACTTTTTAGCAAAGTGATATTCGTGCTTCTCGCTAAAATAATACCAATCAAGCTGATTTAGGGCATTATAGAAGGCATTATCGCCAGTGGGGATAGAGCCATCTTTGCAAGTAAAAAAGCTAAGATCGCAAACATTGCAGTGATGATAGAGTAAGTCACTTGAGATAAGTGAATCTATTGCAACGCCGGGGAAACTTTTATAAAGTGCGATAATATCATCTCTGGCAATTTCTTGTGTAATGTGTGTATCATTGCTATGGCAGAGTATGCAAGGTTGTGGTTTCATCTAATCTCTCCTTTTATTTTTTAATTTTCTAAACAATCTCACACAGGGTCTAAGCACAAATCGCACCATATTCAGCAAGGGGAATAAACATCTGCTCCCCCCCCCCCGCTAATTTCACGGCTAAACTTGCTTGTGTAGATTTAGATTTATGATAAATTTGGACATACTCCGCCCCTTGTATATTGCCAATGTATGTAACGCCCATAAGCGTGGCGATATGCTTAAAAGTGTAGCGGAAGTGGAAATGCTTTGGTAAATGGCAGTCAATTACAGGGTAAAAACAATTACCAATGAGTGCCTTGCCACCTACTTGCAGACTTTCAAGCATTGTATTGAATGTCTCTAGCACATTATCTACATGTTCTAGCACATCTGTTGAAATAAGGCAGTCGTAATAATCTTTTTTTAGCTCGCTGACAAAGCATATATTGGTAAAATTTGCTATACATTTTTTGCCATATTCGCTCGGGAATGGTTCATATATATCAATCTCTATATTTGGGCAAATCTGTGCTATCTCTCTTGCCAAAGTGCCAAATCCTCCCCCATAATCACAAATGCGTTTAAAGCCTTGCTGTGCGATATACAAAGCTATACTTTTGCGTATTTGCATTGAAAGATCGTGTGTTTCTATAAAAAGCCCATTGAGCAGCCATACTGGGTGGGCGTAAAATTGAGCGATTTTATCCCAATCTAATTTTTTGTTATCACAGCCCATATCCTGCCAAGTTTTATTGAGTAGATACCAAATTTGTTCTAAGTCATCGGTAATATCCGGATTTTGAGATTCTAATAAGCGTTCTACACCTAGTTTTTCTTGCTCTGTGAGATTTTTCTCTTGTAAGTTGATAGTCATTTTCTCTCCTTGTTTAAGTTGTATCAAGATGTTACAATGCGTCTTTTGCGAATCTTAAAGGCAGATTCTAGCATAAAATTTTCCTTGAAAAACACACGAGGTAGGGCGTGGATATGCCTAGCGTGTTGGGGATAAATGCTTCCGTGTCTCGTTGTGGTAGCAGTTTTAAAGCCTAGGTTTTGAATAAGTGAAAAATGATGTGGGCTTACTTCTATTCTACTACCAAAAGGATAGGCAAAATGCGTAGGCGTGAAGTGCAGATGTTGTAAAAAAAGTTTTTGGGCTTTTGCTATGTCTTGTGCTATTTCATCATTGCTAAGATTATTAAAAATGGGGTGTGAGTGAGTGTGGCAGCCTATGGTGCAAAGTTGTCTTTGCCCCCCCCCCCCCAGCGTATTTTGCAGCTTTTGAGTATGGAGGAAGGCTATATCTTCCCAAGAAAGTGTGAGATTATCATAATCGCGTGGATTATAGAAGATTCCAAAATTTTCAAGGGTTTGTTTGCAGTTTTCATAGCTATCAATTTGTGTGATTATATTGGCTCTCATTGTAAGAAACATCGCTTCTTTCAAAGCTTTTGTTGAAATGTCATATTTTGTATTGTTGTAAATAATGTTGCTGTGTTTTAAGAGATAATCTTCTAGTGCAAACCACCACATATTATGGCTAGATTTTGGAAAAGAGGTGCAAACATAAATGCAGAATGGAATATTGTATTTGGCAAAAATAGGATAGCCAAAAGTCAAATTATCCTTATAACCATCATCAATGGTTATGCAGATGAAGTATTCAGGCAAATCATTATGTAGTAACCCTTCATAGAGTTCATCAAGACTGATGAAGTGATATTTTGAATCTAATGCTTGAGTAATGAAGGATTCTAAAAACTCAGGACTTACTTTCATATGTTCATTTGGTGAAAGTTTATCCTCAAAAGGAGCAATTCTATGGAGCATTACAATCATTCCCTTTCCTTTGAAAAAACGCTGAATAGATTTAAACTGCGAGAGGGTATCGCGTATTTTGTTGATGTAATATCTCAAGTTGTGCTCCTAATATTTTTTAGCCACAATGGTTATTAGCACAGGATAGTGTGAATCATTGTAAAAAAGTTCATCGTGTTTAAGCTCTTCGGCGGCAATACCCTGAAGCTCCGCCATAGTAGCTAAAACATTACCATAAGTGCCAACTTCTACATTCCCCTTGCCAAACACTTCTTCAAAATCCCTTTTAATCCCCATATCTGTGAAACGCCAATAATCTCCCCACCTCTCATAATCATATTGTGAAATCTGCACGAGTCCTGCCACGGTTACAAGGGCGGTGCTAGATGGTTTTGCGGGCGGATTTATAGATTGATTCGTTGGATTTATTTCACACATTGAGTTTGTTATGCCCCCCCCCCCCATTACTTTTTAGCATTAAATATATACCTTTAATCGCTGCTTTATAATCATAAATAAAATTCAGCGTAACCGTGCAAATAAAGCAGTCTAAAATACCTTGTGGCAAAGTGCTGTGCTGTGTGAGATCGCCTATAATCGTAGCGTTTTTGTTTTCTGTGGTGTAATGGAGAATCTCGCTTTGTGTTACATTGCTCCCAAAAGTTTTGGTGTAGGTATTTTCAGCAATTTCGCATACTCTACCTTGTATAAAATGTGCGTTTTTTCGTAGAAAATCATTGGTGTAGATTCTATCAATGGGTGTGCCACGATCAAAGCCAAAAACTTTTGAAATTGGCTCAATAGAGCGGAGATTATGCCATTTTGGTGGGCGACATAGGCGATTGTAGCGTTGCAGAACTTTTATTTTGCATTGATTGAAAATTCGCCACGGACGCCTAAGCATAGTGCGTAATGTGCTGTTTGCCATAATGTTTCCTAAAATCAAAATAGCGTGGATTCTACATTTTGCAATCTTAAATATTCCTTGATAGTTTAGATAGTTTAAAAATCTAAGCTCTAGCTTCCATATACAAGCTTGATACACCTTTGTATGCTGAGCCATCGGCATTTATATCAAGCAGGTAGGTATTAAAATGGGGGATTTGGGAGTGGTTATAACGCATTGTTTGTATATCGCTAAATCCCGCTTGTGTAAGCAGCCGCTTAAGCGAAAAGCTATCATACGCCCATTTGTGTCGCTCTCCAATGCTTGTGCGGATAAAGACTTCATCGCGTATGCTACGCGGAGCTAGAAAATAAAGGGATTTAAGATAGAGATTTAATATCTTATTTGTGAGTTTATCAAGGGTGATTTTGGATTTTAGGCTAGGTTTTGTAACAGCGTGGGGAGTTATGAGCCTTTCGCCTACTCGTTGCTCTATAAAATCCGCTTTTATCCTATCTTTGCTTACTGATACTTTGTGGAAGCACTCTCCCATTTGTCCGCCACTTTGCATACGCACCATTTGATCAAGCATTTCAATCATAAGCCAATCATATTCAAATTCAAGATTTGCAATATCTAAGGTTTTGGCTAGATTCTGTTTGCCCCCCCCCCCCCGTTAGATTCTGCTTTGTAGAATCTTGTGCGGAATTTGTCAGCTTGTAAAGTGTGGCAAGATAAGCGGAAGCAAGATTCTGTAAATCTGGCACGACAATCCTTACAATACTATTTGGCTTTAAGATTCTTTTGATTTCTTTAAGGATTTGCAGGGCTTTTTGTGGGGTTAAATGCTCTAAAAAGTGGCTACTATACGCCACATCAAAGCTTTCATCAGCAAAAGGGAGTGTGCGAAGAAGATTCACTTTCTTTACTCTTTTATCTATCGGGCTAAAGTCAATATTGACCCAATCTGGGTGGATTCTACTGCCACAGGCAAAGTTTAGGAGTTTTTGATTTGATATATTCATCATTTATCCTTATGGGAGTGTTTTATAGACAAATATCGCAATTATAATGATGTTTGACTTAATTTTTCGCAATCGCTCATAGTCTTTGAGTGAAAACATTTTTTAATAAATGTAAAAAGTCCTCTGTGTGCAAGCCTAACAATCCATTTAAAATATGATGGTGCGATGCGTTTTTGACTAAATAAATGCAATCCTCCATAAGAGAAGAAATAGAGATTGTGATTTTTAGCAATAAGTTCTAGGGATTGATAAGTGTAGAAGCTAATATGCTGCCCGTGAGAAAAACCATAATACCACCAAGTATTTGTGCCACTAGATTCTGGAATAGGGCAGGGGAGAAGTTCTGTGGAAAAAAGCAAATTAGGGCAAATTTTTAGCATAGAATCTATCTCTTCTCTAGGGTTTGGCAAATGCTCAAATACTTCAAAGCAGGTCGCCATTGTTGGTGTTGTGTTGCTATCCCATTCAAATCCTCGTGCAAATAAATTTTCACAATATCTATCACTCCAATAGCTATCTATCCCCACATCGCGGAGCAAACGCACGAGTAGCCCACTTCCACCACCAAAGTCAAGCAGAATCTTTTCATTCACCCCCCCCCCCCTGTTAAAATATCACCTTTATCGCCCATACTAAACAAGAGGGCAGCGACACACGAAACAATTTTATATAAATAAAAATTGCGTGCGACTATGCCTGTATCAGCAATATTGATAGCACTTTGATAGGCTAAAGGAAGCCAATACACTTCATCGCAACCTAAAAATCCGCAATGCTCACACTTATAGAAAGGCTCATTAAATTGATGTAGAATTTGTGCATAAAAGGCTACATTACTTTTTGAGCCACAGATTTTGCACGAAACACTTTGTTTGACATTTTGTATTTTCATAGATTCTCCTTTGTGTTAATGACTAAAATCCTTGCAAGTATGCAAGGGCAAATGCTTTATGGCTTTAAGTCTTTCATCTCCTTGTAAAAATGAGAGATTGCCAAATGTATCGCGACTTTGCCTTGCGTGATGAGTGGAGCAATACTCTTGCAATGGAGCAGTAGAGAATGGAAGTTTAGATTCTAAGCTTTGGTGAATAAAAAATGCGTTAGTCCCACTAGAATCTGCACCTGCAAATATATATCCTTTGCTTTTGCCAAGCGAGATTAAAGCTTTTATACTTGCACCAAAATATAGTCCGCTGTGATGAGCTAAAAATCGATCAAAATCTGCACGATATGGCACACTCACACAAAGCGATTCTCCAAATAAGGCATTGTATTCAACTACCACAATAGCAGGTTTCACGCATTCTATAGCTTCCCATACAAAATAATCTACCCCATCAATATCAATGCTTAAAATAGCGATATTATCTAGCTTTCTAGAATCTAACCATTGTTTGATTAGAGTGTTGATATTATCCTTTGTGATAAAAGCACATTGTGCCTCTAAATCGTGCTTCCAATATATACCATCTTGTTTGATAGATTCAATATGTGTCGCACTTCCATCCATAATAAATCCCATAAAATTCCGCTTTTTCAAAAGATAGCGAGTGTTGGATTCTGTATAATCTTGCACTCCAAATTCCACAAAAGCACGAGGATAAGGCGAGTGTATAGAATCTAGCTCCAGTGCCTCAATAAGCAAGTCCAAAATTCCATCTTCGCCATTTTGTGAATACACGCTAAACTCAAAATCTCTAATATCTATTCCCCCCCCCCCCCCATTAATTGCTGTCTATAAAGCTGTTTATGTTGGATTGATAGGAGATTTGCGTGTAGCATAGTTAATTTATCAAGCTTAGAATCTAGCCCGTGGGTGAAGTAGATTCTCAACTTTTTGAATATTTTTTTAAGAATTTTTTTCATTGCTGCTCCTTTTTTGGTTAGTAGGCTAGGACCTTTATTTCATAGCTGAAAATTTGCGGACTTGGTGTGTGGAAAGCACTATTTGTTATGCGATTCCAAAAGGCAAAGTTAAGTTTGTAGAGTTGTAAAAAGAACTTGCGAATAATTCTTTTTACACCTTTTGTCCCTGCAAGTGCATCTTGATCTATAATGTCTATGTGAGTAAAACCTGCCATTTTTAGGACATAAATCAAGCTTCCAGCTGTAAAAAGTGTGTTATGAGTAAAATCTTCATACGCCCAGTAGCAGCCTGTGTGGCTTTGGGCATTTGGCACTGCTATAAACATTTTTCCACCTTCTTTCAAAATATTATTCTTAAAATGAGAGAGAATCTCCACTACTTGCTCTTTTGGTAGATGCTCCAAAACATGTGTTGTGATAACTAGGTCAAATTTGTCTTGGGGGCTAAAGTCTAGGATATTTTCATACACTATGGCTTCTATCCCTACGCTTTGCACATAGGCAATGGCTTTGGGATTTATATCAATGCCAAGCAGTTTATACTCGCCCCCCCCCCCCCCGTTAGAATCCGCAAAATTACAATAACACTTTTTAATCGCTAAAAGATTTTGTCCAAAGCCGCAGCCAAAATCTAGGATTCTAGCGTGTTTAGGCAGCTGGCAAATCACTTCCTCAAAATACGCTGGCAACTTTGCTTCCTTGTAGGTCTCTAGGCTCACACCCCTTGCTTCAAAATATTCACTCATTTTTGCTCCTTTGTGTAGATTTGCTCTATGACATCAATAACCTGTTTAGGCTGTATGTCGTTAATATCAAGTGTGCTTTTGTAGGCAAAGACATTGCTTAACTCCTTGTATCTGGCGTAATTTGCCGTGATAAAGGGGTGCAACACAGGGTAGTATTTATCCCTTATCTCTTTAGGATAGGGGATAAATCTACCCAAATGGTTGCCGTTAGACACGACGACAATTATCGTCGTGTCTAACAAGGCACATAAATGCACCGCGCTTGTTTCATTCGAAACAAGCAGGTTGCCGTTATACACGAGAAATGCCAAATCCACCAAAGTAGTTTCCCCCGCTAAATTACATAGAGATTGCCCACACTCTTTTGCTATGGGTTGTAAAATTTGCGTGAGTTTTGCTCCAGATTCCCTATCCGCACCCCCTCCGCATATAAGGATATTGTGCTTGTGGTTTTGCATAAGATATGCCCCAACTTCTGCAAAATGCTCTATGCTCCATTGGCGATATTTTGCACTTGCCCCTATGAATAACACGCTATAAGGCTTTTTGGTGGGTATTGCTCGTGTGGGTGGGCAGTGGAGATGAAGCTTTGGAGAAGTCTCAAGGGGCTTTTGTAATAGCTGCTCAAAAAACTCTTTATTACGATAAAACTCAAATATAATATCCTTGGTGCTTGGCGTTAGGGTTGTGTAGATTCTATCGTGGCGTGTTTTTTTGCGTGGAGAGAGATTGACATCATCACCTTGTGGAGCGATTTTGTTTAGGGCGTTTATATGTGAGGCAAGAGTAGCATTTAGCTCATCGCGAGAATGCACGGGGTTAATGAGTAGCTCATAGCCTATTTGCTTGATGTGGCGTAGGATTTTAATTTTCTTATGAATATGTTTTGTTTGAAAATGTGCCGTGTTAATCCAAATGCAATTATCACAATATGATGAGTCAAAATACTCATACAGGGATTTCCATACACTATTGCCAATAAGTGTAATATGGTGTGTAGGATAGGCTTGTCGCACTTCACTTAAAAAGGCACGAAAAAGCAGATAATCTCCTATGGCATCAGTGCGGAGGATAACAATGCTTTTTTGCCTATGAATCTTGGGCTTTGTGTAGGCAAGGATATTGATACAAAGCTCCACAATAGGCTCTAAAATCTCGCGTAGGATAGGCTTTAGCATTATGCTACAAACCTTGCGTGAGTTGTGTCAAAAGTGCTAGCGATATGAGTGGAAGTGGGGATAGGAGCGAAAAATACAGGATAATCTAAGAAACTTGTGGAATCTGGAAAATATGAGAATTGTAAAAAAATACTTAAGAATCTATGATTGCTCCCCCCCCCCCCGTTAAAAATACATAAGTATTGATATAGGTATGTGCTATTTTTGCAGATTCAAATCTCAAAGAAGAGACTCTAGCATTGTGGGCAAGTGTGGCATAGGCTTTTGCATCTTGGCTTAAAATCCACTCTATACCCTCTCCTAGTGTGTTAGAGTCGTTTGCAAGCGGTGCTAGGTAGCCATTATGCTTGTGGGTAATCATATCACCATTACCACCAATATCAAATGCCACAACAGGTGTGCCACAAGCTAAAGATTCCATAATGACATTGCTTAGATTTTCTGCCAAACTTGGAGCGACAAATATATCACAGGCATTAAAGGCAAAGGCTAGAGCGTAGTCATCGTGGAGGAAGCCTAGTGTATGGGATTTAATCCCTTGAATCTGCGGGGCTTCTCCGCCAAAGACAAGTAGCTCACATTGTGATTTAAGACTAAAGGGGAGATTTTCTAGGGCAATTTTTAACTCGTTAAAGCCCTTTCTTCCCACACTAGCCCCACCAATCGCACCAAAGCCGATATAGTAAGTAGGCTGTGCAAAAATATGGGGGAGCAGCGTATGTAAAGTATGCTTGGCAATAGAAATAAGCCAAGTTTTATCTACTGCCCCCCCCCCAGCTAATTGTGCGTAAGTGTCAATATAAGCGTGGGCGACTTTTGAAGATTCAAAAGCTTTTATCGCAGAAGAGCGAGCATTGCGAGCGAGAGCTTCATACTTAGCTGTTTCAAGGCTTAAAATCCACTCTATACCCCTTGCTAAATCGTTTGTGTCATAGCATTTGGCAAGATAGCCATTGTGTTTATGAGTGATAATATCTTTTAGCCCACTTGTATTAAATGCTACTACTGGTGTGCCACAGGCTATGGCTTCAAGGGCGGTTTGCCCAAAGGATTCTAAATGGCTTGGCATAATAAACACATCACTTGCACTATACAACAAAGCCAAGGCAATATCATCGTGCAGTGTGCCTACATAATGTGTGGGTATATCTTGTAGATTTTGCCCTTCACTAGAGCCAAAGACGAGCAATTCACACTTATCTTTAAGATTTTGCGGGAGACAATCTAGCGCGGCTTTTAGCTCATTAAAGCCTTTGCGTGGCGTTGAAGTCGCACCAATGGCACCAAAGCTTATGATTTTTTTAGGCGTGTGGATATGCAGCATTTCTCGTGCTAGGGATTTTTGTATCGGGCGATAAATGCGTGTGTCAATGGGATTTGGCAGATTGATAATAGGCTTAGAGCTTAATAGGCTAGAGTCTTTGGCACTTTGTGCTATCCAGCGAGATAAGCCATTGATGGTAAGATTTTTTAGCTTGGCATAGGTCTTTGCTTTACGCTTAAATGTCCAAAAGCTTATGTCAAACGGATAGGTAGATTTAAGCAAGGGGCAGCTTTTACAACGAGTGCCAACCCCTACACAGGCGGCTGCCACTATGTGGCAGCCGCCTGTGTAGGGGTTGGCATCGTGTAAGCTCCATAGTATAGGGGCTTGTATGGATTGTAAGTCTTTGATACTAAAAAAGCCATTTTCCACCCAGTGTAAATGCACGATGTCTGGTTTTAGGGCTTTTATCGTTGAGACAAGCAGATGATTGCTTGGGGTAAAAATGGGGAGATTAGGGGAGAATATGTCTTTTACTCGTTTTGGGTAAGCCATAAGCGGAAGCTGGGATAGAAAAGGGCGGATTTTAGCGACAAGCTTTTGAGGTTTTGTTTGAGCAAGTTGTTTGACCTGCGGCGTGTCGCCTGTTTTAGTCTGCGTGATAACAATAGAATCCACCCCTGCTTCTAGCAGGGCTTTATGTAGCCTTATGCAAGCTCTACCAGCTCCGCCATTATCTAGACTAGTGATATGCACAACTCTCATCAAAAAGCCCTATGGATTAGTTTAGGCGCGTATTGTAGCGTATTTGTATGTCTGTGCAAGTCTAGCCCTTTTGCTGCTCTTTAAGCCAGTCAAAGAGGGCTTGACTGTATCCAAAGCCCCCGGATAAGTGGCTAGCAAGCGTGTCTTTATACATTCCTTGGTAGATGTCGCTGCCGGGCTGCTTAGGGTAGAGTGGATTTTCAAGATTGAGCGAAGTATCGAGCATAAACTTTAGCAAAATTGCTTCAAAGGCATCGGTCTGCTCTTTTAGCTTTGCATCATCGCTAGTTTTGCTAATGCTTGGGGTTTTGTTTGCTTGGTAGGCTGCTAGGGTGCTGCTTGTGTCGATTTTCATTGTTGCTCCTTTAATGTGTTAAAAAGTGGATTCTAGCCTTATGGATTCGGTCTTGGGTAGGCAATGTGATTGATTGCACGAATTTTAGGGTAGCCGCAGACATCTAGTCTAGCTCTACCCTAAAATTCGTGCAAAACAACCAGCCCCACCACAATTCCTAGAATCCTAGAAGAAAAGGGACTAAGTGTGAAATCCGCACAGCCCTAGAATCCACCTTTCTCATAGAACCTCTATCGGCGCGGCGATCGCACCACTTTGGCGCATAGCCTCTAGGATAGAGATCATACTCTTTGGGCTTGCGCCCATTTTTTGCAAGGCTTTGACGACATTAGATATGGTCGTGTTGGGCTCGCTCGCACTGATTGTCGTGCTATTGGGATCAAAGCTTGTCGTAGAATCCAGCTTTTGCGCGCCTTTTTCATCAAGCAAGGGTTCATTGGTGATTTTTAGCGTTATATCACCGCTTGTAACCACCACAGGGCGCACAGGTATGTCGATCCCTGCGACAATCGTGCCGGACTTTTCATCGATGATGATTTTGCTACCCATTGTGTAATCAATCTGCACTTCTTGGAGTAGGGCTAGAAACTCCACAGGGGTTAGATTTTCTGGGCGATTTAGCTTGATCGTGCGAGAGTCTATGGCTATGGCACTTTGCTCGCCAAAGGTGCTATTTAGCACTTGCTGGATTTTGATAGCATTTTGGAAGTTTGAAGTCTTTAGGCTTAGGGTTAGATCTTGCTGATTGCTTAGATTATAAGCGACTTCGCGCTCTACAACGGCACCTTGTGCGATCGTGGCATTTAGGAGATTGCTCGAGCTGCCTGTGCTCACCGCGCCTTGCGCTATGGCATAGATATTGCCATCTACTGCGGTCAGTGGAGTCATCACTAAAATCCCGGATTCTAGGGATTTGGCATCGCCTATGGAAGAAATTTGTATATCAAGCTTATCACCCTGTCTGGCAAACGCCGGGAGATTTGCGGTAACGACCACCGCAGCGACATTTTTGGACTTTATGCTCTCTGGGCTTACCTTGACATTCACGCCTTCAAGCATATTGGCGATGGATTGCATAGTAAATTTTGAGCTAGTTTTATCGCCCGTGCCATTAAGCCCGATCACCAGTCCATAGCCGATTAGCTGATTGCTTCTCACACCTACGATATTGGCTATATCGCCGATTTTTTCCGCATAGGCTTGCGTGCTAAAAAGCAGCAAAAATATCGCTGTCATTATGTAGCGGTGGCATTGCTTGTGCATTCTTGCAGTCATTATCTCTCCTTAGGATAAGCCATATTTGATAGGTATCGCTAGGATTCTAAGCAAAAAGGATTCCATAAATATTGTGCCAAAATAGCTTTGACTTATGCATATTTATAGTATTTATTTATTTTTTCGTTGTAGAATCTAGGCTCACATTCACACTAAAGGAGAAGTCTATGAACTCACTTCAAAAAAAGTTCGTTGCTACACTAGGGATTTTTGGCTGCGCTGTTGCGCTAAATGCTGCTGCGCCAGCAGATATTATTAAGACAAAGTGCCAAGCGTGCCACGGGGCAAATATGGAGAAGCAAGCTCTTGGTAAAAGCAAGATCACAAATACAATGACAGAAGAAGAGATCAAAAAGGATCTTCTAGGATATAAGGCAAAGACTTTGAATCACTTCGGTCTTGGCGCGACAATGTGGGGGCAAGCAGCAGCACTAAGCGATGAAGAAATCGATGCGCTTGCAAAATATATCCCTACTTTGAAAAAGTAAGTCTTAGAAAAATAAGCATTGTGTCTGCTGCTTAGCAGTGGGCGCACTTCTACTACAAATACTACAAAGCAGACTAGATTGAGATCTCCCAAAAACACAGACAAATCCGTATCCCCACAGATAGATCCAGCACAATTACTAGACCCCACACAAGATCGTAATGATAATGACGACAAGCTTGGGCAAGATTTTTTGCGCGAGATCCAAGAAAATCCAGAAAATATCAAGCAGCTTTTAGAAGAATTTATCAACATTAGCTATCGTTATGAAAAAGATGTCAAAGATGCTAAAGCCCTGTATGAATGGCTCATAGAGACACTGCCGCAAGCTATTTGGGTCTATAATTACGATGGGAGCTTTTTCTACCGCAATACTCGCGCGATAGAGATTTCACACATAGTAGAATTGATACAAGCAAACCCCCAAGATAGCCTAGAATCCACTTTAGAAATTGAGTGCGACAAGCGGATTTTCCTTGTGCAAACAAGCTCTTTTCAAAATCGCTTGCTAATTACTGCCACAGATATTACAAGCCAAAAGCGTCAAGCCAGACTTGCTTCTATGGGGCAGATTTCCGCGCATTTGGCACACGAGATCCGCAATCCCATAGGCTCGATGTCTTTGCTTGCAGCGACATTGCAAAAATCAGCACTACAATCACAGCTCCCCATCATCGATGAGCTGCAAAAGTCCATTTTCCGCGTGGAGCGTATCATCAAAGCAACACTGCTATTTTCTAAAGGCATTAGTGCCAATAAGCAGCCCCTAAGAATCTGTGAGCTGCAAGATGAGCTGCAAGCCTTTGTGAAAAGTTATAGCTTTAGCAAAGACATCGCATTTCACTATGCTTTTGCCGATAAAGTTGCCTATATGGATAAGGATTTGATCTTGATCGCTTTGCAGAATTTTTTATTTAATGCCATTGATGCGATAGAAGAGGGCGATAATGAATGTGGGCAAGTAGTGCTAGAGGGCGATATTACACAGGGGGAAGTGTGCTTTTTGATCAAAGATAATGGCAAGCCCTTTGATAATCCAAACATTCTCTTTGAGCCATTTGTTACCACCAAGCTTAAGGGTAATGGGCTAGGGCTAGCTCTGTCAAATCACATTATCCAAGCGCATTCTGGGCGCATAGAGCTTAATGCCAAGGATAAGGAGTTTAGAATCTATCTCCCTAAAGTAAGTGTATAGGCTAGCTGGTTATCATAGATTGGCTTAGATCGCTGCCTTACTTATATGCAGGCTTGCAATAACAATATGATGAAAAAAACACAATGGGTAAAAGTGGATTCTAGGCTTTAGATGCGAGAATCTAGGATCGCATAATGAAGGGGATAAGACTAGGGCTATCAATGCAGCGTAATGCTTAATCTATAATCCTAGTCTGCCAGCCCTAAGCTTTTATAAAAACGGATTCTAGGCTTGCTGTGTGTTTAGCTTATATCCCACACCGCGTATGGTTTCAATCTTTTTTCCAAAGCTTCCAAGCTTATTGCGCAGGGTGTTGATATGCATATCCACAGTGCGTGTCTCTCCGCTAAGCTCATATCCCCACACAAGCTCCAAAAGCTCCTCCCTAGAAAATGTCCTATCGGGATTTTTCAGCAAGCAGGCAAGCAGATCAAATTCTTTCAAGGTGGTTTTGATCTCTTGATTGTCAAGAGTGATTGTGTGGCGTTTGGGCGATAGAGAGAGTGTATCTAGCACCAAATCCCCAAAATCATCGCCATTATAGCGGCGCAGCAAGGCGCGGATCCTAGCAAGTAGCTCTAGCGCACTAAAAGGCTTTGAGAGATAGTCATCGGCCCCTAGATCTAGCCCTTTGATCTTGTCATATTCACTACCAAGTGCGCTTAGTATGATTACAGGTATGTCGCGTGTCTTGCTCTTTTCCCGCAGGCGTTTTAGGATACTTAAGCCATTTTCATTGGGTAGCATTAAATCAAGCACGATGAGCGCAGGCAGCTCTTTGGTCAAGCTAGCATTAAAATCTAGCGCATTATCAAAGCCCTTGGCTTCGATATTTTGGCTTGAGAGCGCGTATAGCACAAGCTCCAAAATACTGCTATCATCTTCTAGCACATATACCATATAAATCCTTATCGCAAATCTTGTGAGATTTTACCCAAATCTTCCGCCGATGTAATCTTTAGTGCGCTTGTCTTTGGGGCTATTAAACATCGCATAAGTTGTGTCAAACTCCACCACTTCTCCAAGCAAGAAAAACGCCGTTTTATCCGAGATTCTAGCGGCTTGCTGCATATTGTGCGTAACGATTACTATGGTGTATTTTTGCTTCAGCTCACTGACTAGCTCCTCGATCTTTAGCGTAGAGATGGGGTCTAGTGCGCTTGTAGGCTCGTCCATTAGTAGCACTTCTGGATTGACAGCAAGGGCGCGTGCGATACAGAGTCGCTGCTGCTGCCCACCACTTAGCCCAAGGGCAGATTTTTTTAATCGGTCTTTAAGCTCTTTCCACAAAGCCGCACCTTTTAAGCACCGCTCCACTATTTCATCAAGCTCGGCTTTTTTCTTTATGCCGTGGGTTTTGGGACCGAAAGTGATGTTGTCATATACGCTCATAGGGAAAGGATTTGGCTTTTGAAACACCATCCCCACGCGCTTGCGCAGGATATTGACATTGTAGTCTTTGTAAATATCCTTGCCTTCAAGCAAGATTTTGCCACTTACTTGACAATCAGTTACTAAGTCATTCATACGATTTAAGCAGCGCAGAAGGCTAGATTTGCCGCAACCACTTGGACCGATAAAGGCACTTACTTCATTTTTGAGCAAGTTGAGATTGATGTTTTTAAGCGCGTGGAAGTCCCCATAGTGGAGATTCATACCTTTTAGCGTGAAAATATCTTTTGATTTTGGGGCTTGAGACTTGGCGTTTTGCATTATTGCTCCTTGGTGTCGTTATGCTGGCATAGGTGGGCTAAACTTTTTAGCGACAAAGTTTGATAAGAGATTTAGAGCTATGACCACGAGCAAGATTACCACCGCACTTGCGGCGGCTTGATTGATATAAAGCCCTTCATTAAGTAGTTGATACAAATGCACACTAAGTGTCCGCCCAGAATCCATAGCCACCGCCACTTGCGCCACACTCCCTGATGTATAGAGCAGCGCAGCACTCTCGCTGATGATGCGCCCTATGGATAAAATCACCCCAGATAGCACGCCGCTTACCGCACAAGGCAGAATAATGCGAAATAGCACCACAAGTTTTGGCGCACCAAGCCCAAAGCCTGCTTCTTTGTAAGTCTCTGGCACGCATTTTAGGGCTTCTTGGGTGTTGCGCAAGATCAGCGGCAGCACCATAATGCTTAGGGTAAAAGCCCCTGCTAGCATAGTGAAAGTATTATCAAACACATAGATGACAAAAACAATGAAGCCAAACAGCCCATATACGATAGATGGAATCCCAGCCAATGTTTCTGAAGCCATATTGATCGTGCCAACAAACCACGAATCAGGCTTGGCGTATTCTTGCAGATAGATCGCGCCTAGGATCGCTATGGGCGCGGAGCAGAGTAGGGATATGACCACGATTATAATGGTATTGATGATAGCTGGGAGCATAGAGACATTTTCTGTGGTGTATTTCCACTCAAAAAGCGTGGCATTTAAATGCGGCAGCCCACTATACAGGATATAGCCCACGATAAGCGCAAAGACAGCGATCGTAAGTGTGATGGCTATATACACACTTACTCGCAGGATAAGTGATAAGAGATCGTTGTGGGCTGTGGTGCCACGCGTTTGTGTCGCTTGCTTTTGGGGCTTTAGCTTTGCTTGCTTGCTTGGTAGCTTTGTGGTATGAGCTTTTGCCATAGTGTCCCTTGAGTATTAAAAAATCTAGCTAGGATTATAAAGCGAGTATGTAAAAGCCTTTCACCACATTGTAAAGGCTTTGTAAAATGCCTATAACTCCACGCAGATACGGAAACATTTAGAAATCGACCACGCGCAATGTATGTCAAAAATCACTAAACATATATTGTGTTTAACAATTTTTGCTAGTATTCCATCTCCAAAATCTCAAAACACAAGGTGAGTTTATGAAAAAATTCTTTCTTTTCACTTCAGAATCTGTAACCGAAGGACACCCAGATAAAATGGCAGACCAAATCAGTGATGCAGTGCTTGACTACATCATTGAGCGAGATAAAAATGCACGCGTAGCGTGTGAGACGCTTGTAAGCAATGGCTTTTGTGTCATCGCTGGGGAGCTAAAGACGAGCGTATATGCTCCTATGCAAGAAATCGCTAGAAAAGTCGTGCAAGAAATCGGCTACACAGACGCGCTCTATGGCTTTGACTACCGCAGCGCAGCGGTGCTAAATGGCATTGGCGAGCAAAGCCCGGATATCAATCAAGGCGTAGATAGGGCTGATGGCGAGATAGGTGCTGGCGATCAAGGGCTTATGTTTGGCTATGCGTGCCGTGAGACGCCTTCGCTTATGCCTTTGCCTATTTGGCTCTCTCACCGCATTACAGAGGGCTTAGCAGCAAAACGCAAAGATGGCACACTGCCCTTTTTACGCCCAGATGGCAAGTCTCAAGTTACCGTGCGTTATGAAGATGGCAAGCCTGTAAGTATTGATACAATCGTTATATCAACGCAGCACAGCCCAGAGACACAGCAGACGCATTTGAAAGACGCAGTGATTGAAGAAATCGTGCAAAAGGTAATCCCACAAGAATATCTCAACGATAATATCCGCTATTTTGTAAATCCCACAGGCAAATTTGTCATCGGCGGACCACAAGGCGATGCAGGGCTAACCGGGCGTAAAATCATCGTGGATACTTATGGCGGGAGCTGTCCGCACGGAGGCGGGGCATTTAGCGGGAAAGATCCTAGTAAGGTAGATAGAAGTGCGGCGTATGCGGCACGATATGTAGCCAAAAATCTTGTGGCAAGTGGCGTGTGTGATAAAGCGGTAGTGCAAGTAGCCTATGCTATTGGCGTGGTAGAGCCTGTATCAATCCTTGTAGATACGCAAGGCACAGGCAAAGTAGAAGACTCTGTGCTGACAGAGTGTGTGAAAAAGGTCTTTAGACTTACGCCTAAAGGCATTATAGAATCACTTGATTTACTTCGTCCTATTTATCGCAAAACTGCAGCGTATGGACACTTTGGACGAGAATTGCCGGAATTTTCTTGGGAGAAAACGGATAAGGTTGAAGAAATTAGAGAGTTTTGTAAAGTGAAGTAGTAAGCCCTAGAATCCGGTTTTGAGCATTGTTTGTTGGCTACTAAAGAATTTAGGCTGTCTTGCTTCTAAAGAACTCGCATTGCTTGCTTTCTAAAGAAACCTGCTTCGACTGCGCCTCGCACCGCTACGCTTGCTTTCTAAAGAAGCTTCGCTGCGCTTGCTTTGCCGTGTGCCGCCGTTGTCAGCTCGCAATGACAGGGGATTAGCTCTTTGTATGGTTGCGATTTCATCATCTGTGAGATTGTGGAGCTTATAGACTAAAGAGTCAATTTTGGATTCTAGCTCTTTTTACTTATGGATTGCTTCGGCTACGCCTCGCAATGACGGAGAAAAGCGTTTTACTTGTCATTGCGAACGCAGTGAAGCAATCCATACTAGAATCCACTTTTACTCCTTTTCTATTGTTTCTATCTCATCATCGGTGAGATTGTAGAGTTTATAGACTAAAGAGTCGATTTTGGATTCTAGCTCGGCGGTGGTTTTGCTGTCATTGCGAGACTTGCTCTGCAAGTCGTGGCAATCCATACTTTACACTAGAAACCACCTTTTACTTGTCATTGCGAGATTCTGCGGTAGCAGAATCGTGGCAATCCACTTCTTTCTGTCATTGCGAGCTTTGGCGTAAAGCAAAGCGTGGCAATCCACTTTCACACTAGAATCCGCTTTTGGTTTGTGGATTGCCGCGCGGTGCAAGCACCGCTCGCAATGACGGGGAAAGCGTTTTATTTGTCATTAGCAACGCTGAAGCAATCCATACTAGAATCCACTTTTGCCTTTAGGGTCTATTTTTTAAACAGCTCACTATGGCTGCCTATGCGTATGCAAGAGAGTAGCAATGCTTCTTTATCTTTTTTATACACGAGTAGCAAATCTGGCATTATATGGCACTCTCTATATCCACTATAATTGCCGATAAGCTTATGGTCTTTGTGCTTTGGCTCCAGGGGTAGGTCATAGAGCAGGCGATTTATCAGCGATTTTGCTTGTAGCTTTTGGGCTTGGGAGAGCTTTTTATACTGCTTTTCAAATCTACTTGATGTTTCTAGCTCATATTTTGGGCTATCCATTAGCTTGCATAGCCCTTTCAAACTCTGCAAGGCTTTTGTATCGCTTTGTCTTACCCTCTCTTTGCTCCGCTTCAAACTCGGCGATAGCTTCTTGTATCTCTGCCTTTTGCATATCATCGTGCTGTGCGATGATTATGGCATTTGTGTTTTTCACTAGCTCGGTATAGGCTGGCAGAAACTCATCTTTGATATTTTCTATAATCAGCGTCATAGGCTCTTCCTTATCGTTTTGTGTGGCTTAAAATTCTAGCATTAGTTTTCTATGTTTTGGAATCTATGGTGGCGATTTCATCGTTTGTGAGATTGTAGAGTTTATAGACTAAAGAGTCAATTTGGGATTCTAGCTCTTTTTGCTTATGATTGCCGCGCCGATTTCATCGGCTCGCAATGACGATTGGGGTTGGATTGCTTCGGTCGCTTCGCTCCCTCGCAATGACGGGGAAGCCGTGCTAATCATCAGTGCGGAATTGTAGGTCGTAGTTGATGATAAACTCTGTCTCTTGCTCTGTGAGTCCATATAGAGGGCATATCAATCTATCGATTTTGTCGATAATATGCTTTGATTTGCGTGCGTAGTAGGCTAGCTCTCCAAGTGAGCGATAAGGCTTGGCATTTGCCTTTAAATCTGCTTCGTATTCTGCATAAGTGGATTCTAGCTTGTGTAAGGTCTCATCGCTTAGATTTGCCAAAGGTAGTGGAAAATCTAGGATTTCATAGCCACGATTATCAAGCCAATTTGAATTGATAAGCCACCACCAATAAAAGAGTGTGCTACTCATAAATGCCCCAACTGCTTTGGAATATTTTGATTGTAAAAATAAAGCAACTTCCTTGCTGGAATGTGTAGCAAAAGATGTGGCAAGTTTATAATAAAGCCCACCACTACTGCGATAATAAATCGCCTTAGCACTCTTGGCTTCACTTACTACACTATCAATAGTAGAATCTAAACTATACATTTTACGCAAAATATCTGCTTCTATTTGGTAGCTTATCTTTGGGAGTCTGCCACTTTTGATATAGGGCAAGGAGTCTGTGAAAGCTAGATTTTGCAAGATAGCTTCTATGCTTTGGTGCTTGTAGCGTTTGTTGATTTGCGTGGTGTAGAGGTGCTGGCATTTGGTGTGGGATTTGATAAAAGAGATTATGGATACATTTGTGGCGGCGTTTAGGAAGATTTGATTAGGGCGGTAGCCATAGCTACTCACCCATATACTCTCGCAATTATTAAGTAGGAGCTTGTGTAAGCCTTGCATAGACTCGCTGGCTGTTACACTCATCGGCACGATTAGGCTCACTATGCCTTGTGTAGCGCAGTGGTTGTAGCTCTGCTCGATAAAAAGGCTGTAAGTATTAAGCGAGCCTACTTGTAGCTTGTCTTGCCACTGCGTTGGGTAGAGTCGCTTGGCTTCTCTCTCATTGATTGTGCGGGCGGATTTGTAGTGCTTCTTAAATATAGGCTTATGCTCGGCTGGATAGGTAGCACCATAGGGAGGATTACCTATAACGATGTCAAAGCCGCTTAGCCCAAACATATACTCGCTGTCAAAAAAGCCTGCCACAGAGTGCGGGTCGTAGGGATTCCAGCTTGTTAGGGGGCTTTGCTCATCTTGGCTAAAGACTAGGGATTTGGCTAGGTTTTTGGCGGCTTTGTGGTAGTCTTTTTCTAATTGGGCTTTGTCTGTGGTGTCGGCACTGAAATTGTCCTTGCGGATTTTAAGCAGGTCTTGCATAATTTTATCATAGTTGGTTTTATCTAGGTTTGTGGGGGCTTGGGGCAGTGGGAGCAGGGAGTTGGCACTTAGGAATTTGAACTCCAAGTTTGGCAGGGGAGCTATGGAGTCTCTATCTTCATCGACTATGAGCGATAGGAAGCAGCGCAAGCGTGAAATCTCTGTCGCCATAGGCTGAATGTCTATGCCGTAGATGTTGCTTTGCAGTATTTCTAGCTTTCTTGTGTAGGGGGAGCGGGTGTCGCCTAGCAGGTCTTGGAGGTCTAGAATCTCTTGCATAAGCCCTATGGGGAATGCCCCGCTGCCACAGGCTGGGTCTAGGACTTTTAGGGTGGATAGGGCGGCTAGGATTTGGGCGTGTGTGGTTGGGGGTAGGTGGCTTGGGTCTTGGTGGAAAATGAGTTTATGGATTGCCGCGCCGATTTCATCGGCTCGCAATGACGGAGTGGGGGTATTGGGACTAGAATCCGCTTTTTTATTTGCGGCGTTTTTGCTGTCATTGCGAGAAGTCGTAAGACTTCGTGGCAATCCACTAGAATCTATTTTTTGTGCTTTGTCTTTATGGATTGCCACGCTTTGCTCTCGCAAAGCTCGCAATGACGGAGTGGGGTGGATTGCTTCGGTCGCTTCGCTCCCTCGCAATGACGATAAATGGGCGTTTGTGGTGTCAAAAGTGGATTCTAGGGCGGTCTGCTCGCGGCAGGATTTTTGCGCGGCTGTTTTATCGCCGATTGTGGATTCTAAGATTTTGGAGCTAGAATCGTGGCTTTTCGAGCCGCGCGCGGAGATAAGCCTTGAGTGGCTATCGCACAAGCGCGGCGATGAAATCCGCGATTCTAGCCCAAAAGCTGAATCCATTTTGGAAAGTAAGTATTGGTAGAGCGAGGTGCGACACATATACCGCACTATCTCGCGCGGCGTATAATAACTCCCTGTCGATTTACGCAATGAGCTAGTAGAGTCCTTGCGATTATCAGTAAATAGCTCGCTCAAAAGGCTCTCAAACACCATACCTAAAAGCTCTGGGTTTAGCCCTACTTCTTGGGCGTCTGGGGTGGATTCATCAATGCTGAAGTGGTAGCTTTCAAGCAGGGTGAAAAGCTCGGCTAAGGGGGCGTTGGGGACTTTTAGGGTGGTGTGGTAGGCGGTGGGGCGGCTTGGGGAGTAGAAGTCGCTTGCCTGTGGGGCGAAAAGCCCGCCGTTTAGGTAGGGGATCTGCTTTAAAAGAGCGGCTATGTGTGGGTCTAGCAGGGCGTAGTCGCGGGCGTTTTTGGGGGTGTTTAGCGTGGTGAAAAAGAGCGGCTCTAAAACTTCGTGGTAGTAATTGCCGCTTAGGGCGGTGCTAAAAATGGCTGTATCTATAATGCCCTTTTTCTCTAGGAATTTGCAAAAAAGTAGGCGAGAGAGGAGGCGGAGGGAGAACTCTCTTTTAGTATTGTCTTGGGAGGCTGCATTTTGGGCGTTGGCTTTTTGCGAAAAAGCGGGGAGTTTGTGGCTCACTGCGTCGATAGACACTCGAGTCTTATCTCCTTGCTCGCCACTGCACAACCCCGCTTTTTCATCAAAAATCCTGCCGCCTGCGGCTTGGCTATCAAACGCGTTTTCTGCTTTTGTGTCGTTGTCGCACAATCCTGCCGCCTGCGAGTCGCTTAGATTTTTGGCGTTTCTTTTAGAATCCACTTTTTTCTTGTCATTGCGAGCGGACTTGTCCGCGTGGCAATCCATAGCTTCATCGCTAGAATCCACTTTTGATTTATGGATTGCCGCGCCGATCTCATCGCCTCGCAATGACGGAGTGGGGTGGATTGCTTCGGTCGCTTCGCTCGCTCGCAATGACAGAGTGGGGAGCTGGATAGAGTCTATCAGCGCGATAAAAATCTGCACAACCTCTTGGTAGAACTTTTCATTTAAGCTCTCTATGCTTAGGGCTTTAATGCTCTCTTGGTAGAGCTGATCAATAGGCGTGGGCGTTTGCTTCTTGGTCTTGGAGGCTTTGGCTATGGAGTCAAGATTGCGCAAATGCCCTTTGCTAGGGGAGAGTAGGGATAGATCTTTGATGATTATGACTCTTTCTAGGACATCTTGGTCTGCGGCGCGCTTATGCTCTCTGCGCGTGGCGAAGCTTATGGTGAGTAGGTCTTCTTGCGGATTTAGGAAGAAGATGATGTTGTAGGAGGGGATGGCGCGGTTTATGGCTTGGGTGGCTTTGGCATAGAGAGATTTGGAGAGTGTGGCACTAGGCTTTGAGCAGATAAGGCTAAAGGCTAGGTTTGTATGCCCTAGGCTAGAGCTAGAGAGAGTCTCGCTGCTAGCAGCAGAGGCAAAGCACACAATCGCGCCGCCAAAGTCAAACTCTCCATAGCTCTGCTCTAGGGCGTGTAGGGCTTGCGCGTCTGCTTGGGCTACTTCTAGGGAGAAAAGCTCATAGATAAGTGCTTTGAAGCTTTGTGCTAGGGCTTTAGGGCTATTTTTGTGGTGGGATAGGGGGGATAGGTGGGGGGTCATTGGAGGCTCCTTTGGTTTTGGTTTGGCTTTAAGCGATTCGGCTTTGGGTGGTTTGGGCGTTGGCTTTTTGCGAAAAAGCGGGGAGTTTGTGGCTCGCTGCGTCGATAGACACTCGAGTCTTATCTCCTTGCTCGCCACTGCACAACCCCGCTTTTTCATCAAAAATCCTGCCGCCTGCGACTTGGCTATCAAACGCGTTTTGGGCGTTTTCGCTCTGCAAGTTGTTTAGACTTTGGGCGGTTTGAGTGAAAATCCTAGAATCCGCTTTTGCGGATTGTGTGGATTGCCACGATTTTGCTAGCGCAAAATCTCGCAATGACGATAAAAAAGCTTCATCGCTAGAATCCACTTTTTGATTATGGATTGCCACGCCGCCGTTGTCGGCTCGCAATGACAGAGAAGCTTGATTTTCTTCTTCAAGGATTCTAGGAGTTGCGGTGGTGCTGTGGTAGCTTTGCGAAAATTGGGGAAGGTTAGCGAACTTGGCGTTCGTGCCTTTCACAAAACAAGGGACACCGCTCGCCGTAGGCGATGTTTCTTTAGTAATTTTCGCAACACTGCCGCATTGCTCACCCAAGACTGAATCCCCCTTAGAAAAAGTGCTCATAGACTCTTTGCCTTATAGTTTGCTAGCTCGCTAAAGTCCGGATTGACAAACAAAAACGCAATGAGTGTAAAGCGTTTTTTCTCAATGGAGTAGAGTCCGCTATCGCGCGTTTTTATACTGGCTTGGGCTTGGCTGTGGGATAGTATCTGTGCTTCTAAATCTTTGGCTATATCTTTGAAAATAGCTTGCAAGAAAGCGATATTTTCATAATCTTGGCTGGCTCGCTCTAGGGAGCTAAACTCCGCTTTATCGGCTTCTTTTATGCTGGCAAAGTCTCTAAGCTGTGAGAGGTTGCGGCTGCAGTCGCTATCGCTCACAGATGGCAGGAGCTTCTTGCTAGCGCAGTTGTAGAGGGTGTAGTAAGTTTTCTTACTCTCATCTTGCAAGGCGGCAAAGATGAGATTCTGGGCTAGGGTGCTTGCGCTTGTGGAGCTTGATCTAGCGATAGAAAATATGCCATTTGGCAGGTGGCTTTGGTGCTTCTCGCTTAGCATAGAGCCTAGCACAGAGCTTGGGGATAGGAGGTAGTCTTTGGTCTCATCAAGTGCGCTTAGCTTGCTATCTAGGGCTTGGTAGGCTTCTTGTCTGGCTTGCTGGCTTGGCTCTTGCTCAAGGCTTGTGCCAAAGAAGTTTTTCTGCGTGGTGGTGGTAGCTGCTGCTTGGGTCTTGTGGGCTATGCGTGATTCTAGCTTGATGTAGGATTCTAGCTTGATATGTGGGAAAAAGTGGTAGATATGTATCTGTGTGTGGCTGCTACCGATACGATAGATCCGCCCTATGCGCTGGATCGCACGCACGGGATTAAAGGCTATGTCCCAGTTGATGAGATTGGCGCAGTCTTGGAGATTTTGCCCCTCGCTAATGCAGTCGCTAGCTACGAGAATATCTATGGGCTTTTCGCCGCTAGCTAGGGTGTATTTCTGTGATTTGGGGGAGAAGAGTCGCTTGTTTGCATTAAACTCTTTGGTCTTGGTCTCGCCTGTGATACTAGCTATGTGTAGCTTGGGGTAGCTAGCCTGCAAGCTTTGCTTAATGGTCTCGCAAGTGATGATAGACTCGCTAAAGATTAGGAGCTTCTGGCTGTGGATACTCTCGCCTAGGGCGTCTATGATCTTGCATACTTGGGTAAATTTCTCGCTTCTAGCAAAGTGCTTTTGCGCATTGTAGGGGGAGATCCTTTCTTGTATGGATTCTAGCTTGGATAAATCCTGCTCGCATAGCTCTCTAAAGCGCGGAGATAGCTTGGTGATATAGCCATATTCGTAGCATTTCTTGAGTCTTGTGGGGAAAATGGCGGCATCTTCATCAAGCAAGTCATCTTGCCTTTCTTCTAGCTCTTTGGCAGAGAGGAAGCTGCGGTGGTAGGCGATGATCGTGCCTAGGATTTTGGAGAATGCATCTAGGGAGGATTCTAGGGCTTTTAGCAAGCTCATCGCTAGGAAGCCCCTTGGCGTGGTGTAGTCGCCTAGATTTTCTAGCTGCTTATCTTGCAGGATTTCTCTAATAGAGTCTGGGAGAAAAGGGTAGGGGTCATAGATACTAAAGCTGATTGATTCGCTTGTCTTATCATCGCCAAGTCCTAGGATTTGCACAAGCTCTTCATAGCTAAAGTCTATCCCGCTAGGCACGCTTGATAGGAAGAGCTTGGGCGCGATGTGGGCTTTGGGGAGGTGCTTGCCCCAAAGCTTTAGCTGGGATTCTATCTCGCTGCTTTGTGTGGTGTAGATAGTGTGAGTGAGCCTGTAATAATCCTTGGGGATTGGCGCACTAGATTCTAGGGCTTTGTCTGCTTGGGCGCAGACTCTAGCTAGGTTTAGCGTGTCGCCGCTTATAGTGATTGTGGGGTTGATTAGGGCTAGTTGATTGGATAAATCGGTGATTTTGTTGTTGATAGGTGTCGCGCTAAGGAGCAGCAGGCGTGCGGATTTGCTGAGATTGGCTTGGAGCTTGTCGTATTGGTTTTGGCGTGATTTTGCCGAGCCGTTGCGGAGATTATGGCTCTCATCGATGATGATAAGGCTGGCGTATTTAAGTAGTTTTTGCACTTTTTCATCTGGGTTGGCGGCTTGGTGGTAGCTTATGATATGGGTGCAGAAGCTAAGGTCTGCTATCAATGTGTCGCGTGGGCTTTGCGGAGCGTGGCTAAAGTAGCTCTCCCACTGGGCGCAGAGCTTGGGAGGGGTGATTATGACAATATTGCTATATGCGCTTAGCACGCCTAGGGCGGTGAGTGTTTTACCCGCGCCCACAGAGTCCGCGCATAGGGCTACTTTGTAGGTTTTAAGCCGCTTTTGCAGCTCTTTTGCCGCTTTTTGCTGGAAAGGATAGAGTCCAAATGCCTTGCTCCCTTGCTCTATAAGCGCATTTTCATCGCTATCTAGATCGGCTTCTGGGTGCTCTAGCAGGGCGTAGAGCTTGGCGAAAATATCCTTAGGGCTGTGGTAGAAAAAGCTCGTGCTTAGGGCTTCTTGGACTTGCTTGGTGCTATCTTGGCAGGCGTGTAGCATTTGGTAGAAATACTCTAGGGCGGCTTGTGTGTCGGCTTTGGAGTCGCATACTAGGTTTAGCTCTTTGTTGCTCTTATTGTCATAGAGTCCTAGTCCGCTGGCGGTGAAATTTGAGCTGCCGATGATGGCAGTTTGCGTGCGATTTGGCGTGTCTTTGGTGTGGAAGACATAGAGCTTGGCGTGAATAAGAGTGCTTTTGCCTTGTAGCATAGCGATGTGCGTGGGCGTGTCGCTGATAAATCTATATGCCTTGCGCGTGGTGCGTAAGCTCTCTAGCTGCTCTGTGTAATCAACTATGCGTAAATCATAGGGATCTTGTAGGAAAAATCGCACTTGATCTGTGTCTTTTGTCGATGGGTCTTGCGTGCCTAGGATAAGGGTTAGGGAGCGGATCTTGTGTGCGTGGGTGGAGAGATACTCTAGGGCTTTGGCATTGAAGTAGCCACTGATTATAGCGATGTCGCAGCTGTGGTCCTCAAAGCTGTGGAGTATGGACTCTATGCTGCTAGCTAAGGTGTTTGGCGGCTCGTTGGTGATGAGATTGGATCGTGTGAGATTGGTGGGGGCTGTGCGGCGGGTCTGCGTGGGGGCAGAGCTGGATTCTAGTGAGAGGCTACTTTGCTGCTGCCCCCCCCTAATCGACTTTTGGCAGTGGTGCTAGACTCTTGCAAATGCTTCATCGCTTGAAATGCTCCTTAAAGGGTGTGGGTCTTGGATTGTGGGCTAGCTTTAAGCGTGTGCTTAAAGCTAGAGAAGTTATAGAGCGAAGTCTTTGATCTTGTCAAATTCTAGGTATTTATAGACTTTAGAGGTGTCTTGTCCTAGCTTTTGTGGGACTATTTGGAGGTATTCTTCAAGGCTTGGAAGTCGCCCGAGCTTGGCACACACTGCGCCTAGCTCCGCGCTGCCTAGATAGACTTGCGCGCCTTTACCCATACGATTGTCAAAGTTTCTTGTAGAGGTGGAGAAGACCACGGCATTGTCTTTCACGCGCGCTTGATTGCCCATACAAAGGCTGCAGCCGGGCACTTCGATCCTAGCACCTGCTGCGCCAAAGAGAGAGAAGTAGCCCTCATCGCTTAGCTGCTTAGAATCCATCTTTGTAGGAGGCACTAGCCAAGTGCGTGTGGCAGACTGCCCTTCGTTTTTCATAATCTCGCCAAACGCCCTAAAATGCCCGATATTTGTCATACAGCTACCGATGAAGACTTCATCGATATTTTTGGGGCGTTTAGGATCTGCTAGGATCTCGCTCAAAGTGGCGACATCATCAGGGTCATTGGGGCAGGCTAGGATAGGATCTGTGATTTCACTTAGATCAATCTCAATCACCGCGGCATACTCGGCATCTTTATCCGCTCTTAGCAAGACGGGGTTATTGATCCACTCGCGCATTTTCTCCGCGCGGCGTGCTAGGGTCTTGGCATCGCCATAACCATCTTTAATCATCGCGTTGATGAGTGAAATATTGGATTCTAGGTATTCGATTATGGGCTCTTTGTTTAAGGCTATGGTGCAGGCAGCCGCACTACGCTCGGCACTCGCATCACTTAGCTCAAACGCCTGCTCGACTTTGATATTTTCTAGCCCTTCGATTTCTAGGATTTTGCCGCTGAAGATGTTCTTTTTGTTTTGCTTAGGGACGGTTAGGAGTCCTTGCTTGATCGCGTAGTAGGGGATCGCATTGACAAGATCGCGCAGGGTGATGCCCGGATTCATCTTGCCTTTGAAGCGCACAAGCACGGATTCTGGCATATTAAGCGGCATAGAGCCTGTAACTGCCGCAAAGGCTACAAGCCCGCTGCCTGCTGGGAAGCTAATGCCTATGGGGAAGCGAGTGTGTGAGTCTCCGCCTGTGCCAACGGTATCTGGCAGGCAGAAGCGATTGAGCCACGAGTGGATCACGCCATCTTTAGGACGCAGGGCGACACCACCGCGATTGCGCATAAAATCTGGCAAAGTCGCTTGCAAGCTCACATCAGCAGGCTTGGGGTAGGCTGCTGTGTGGCAGAAGCTTTGCATCACAAAATCCGCGCTATAACTTAGGCTAGCAAGCTCTTTGACTTCATCGCGTGTCATAGCACCGGTGGTGTCTTGGCTGCCCACGGTGGTGGCGATTGGCTCGCAGTATTCACCTGCTCTAACCCCATCTTTGCCACACGCACGACCGACCATTTTCTGCGCTAGGGTGAAGCCCTTGGTGCTAGATTGTGGCTGGGCAGGCTTGGCAAAGCCCTCAAACTCGCCTAGCCCTAGGAATTTACGCGCCTTGTTGGTAAGCCCTCGCCCGATGATAAGGGGGATCCGCCCGCCCGCGCGGATTTCATCAAAGATTGTATTTGGGCTTAAGGTGAATTTGCTTACTACCTCGCCATTTTTCACAATCTCGCCACTATAAGGCTTAAGCGTGATAATATCGCCCTCTTTTAGCTTATCGACATTTGCCACTACCGGCAAGCAGCCGCTATCTTCACAAGTGGCAAAAAATATTGGCGCGATAATGCCGCCTATCACAAAGCCGCCACTTTTTTTGTTTGGCACATAGGGAATGTCATTGCCAAAATGCCATACGATAGAGTTGCAAGCGGATTTGCGGCTGCTACCTGTGCCGACCACATCGCCGACATATACGACACTAGCACCATTATCTTTGGCGATTTTTTTGATATTTTCTATGCGAGATTCGTAGTTTTCTACGCGGCTTTTTAGCATAGCTTTAGCGTGGGTGGGTATATCACTTCTGGTGAAAGCATCGCTTGCTGGGCTTAGGTCATCGGTGTTGGTCTCGCCATCGATTTTAAGCACGGCAAGCTTAATCTCCTCTGGCAAGGCAGGCTTATGCAAAAACCACTCTGCATTCGCCCACGACTCGATGATTTCTTTTGCTAGGGCAGAAGTTTTGCTCATCGCCGCAATGGTATCAAAGGTGTCATAGATAAGCAGCGTGTGCTTTAGCCCATTTGCTGCGGTTTGTGCTACTTGCTTGTCGCTATTTTCTAGGGCTTTGATGAGATAGGGGACATTGTAGCCTCCTAGCATTGTGCCAAGTAGCTTTGCTGCTAGCTCTGGGGAGATACTCTTGCAGGATTTGCCGGCGATGATCTCGCCTAAAAATTCAGCCTTAAGCTTGGCTCCTTCATCGACTCCGGGGCTTACGCGATTGGTGAGCAAATCAAGCGCGAAGTCTTGCTCCTCCTTGCTAGCAGCGGAATCTAGCAGGATTTTGATCACTTCGCCAACTTGCGTTTGCGTAAGTGGTAGTGGTGGGACGCCTTCTTTGGCTCGCTCTTGCACGGCGTTGTTGTAGTCTGTGATAAATGCTTGCATTGGGGTTCTCCTTTTCATTGTTGGGGTTGCTTTGAGAATTTCTAGTATAGCAAATCTTGCGCTAGCATAAGTTTAATTATTTCTTAACTTTTCTTTGTTTTATGCTTTGCATTATGTGGCGTATAGTAGGATTTGCCTATGGCTTACAATCCGCCAAATCGCCTTGTGCGTGAGTGAAACTCCTCAATAATGCGCGCTAGCTCGTTGATATTAAAATCTGGCCACAGCGTCTGGGTGAAAGCTAGCTCGGCATAGCTTGCTTGCCATAGCAGGAAGTTTGAGAGTCGCTGCTCGCCACCTGTGCGGATAAGCAAATCCACATCGGGCATATCCGCAGTATCAAGCGCATTGGCTAAAGTGGATTCTAGAGCTTTGGCGGCTTCTTGCGGATCATCACTAAGCTTTGGGCTTGCTAGCACAATCTTGCGGCAGGCTCTGGTGATCTCATTGCGCGAGCCGTAGTTTAGGGCTAGAGTTTGGGTCAAGTTTGTGTAGTGGGAGGTGGAGGATTCTAGGTCTAGGATTAGATGCTTTAATGGCTGGGAGAAGAAGTCTATATCCCCAATCGCGCGGAATCTAATGGCATTGTCGTGATAGGTCTTGGCTTCATCGCGCAAATATCGCTCTAAAAGCTTCATAAGGAAATCGACCTCTGTTTTGGGGCGATTCCAATTCTCTGTGGAGAAGGCATAGAGTGTGAGATAGCCTATATCGTGCTTGGCACACCAATTTGTGATCGTGCGGACATTGCTCGCGCCTTTTTTATGTCCTGCTTGTCGTGGCTTGCCTTGTAGTTGTGCCCATCTGCCGTTGCCGTCCATAATGATTGCTAGGTGATTGAGAGGGGGGAGCATATATATCCTTTTCTAATTTGGTTTGATTTTGTGCGATTCAGCTTTGGGTAAGCAATGCGATTGATTACGCTATTTTTAAGGCAACCGCAGACCTCAAGTCTTGCTCTGCCCTAAAAATAGCGTAAAACACCCACAGCCCCACCGCAATTCTTAGAATCGTTTGGCTCAAAAACAGCTTGAACTCCTAGAATCCTTTGTTTGCTCTTGTAAAGTTTGGGTGGTTTTAAAAGTGGATTCTAGCCTAGAATCCACTTTTGACATTGCTGCTTTTCTTGCTGCTCTAGAATCCACTTTTGCGCCTTATGTCTAGATCCAATCACTTCCCCAAGCAAAACTGCCCAAACATACTATCAAGCACTTCTTCACTATTGTAGGGGTGGGTGATATGCCCTATGGATTCTAGGGCATCTTTGATATGGTAGGCAAACAGCTCTAATTCTAGGGAGTCTAGCTTGGTGCAAGCACTTTGTATATGGGCTTGTGTTTGTGCGATTGCCTCTTGCTGGTAGGGTGCGCTTAGGATAATGTCTTGGTAGGATTCTTGGGCTAGGGCTTGTGCGATCGCGCTATAAAGTATGCTAGCAGTGGCGGATTTATCTAGGGCATTTACCGCGATTGTAGCGGCAGAAGTGGATTCTAGGCTTTGGAGTGTGGCTGAATCTAGTCTGCTTGGGAGGTCGCATTTGTTGATTATAGGGAGTATTTTGGGGGGGCTTTGGCGGCTTGCGCCCTCTCCTTGCACGAGTGCTATTATCGCTTCATCTTGAGTATCTAGGGGGCTAGAGCCATCGAAAACGACAAGGATTATGCTCGCTTCTTTTAGGGCTTGGAGGCTCTTTTCTATGCCTTTGGATTCTAGGGGGTCGGTGCTTTGGTGTATGCCAGCGGTGTCAATAAGCCGCACGCGGTGGGGTCCTATCAGCAGCTCTTCTTCAATGCTATCGCGCGTGGTGCCGGCTATGGGAGAGGTGATGGCACGATCATAGAGCAAAAGCGCATTAAGCAAGGAGGACTTGCCGACATTTGGCTTGCCGATAAGGCAAAGGCTGTGGCATTGATTGGGGCGAGCTTTGGAAAAGGTGTAGATATTGCTTAGGCGCGTGGCAAGGGCATCTAGCATAGAGTGGATTCTAGTGATAATATCGCTTGGAATGTCTTCTTCACTATAATCAATCATCACTTCTGTGTGGGCTAGGGCGTTTATAAGGCTTGTGCGCACTTGCTTTACAAACGCTCCTAAATCGCCTTTTAGCTGCTTGGCTAATGCACTTTGGAAAGAGGCGTCTCTTGTGGCAATCATCTGGGCTATGGCGTTTGCTTGGGCGAGATCTAAGCGACCATTGAGATAAGCACGCTTGGTAAATTCCCCAGCCCTAGCGATCCTAGCTCCTAGGGCTAGGCATTGGCTTAGGACTTTGCTGCCGATGATCTCGCCGCCGTGGCATTGAAATTCCACGACTTCTTCACAAGTGTAGCTTCTTGGCGCGGCAAAATACAGCACTATGGCTTCATCGATAAGCGCGCCTTGCGTGTCATAGAGTGTGCGTAAGGCGGCGTAGCGTGGGGTGGGGAGCTGGTCTTTGGTGATGGCTTGGGCGATTTGGGGGGCTAGCTCGCCGCTTACACGCACAATACAAATCCCACCCACACCACTAGGGGTAGCAATAGCAGCTATGGTATCTTGCATATAAGTCCAGAATCTAGCGGTAAAAATCGTTAATCACGATATACCGCTCATTTTGGGCGTTTTGGCGGAAAGAGATGTATTTATCCGGAAATGTATCGCGGAGCTTTTTTAGCGCGATAAAGGCTAGAATCCCATCAAGCGGCTTGGTCTGGGCTTTGCCCTCTCGGCGCACTTCATTGATGATACCTACCAAATACGCCTCTATGGCTTCTTCTTGGTTTTGCAAAAATTGCGCGATTTCTAGGCGGATATTGTAGCCATAAGTGGGCTGGATCCAATTAAAAAGCAAGTAGGATAGGGCTTTGTAGCGGTAGCCTCTCTCACCGATCAATAAGGCAGAATCCGCTCCATCTAAGAAGATATAGAGCGTTTGTGGATCACAGAAGCTTACTTGAATCGTGTGGATTTTGTAGGGCATAAAGCTTAGCATTTCTTCAATAGCAGCGGTGATTTCTGCGATGATTTCGTCTTTTGTCTGAAATATTTGTGTCGTTTCTGTAGAATCTTTGAAAAACTCCGATGCGTTAAAAAACTCTTGATCTGTGGTTTGTGTAGGCTGATGTAGCGCGGCACTTTGTGGTGCATGGGCGTGTGGGATAGGGGCTGTGGCGTGGGGCTTGTCTTTTAGACTAACGACAATAGTCGCTGGCTTTTTAAATAAGCCCAAAAACCCGCTAGATTCATACTGGATAACTTCATATTCTAGCTCCGTGACAGAGCAGCCAAACTCTAAAGCCGCTTGGCTTAATGCCTCTTGCAATGTCGGTGCGGTGATTTTTTTCATCGGTGTTATTCCTTGGTTTTTGGTTTGGTCTTTTGGGCGTGGTCTTTGCTAGGCTTTTTGTGCTTGGCGATTTCTACGGCTCTTTGCTTATCGATGATTTTGTTGATGACAAGCTGCATACCGATAGCAAAGATGTTGTTGATCGTCCAATACAGCACAAGCCCCGCTGGGAAAGTGATAAGGAAAAGCGTGAAAATAATAGGCAAAAGCTTGAAAATCCTTGCTTGCATAGGGTCTAGGGTATTTGGTGTGAGAGCTTGCTGGATATACATACTAGCCCCCATAAGAATAGGCAAGATAAAGTAAGGGTCCATTACTGATAGATCGTGTATCCATAGAATCCACTGCGAGCTTTTAAGCTCCACAGCATTATAGAGCACGCGATAAATAGCGAAAAACACAGGGATTTGTAATAGCAGTGGCAAGCAGCCGCCAAGTGGGTTTGCGCCGTGCTTTTTGTAGAGCTGCATCATATGCATTTGCATTTTTTGCGGATCGCCTTTGTATTGCTCTTGGATTTCTTTCATTTTAGGCGTGAGATCTTTAAGCCGCTGCATACTCATAATACCCTTATAGCTAAGGGGGAAGAGGATCAAGCGCACAATAATCGTAAGCCCGATAATCGCCCAGCCCCAATTCCCCATAAGCATATAGAGCCACTCTAGGAGTAAAAATACCGGTTTAGCAAAAAAGGTGATAAGCCCATACTCCACGACATCAGTGAGCGGCTCGTAAATGGATTTTAGCAGCTGATAGTTTTTGGGTCCTACATAGCCCTCTAGCTCGATATTAGAATCTAGCATAATATAGGGGATCGGGTGCTTTTTGCTATCGCCGACAACCTGTGCGTGCAGCCCTCGCACATCACGCGTGAAAAGTAGCGTAGTGAAGTAGCGATCTGATGCGGAGATAAAAGGCACTTGTGTGAAAGACTGCCCCTCTAGCTTGGCGTCTTTGTCCTCTATTTTTTCTATCGTGCCTTTTAATCCATCGCTTTTTAGCACAACGCCGTGGAACGCATAGCCATCATCATCAGCAACCGGACGCATACCGCTTGAGAGCGCGTAAGGTGTGGGCTTGGACATAGCGATATTTATGGTGTATTTCAAGCCATCATCATCATAGAAAAACTGCAGAGTTTTGGTTATGGTCATATTTGGCATTGTTTGCGTGAGTGTGAGCGTTTGTGGTGTGCCGTTGTTCTCTAAGGTGATATGGGCGTTTGAAGCCTTGTAGGTGGTGTTTGTGGCGTGGGCGTTTAGGGCTTGATCTTGGAAGCGGATCTCTAGTGGTAGAATAGTCTGTGGTGCGAAAAGTGGGAGTTTTTCTTGGGGTGTGGATTCTGCGGAGTTTAGCCCAAAGAGCTTGCCCAAATGGCTAAAAAAGCCTTCTTGTCTTGGGGCGGTGAATTTCTTGTCTTTCAAATAGACTTGTGCGATTCTCCCTAGATCATCAATCTCTACTTCCACGCTACTAGAAACAACACGCGAGATGATAGGGCGTGCAGGTGCTTGAAATGGACTATCTTGGCTGGCTTGTGGGGCTTGATTGTGAGCAAAGTTGGGAGAGTCTGCTTGACTTGTGCTAGATTCTGTGGAGTCTAGCGATTTTGCTGTGTTTGCTTGCTCGCGCTTCTGCTGGGCTTTGCTTGGGTCTTGCACAAAGTAGCTGTAAATAATAATGAAGATAAAAGAAACAACAACGGCAAGTAGCACTCGAGAATTGGTATCATCTTTTTTCATTCGCGTATCCTTCTAAAATTTATATTTGTGTAAGGCTCTTGCTAGCTTTTTGTAGCTGCTTGGTAGAGACATCTGCAGTATGTGGGATTGAGATTGCATTACTTACTCCTAAGTGCTGGAATGATGGCATAGCAAGTAGCATCTTGCGCGCTCTTGTGCGTATGGATAGGGACATACCAATACACAAAGTCTTGGGCGTGTGTGGATTCTAGGTCAATGCCCTTTGTAACTCCTATGCTATGTGCTATAAATCGCTTTTTGATGATCGGGTATTCTATCCCACCTTGTGCGAAAGGCTGGCAGCGCATAAGGCGATAAGCTATCTTCATCATCGCGTGAAGTGGATTCTCGTGTGTCAAAAGCAAGCAAGCATAATGCGAACAAGTCGGGTAAAATCTACACGAGTTACCAAATAGCGGCGATAGAAGCACCTTATACAATCGCCATAGTCCCAGCACCATAGCCACCGCGATTTTGCTGCCTTTTTTGCGTGTGAGCAAAGCTGTCTGTCTTGCTACTATCATATTACATCACAGAATCTAGCAAGATTGCTTTGGTTGTGAATTTTAGCATAGGCATTTGTGGGTTTGTGTGCTGTTTCTCGCGAGCATTGAGCCACGCGCAGGCTATCCTTGCTATGATTGCTTATGCTGTGAGACATTGCTTTATCTGCCGGGCTATGCATTGCTTGGGCGCGTGGGGCTTGGCTAGGCTTGGCTTTTGCCTTGTGTAAATGCTGCAGGATAAAGGCTAGCGTTTTGTGGAGTGAGTCTTGCAGCTCTGCAAAGCTCAAATCTGCCACACCGGGCTTAGCGACAAATACCAAGCACAATCCATACGCGATCTGCTCATTTGCATTGCATATCGCACGCACGCGTCTTTTTAGGCGGTTGCGCACTACGGCATTGCCAACTTTGCGAGAGATACTAAGCCCGAGCTTTGAAGGCTGCTTAGGAGAATCGTGATCGCGGTATAGGTGGGTGTTTGTGTGGGATCCTAGCAGGCTAGAGATCTTGCACACATAAAGCGTGAAGCCTTTAGCATAGCGCGAAAACCCACGCTTATAGACAAAGTCAAATTCTTGCTTGGTTTTAAGTGAATCCATAGCGACCTACTAGCGTTAGATTGCGAGTCGTTTGCGTCCTTTGGCGCGTCTTGCATTGATGACTCGGCGACCATTTTTTGTCTTCATTCTCTCGCGGAATCCGTGTGTCCTCTTGCGTGGTGTGTTGTGTGGTTGGTAAGTCCTTTTCATAAAAACCCTTTAAATTAAGTGTAAAGCGCGGATTCTAGCATAGCTTGCCTTAGGTATAGCTTGAAAATCTCTGTATTTACTTTTTGGCTATATCGTTGCATTGTTATTTTAGTATTGCTAGGAGTTGGTGTGTATAGGGGTGTTTATATAGCTCTTGGATTGGTGTTTGCTGTGTGGCTTGGTGGGTGCGCTCGCTTTGGCATTACGGCGGATTTTAGCGCGACAAAAGATGAGCTAGATATGCTTAAGCAAACAAGTGGCATAGAGATAAAAGCCTTGAAGCAAGGGGGCGTGAGCTATCAAAAGGGCGTGCAGATCTTGCGCTCTAGGTTTGTGGATTCTAGTGTGCAAGTTGAGCTTGGGCAAAAAGACATAGCCCATAGCGTGATTGTCCTTTATATCAGTGCGCAGCTAACGCCATCTGTAGCACAAAAACACTCCGCACAATCTCTACTCTTTAGCCCGGCAAATATTAGTGCGCATATAGGAGGCGTGGCATTAGAGGTGGTGGATTATGACAGGCTGCGCAAGGGTGATTATGACTTTATTGAGATTTTGCAAGATTTCAATATCCCCACGCCCACGCCTAGTGTAAATGCCCAAATGGTGCATTATAATATCTCACCATTTTATTATGTGGCAAGTCCGGGGTTTTTATATTTCCCGCTTATGGCAAGCCCATTTATGATAGAAAATCCAAGCACAATCGCCTATGCACAAGAGAAGCGCGGTGCGCTTAAGGTGCTACTAATGAATGCCTTGCGAGAATCTAGCTTATCAAGCGACAAGGCACAAGGCGGCTTTGTTGTCATCAAGGACAAGGGCATTAAGCACAATGGCATAATGATAGTAGAAGTGCGGATTGTGGGTGAAGTGCATAGATTTGCCTTTAGGCTAGAGAAGTTAAGATAGCAGTATGAATCACACACCATTTGATACGATTCTCAAAGCGCGAAATAATTACATAAAAAGCGTGCGTAAAACTAGGCAGCCTAACGCCCCCAAGCCTAGCGGCGTAGAATCTACACAGGATTCTACTAAGAGTATCGCCCTAAACAATGCCAAAGAGCAATTTGTCTTAAAAGTTTCAATGTTTAGCGCGCTATTTTTAGCGGTATTTGGCGTGGGCTTTGGTGTGTGGATACAGAGCAAGGCGGTGATTTTTGATGGCTTTGTCGCGCTTATTAGCGTGGGGCTTGGTGCGCTTAGCGTGATCACTTCGCGCTACATCTATAAAGAAGATGATGATGTGTTTCAATACGGCTATGTGCGCTTTGAGCCTATGGTGAATTTTTTTAAATCATTGATTTTGGTGCTTGTGTGTTTGTATGCGTTTATCACTGCGCTAGAGAGTATATTTTCTGGTGGGTATGAGGTGCTGCTTGATGGAGCGGTGCTTTACACGCTGTGTGCTTTTGGCTTTTGTGCGCTGCTATTTGGCTATACGAGTGTGTATGCTAAGAGGCTAGATTCTGATCTCATCGGCGTGGATAATACAGAGTGGAAAATTGATTGTATCTTGTATCTAGGCACGCTTAGTGCATTTGCCTTGCTCTATGTGCTGCTAACTCCACTGCAATCGCACAATATAGAATCCCTGCGCAGTCTTATCCCCCTGGATTCTAGCCAGATTTTAATCCTCTCGCGCTATATTGATCCGGGGTTGCTTGCGATTTTGTCGCTGCTTTTGTGTGTGAGTCCTGTGCGGATTTGTATCGCGAATTTTAAAGATCTCATTATGGTCGCGCCAAGGGATCTTGATGAGAAAATTACGCAGATTATGGAAGAGCTTAGTCAAAAGTTTGGCTTTGGTGATTATGATACACATACAGCAAAATCGGGGCGGTTCTATATGATAGAGATCAATATCTTAGTAGATTCTACGACAGATTGCGCGATCACTTCTATCGATGATTTTGATAAAATCCGCGATCATATTGAAGCAGCTCTTGAGATCCCAAGCTATAAAATCTGGCTGTCTGTGAGCTTCACGGCTAATCCCAAATGGCTTTAGGCAGTGGGTAGCTAGCTTGACAAATTGCGCGTGCTTTTTGCTACAATAATCCACCACACAAACACAAAGAGTCAATATGAAAGATCTTATCATTGTAGAATCCCCAGCTAAAGCCAAGACGATTAAGGCATTTTTAGGCGATGGGTATGAAGTCATCGCGTCTAAGGGACATATTCGCGATTTGCCTAAATTTTCTTTCGGGATCAAGGTGGAAAATAGGCACTTTATCCCAGAGTATCAAATCCCTAGCGATCACAAAGAGCTTGTATCCCAGATCCAAAAGCTCTCCAAAAAGGCAAAGACTACTTACATCGCCACCGATGAAGATCGAGAGGGAGAAGCCATAGGCTATCATATCACACAAGCAATCGATAACACAAAGCCGCTAGAATCTTTCCCGCGCATAGTCTTCCACGAGATCACCAAAGGCGCGATTTTGCAGGCATTAGCACAGCCACGCACGATTGATATGGATAGAGTCAATGCCCAGCAAGCGCGGCGACTACTTGATAGGATCGTGGGCTTTAAGCTTAGTGGGCTTATTGCTAGCAAAATTTCTAAAGGACTTTCTGCAGGCAGGGTGCAGAGTGCTGCGCTAAAGATTGTTGTCGATAGAGAGCGAGAGATACAGGCATTTACGCCGCAAGACTACTACACTATTTGCGCGGTGTTTAATGGTGTGCAAAGTGAGCTTACGCACTTCAGCGGACAAAAGCTACAAAAGTTTGATATAAGCACGCAGGAAATGGCGGATTCTATGGTGCAAGCCTTGCTAGAATCCACTTTCACTATCCGCGACATTAGCAAAAAGGAAAAAAAGTCCCAAACACCTCCGCCATTTATGACTTCTACCTTGCAGCAAAGCGCGTCATCTACTCTTGGCTACTCGCCTACGCGCACGATGAGCATCGCCCAGCGTTTGTATGAAGGCGTGGCGACAGATAGTGGGGTTATGGGTGTTATCACCTATATGCGCACAGATAGCCTAAATATCGCTACAATCGCCCAAGAAGCCGCACGCAAATACATCGGGGAAAAGTATGGAGCAAGCTATGTCCCAGATAAGCCCAAAATCTACACGAGAAACGCCAAAAGCGCGCAAGAAGCGCACGAAGCCATCCGCCCTACAAATATCAACTTCACGCCAGAAATCGCCAAATCCTACCTAAAGCCCGATGAGCTAAAGCTCTATACACTGATTTATAAGAGATTTTTAGCCTCTCAAAGCACAGAAGCCATCTATGAAGTGCAAAATGTGTTTTTCACAAGTGAAAGGGGCGAGTGTAAGGCGCACGGCAGGAAACTGCTTTTTGATGGATATTTGGCTATTTTAGGCAATGATGATAAAGACTCTTTGCTGCCTGATTTTACGCTTAATGCTCTCATTACACCAGAATCCATCGCCGCGCAAAAGCACACCACAGAGCCACCAGCACGCTACTCTGAAGCAAGCCTTATCAAAATGCTAGAATCCCTAGGCATAGGGCGTCCTAGCACTTATGCACCCACGATTTCTCTGCTTGCTTCTAGGGAGTATATCGCTATCCAAAACCGCCAGCTTATCCCGCAAGAATCCGCCTTTCAAGTCATCACGCTTTTAGAGGAGCATTTTTGCGAAATAGTGGATTCTGCCTTTAGTGCGGATATGGAAGAAAAGCTTGATGAAATCGCGCTTGCCAAGCACTCTTGGCAGGAAGTGTTGTGGGATTTTTACGAGCCATTTATGGCGAAAATCACGCAGGGCAAAACAACCATCGCCAGTCAAAAGATCGCCACACCCACGGGAGAGTTTTGCCCAGAGTGTGGCAAGGAGCTTGTAAAGCGCAAGAGTCGCTATGGAGAGTTTGTAGGCTGCAGCGGCTACCCCAAATGCAAATACATTAAAAAAGAAGATCAAGCTCTAGAATCCAGCGAAGAAGTGTGTGAGAAATGCGGCAGGGCAATGGTGAGAAAATTTGGCAAAAGGGGAGAGTTTTTAGCGTGTAGCGGCTACCCAGAGTGCAAAAATGCCAAGCCCTTAAATGGTGCAAGTGGCGAGAAAAGCCCTAGGGCAAGCCTTGAAGTCCCTTGTCCAGAGTGCAAGGGCGAGCTTGTGCAAAGACAAAGCCGCAGGGGGAGCTTCTATGGCTGTAAAAACTACCCAAAATGCACCTTTTTGACGGCGTTGCAGCCTACTAATCTTGCGTGTAAAGAGTGTGGCTATATGCTTGGGCAAAAGCAGCTAAAAAGTGGCGAAGTGCTTGAGTGCTTGCGGTGTAAGGCACGCTATGATGGGCAGACACAAGAGCCTTTGGGCAAGGCTCCTGCCAAAACTCTAGCCAAAGCTTCCGCTAAAACTTCTACCAAAGCCCCCGCCACATCGCGCACAAGCAAGGCAAAAAAGGCATAGATCGTGCCGCAAAATACAAAAAAATCAAGCATAGATTCTAGCCCCAATCCCCTAGAATCCATAATCTTTGGTCCGGTGCGATCGCGCCGCTTTGGGCTATCGCTTGGCGTGGATCTCTCACCAAGCCATAAGCAATGCAACTTTGACTGCGTGTATTGCGAGCTACACAAGGCAGGTCCTATGGACTCTATGGAAGTCGTGCTACCACCACAAGCAGTGATACAAGCGATCAAGCAAGCGTTGCAGGTCCATAGGGCGATTGATGTGCTAAGCTTCACTGCCACAGGCGAGCCTACACTCTATCCGCATTTGTATGAAGTCATCACTGCGGTTACGCCATTTTTGCCACAAGGCACAAAATCGCTAATCCTAAGCAATGGCTCAAATCTTGTAGCCCAAAAGCACGCGTTAAATGCTTTTGATATGGTGAAGTTTTCTTTAGATGCGGTGGTGCCTAGCGCGTTTAAAAAGGTAGATCGCCCAAGCAAAAGCCTTGATATAGCGCAGATTTTGCAGGGGATTAGGGAGTTTGCCTCTAGCTACAAGGGCGAGCTTATCGCAGAAGTGCTGCTTGTGCAAGGGCATAATGACACGCAAGAAAATCTCTATGCTATCGCAGAATTTCTGCGCCAGATCCCTATATCTCGCGTGGATTTAGGGAGTATCGATCGCCCAAGTGCCTATGCAGTAAAGCCTCTAAGCAATGAGCGATTGCAAGAGATGGCAGAGATTTTTAGCGGTTTGCCGCTTATGCTGCCTAGCCGAGTGAGCTCCAAAAACCAAGATAGCCAAGATGATCTAGCCCAGAATCCACCTGCAAAAAGCTCACCTCGCAGCAAAGAGACATTGCTAAAGCTCATCGCCACGCGTCCTATTGCCTGCGATGAAGCTGCACAAATCTTTAGCCCGCAAGAATTAGCCCAGCTACAAACACTCATCGCTCAAGGTGCTGTTATCATCAAGCAGCAAGGGGGAAATAAATTTTATACAGCAAAGCACTAAGGCTCTCAAAGCTAGATTCTCGTGTAAATGCGGCTTCTAGGTTTGTGGTATTTATTGTTTTTGTTTGGATTGCTAAGTGTTGCTTATACCAAAGCTGTGATAATAAAGGGCTGTCATTATAAGCTTTAAAAAGTGGATTCTAGTAGCACTCATTTTTCATAAGTTGATTTCTCCTACTCTCTCACTTGCAGGTGGATTGCTCGCGTGGCGATTCATAAAACAAATCTAGAATCCAACCAAAATACCCAAACCTAGAATCTAGTTTTGTAAAGTGGATTCTATAAGGTGTGGTGATTTCATTAGCGCGGATTCTAGGGATTACCACGCGAGGTAAGTGCGCCAGCTTATAATGACACAGATGAGATTATAGGGGGATTTAGTTTTTGAGCTAAAATCCTTTAATAGACCACTAGTCTTATCTCCTTGCTCGCCTTGCAAAACAAGGGACACCGCTCGGCGCAAGCCGATGTTTCTTGAGAAAGCCCCAGATTCTCCCTCCGCAATCTTAGAATCCAGCGACTCTTTTGGTGTTCCCTCCTGCGTGCTTTGCGCGGTGCTAGAATCCTGCGCCGTGCTTGGCGCGGTGTCGCTCTCTTTTTCAGTCTGCGGCTCTTTTGGATTGACTGCGCTATCACTTTGCGCCGCGCTAGAATCCGCGCTAGAATCCTGCGCCGTGCTTGGCGCGGCTTCTTGGGCTAGCTCGCTAGAATCCGCGCTAGAATCCACTTTTTGCGCAGTGACTTGGCTGCTCTCTTTGGTGGATTCTAGGCTTTGGCTGTTTTCTTGGGCTTCTAGGTTT